>NZ_PQHZ01000079.1 GCF_003385185.1 Amycolatopsis palatopharyngis | reverse complement strand
GCCAGGTCGACGACCTGCTCGCCGCGAAACTCGCGTCGGGGCGGCTACAGTTCACCGACCCGTATTCCTTGGTCCGCGCGACTCGGCGTTTGGTGGAGAACGTCGACCCCGACGGACAAACCACCCGGGCCCGCAAAGCCCGCGCGGGCCGCAAGGTAGTGCTGTCACCGCAGGACAACGCCATGGCGACCTTGTCGGCGGATCTCCCGGCCGAGCTGGCGGCCTCGGCCTACGCCCGGATCGACGCCATGGCACGACGACTACGCAACAACGGAGACCACCGGACACTGGAACAACTCCGCGCCGACGTGTACGCCGCATTGCTGCTGGGTCAGGACCCCGGAGCCGGAGTACCCCGGGCGGCGGCGGTGGTGTTTCTGCACATGCCCATCACCACCGCCCTGACCATGTCCGACAGCGGCTGCGAACTCGCCGGCTACGGCCCACTCCCAGCGGCCATCGCCCGAGAGATCATGACCAACCCGCACAGCATGATCCGCAAAGTCCTCACCGACCCGGCCTCCGGCGCGGTCCGCGACCTCGGACGCACCCGCCGCAGACCCTCGGCATTCCTGCGGGACTTCGTCACCGCCCGGGACCGCGAATGCGCCGCACCCGGCTGCCACCGCCCCGCACACCGCTGCGACTACGACCACCTCCACGAATGGAGAGAACTCGGGGTCACCGCCGAGCACAACGGCGGCGCCAAATGCGAACGAGACCACTACCGCAAAGACCAACCCCGCTGGACACTCACCCACCACCCCAACAGCGGGACCTCCACCATCACCACACCCACCGGACGCACCTACACCAAAACCATCCAGCCGATCACCGAACCAGCACAGTCCACACCGGACATACCCCGACCACGACAACACGCCCCACACCCAACCCCGGCTAGGGCGCCACGCGGTAGCGGAGGTAGACGACATTCGAGTTGAAGGTGCGGGTGTCGACGAGTTCGAGATCCACCCGGCGCTCGCGCTGAGGAAAGAACGGGACGCCACCGCCAACCAGCACCGGATGGACCTTGGCCCGGTACTCGTCGATCAGACCCAACCCGGCAGCCTCGGCGGCGAGAGTCGCGCCGCCGATCGCGATGTCGCCCTCCCCCGGCTCGGCCCGCAACCGCTCGATCTCCTCCGCGAGACCGCCGGAGGCCAGTCGTGCGTTGCCCTGAACCTCCGACAGCGTGGTGGAGAACACCACCTTGGGTAGCGGCTTCCAGATTCCGGCCCACTCGAGCGTTGAGAAGTCGAGCGACGGATTCTGGTCGACGGTCTCCCAGTACAGCATCGTCTCGTACAGTCGTCGTCCCAACAGGTAGACGCCGACCTCTCGAATCTCGTCCGTGACGAAGCGGAAGACCTCCTCGTCGGGCGCCGTCCAGTTGAACTCGCCGTCAGGGCCCACGATGTAGCCGTCAAGTGAGACGTTCATCGAATAGGTCACGCGTCGCATCAGAAGTCCTCCTCGGGTGACAGTTTCGACAGTTACGACTGCCGGACGCCGCAGAACTCATCGCGACTCGCGGGATCCCTGAGCCGAGGCGCTCAGGCCTCCGGCCGGTAGAGCAGGCCGAGGAACTCCAGCAGCAGCCGCTCCCGCAGTGCGGCGGGGGCGGCCTCCAGTAGCGCGTTGATCTCCGCCATCCGCTCCGGCAGTCCGCCGCCGGCGCCGAGACCCGCACCAGCCAACAAGGTCGCGAACTGCTCTCCGGTCAGCTGCTCCGGATCGAGTTCGGCCAGTAACGCCACCAGTTCGTCGTCGACGGTCACCGGGCCGCGAGAGCGGGCGGCGCCGACAGCGTCGCGCAGATCGTCGAGGAACCGCTGCTCGTTGCCCCGGTTGGCTGCCGTGACCGTGAGGTGCAGGTTCACCGGGGACGCCGCGTGGGCGAACTGCGGCTGCACGTACCAGCCGCGCGTGCGCATCTCGTCGGCCACGGTGAACAGGTCGAAGCCCGCGTCCTCCGCTGCCGTCACGGCCAGCAGTGTGGCGTCCGGGTCGCCGAGAATCCGCAGGCCCGGCACCTGCCCGATACCGTCCCGGATCACCGCGGTCGCCGTGGCCGTGCGTTCGGCCAGGCTGAGATAACCGTCGTCGCCGACATTGCGCAGCACCGCCCATGCCGCGGCGAGCGGACCGCCGGAACGGGTGGACTGCAACGTCGTGTTGAGCATCGTGTAGCCCGGCCAGTCCGCGCTGGCGAAGTACTGGCTGCGGCGCAGGCCCGCGTCGGCGTGCAGCAGTACCGAAACACCCTTCGGGCAGTACGCGTACTTGTGCAGATCCACCGAGATGCTCGTGACGCCCTCGACGCCGAACCCGAAATCCGGCACGCCGGCGCCCAGTCTGCGCAGGTACGGCAACACCCAGCCACCGATGCAGGCGTCGACATGCATCCGGACACCGCGCTGTGCCGCCGCGGCTGCGATCGGGGCGATCGGGTCGACGACACCATGGGCGTAGGACGGCGCGCTCGCCACGACCAGCACGGTGTCGGCATCGATGGCGGCGGCCATGGCCGCGCTGTCGGCGCGGAAGGTGCGCGGGTCGACCGGGACCGTGATCACTCGGACACCGAAGTAGTGGGCGGCCTTGTGGAACGCGGCGTGCGCGGTCGCCGGCAGGACCATGGCGGGACGATCGAGCTCCGGCCTGGAGTTCCGCGCGGCGAGCACCGCGAGCAGACAGGACTCCGTGCCGCCCGAAGTCACCGACCCGACCGTCGAGGGCGTGCCACCGAGCAGCCCGGCCGCGGCTGCCACCAGATCGTTCTCCATCGCGGCCAGGCTGGGGAAAGCCGTGGGGTCGAGCCCATTGGCCGATGCGGCCGAGGCGTGCGCGGCCGCCGCCAGCTCGTCGATCTCGGCGAGCCCGCTGTCGTAGACGTAGGCCAGTGTCCGGCCGCCGTGCGTGGGGAGGTCGGCCGCACGCCGCTGACGGAGTTCGGCGAGCACGGCCGAGGCGTTCTGGCCGTGCTGTGGCAAAGCGGTCATGATCGCCCCTCCAGAACTCGGTTCTCCTGGCCACTGCCCTCCAGCACGCTACGCCGCAGCAACGGCACCCCGAGCAGGATGAGCACCGCGGGGATCGCCGAGAAACCAAGCACGATCGCGGTCACCGCGCTGTCCGGCTGCGTGACCGTGGTCGAGCCCTCCGTCGACACGTAACCGCCGAGCGTGAGGACCAGCCCGAAAAGGCCAGGCCCGAGCGCGAGACCGAGGGTTTCCGCAGCCGTCCAGACACCGGCGGCGACGCCGGCGCGCGTCGCACCGGTTCGCTCCTCCTCGGCCGAGATCAGGTCGGGCAGGATCGCCAGCGGGAACACCTGGATCCCGGCGTAGCCCACACCGGCCATGGCGACGAACACGAACACCATCGGCACGGGCAGGACCCGTGCGCCGATCAGCCCCACCAGTGCGAGCCCGAACACCACCGACGCGACGCGGAAACCGAGCAGCTTGCCACCCCGCTGCCCCAGCCGGTTCCACAGCGGCATCACCAAAAGGGCCGGACCCACGAACCCGGCGAACAACAGCGACTGCATGCCGCTGTCGTCAAGGACGTAGCGCGCCACATAGACCACCCCCGCGAGCAGGGTGCCGATGCCGAGGGCCTGGACGAAGTACACCGCGAGCAACCAGCGGAAAGGCTTCCACGCCCGCATGGTCGCGGCCAGCTCACGCAGCCCCGGTGTCGATCCACGCAACTCCCCGACCGATGCCCCGCGCAGACCGAGGAAGACAGCGATGGTTCCGGCGATCATCAGCCCGGCCACGGCGATACCCATGACCCGGTAACCGGGTACTCCACCGATCGCGTCGGTGATCGCCGGAGCGCCTGCGCCCGAGACCAGGATCGCCAGTGCCAGTACGGCGATCCGCCAACTCGTCAGCCGGGTGCGCTCGTTGTACACGTCGGTGATCTCGGCGGGCAGCGCGTTGTAGGGGACCTGGAAGAAGGCGAACGCGGTGGCGCACAGGAAGAACACCACCACGACATAGGTCGCGTCGCCGGCCACGGAGCCGAGGCCGGGGTGCGCGAACAACGCCGCGAAACAGATCGCGACGCTGATGCCGCCGTACAGCAGGAACCGTCTCCGGCTGCCGTGCCGCAGCCGCGCGGCATCGGAGATGCGCCCGGCGACCGGGTTGAACAGCACGTCCCAGGCCTTCGGGAGCAGCACGATCGCTCCGGCCAGCGCGGCGGGAACGGCCATGGTGTCAGTCAGGTACGGCAGCAGCAGGAGCCCTGGCACCGTGCCGAAAGCACCCGTGACGAAGGAGCCGAAGGAGTAGCCGAGCCGGGTCCGTGCGGTCAGCTGGGCCACGGAATCCTCCTCGTCGGTGCGAGATCGCACATGATCGCGATGAGAGTATCCGGATGCCGCGCGTTGCCTACGACAGCACCTCGGCGACCGCCTGCAAGGTGGCCGCGTCACCGCGCACCAGCAAGGTCGTCACAACGGTCTCCTCCCAGGCGGACAGCTCCTCCCTGATCTTCGCGGCAGGACCGATCAACGAGGTGTCCTCGACGAGGCTGGTGGGGATGGCCGCGACCGCGTCCTCCTTACGGCCCGCGAGGTAGAGCTCCTGCACCGTGTCCGCGACGTCCTCGTAGCCCATCCGCGCGAACACGTCGTGGTGGAAGTTGACCCCCTTCGCGCCCATTCCGCCGATGTAGAGCGCCAGCGACGGTTTGATCAGTGCGGCAGCGTGCTCGACGTCGTCGTGCACGATCACCGGCACCGAGGCGGCGACCTCGAAGTGCTCCGGGGGACCCTGCTGCGGCCTGCGGGCGAAACCCTCGGCGAGCGCCGCGCGGTAGAACGCGTCGCTTTTCGGCGAGAAGAACAACGGCAGCCAGCCGTCACAGATCTCGGCGGCGAGTGCGACGTTCTTCGGTCCCTCGGCGGCGAGATGGATCGGGACGTGCGGCCGCAGCGGATGCACCGTGGACTTCAGCGGCTTGCCCAGCCCAGTACCGCCGGGCAGGGGCAGGGTGAAGAAGTCGCCCTCGTGCGTCACCGGTCGTTCGCGCGCGACGACCTTGCGCACGATGTCCACGTACTCCCGGGTACGCGCCAGCGGCCGGGCGTAGGGCTGGCCGTACCAGCCCTCGACGACCTGCGGGCCGGACGCGCCGAGACCCAGCACGAACCGGCCACCGCTGAGATGGTCCAGGGTCATCGCGGTCATCGCGGTGGCCGTCGGGGTACGCGCCGACATCTGCACGATGTTCGTACCGAGCCGGATCCGGGACGTCGACGCTCCCCACCAGGCCAGCGGGGTGAAGGCGTCCGAGCCGTACCCCTCCGCCGTCCACACCGAGTCGTAGCCGAGTTCCTCGGCCCGCACGATGGCCTCCAGCGCTCCCGCTGGCGGACCGGACGACCAGTAGCCGAGGTGGTAGCCGAGCTTCACGTGGACCTCCTGCGGGACGGCGGATACGGGTGGATCGAACGTAGCTGATCTTGTGCCGGTCAACGAACCCGATCGGCGGGCCGGGCCCCCTGTGGCGAGTAGTGCGTCGGGCTGTCACGCCGGTCCAGCGGCGGCAGATTCCGGGCAGGGGTCTCCACCTGTGGCGCGTCCGGCGCCACCTTCCCGGTCACCCGGCGCCAACCCGCCCTGGCCCTCGGGTGATACCTGCGGTCATGCGGAACGAGGCTGAACCCGGCGTTGATCGCTTTGCCCACCACCCGGTGCGACCAGCGGTCGCGCTCCGACCAGCGGTAGCCGAGCAGATCTCGCACCGGCTGGTCGTACATACCGACGGTGAGCCAGACGAAGCCACGCGCCACGGCGGGACGGACCAGTCGCCACAGGGCGTCGGGCAGCCACGGCGTGGCCGCGGGCTTGGGCAGTTCGCCGATCTTCAGTACGTCCCTGGTCGCCTTGTTGTCCTCCAGCACCTCGGTGCACATCCGATGCCAGTAACGCTGGAAGTCCTCCCAGGTCTCGGGCACGGGACGCATACTCATGTCGTACATCCGGTACCACTGCACATGTTCGTCGAACAGCTGCCTGCGCTGGGCCTCGGTGAGCCCGCCCATGAAGTGCTCCGCGATGCGCAACGTGCTCACGAAGAAAGTCGCGTGCGCCCAGTAGTAGGTGTCGGGGTCGAGCGCGTGGTAGCGCCGCCCCTGCGCGTCCACGCCCTTGATCGTCTCGTGGTAACCCCGGACCTGCAGCGCCGTCCGGTGTGCGCGTGGACCGTCGTAGACCACACCCCCGATCGGGTACAGCGAGCGGAACAGCCGCTGCCAGCGCTCCTCGAAGAACCTCGAGTGCTGCTCCACCCCGGCGCCGAGGCCGGGGTGCATGTTCTGCATCGAGCCTGCCCAGAGTGCGATCAGCAGGCCACGCCAGTCGCCGAAGTACTTCCAGGTGAGCGAGTCGGGACCGAGTGGTACGGGGCCTGTGTCCATCATCGTTCTCCTCAGCACGGCAGGCAAAGTGACTACACCTGTTGTCAGGCTAAGGTTGACAACAGGTGTAGTCAACGAATCCACCACTCGTACTGGAGAATGTCCGTGATGGCCGACACAGCAGGGCGTACGTGGGGCGGCACCACGCTGAGCGATCGCCGGGCCGCCCGCCGCGAGCAGCTGCTGGCCGCCGGGCTCGATCTGCTCGGTACGGGCGGCACCGCGGCGGTGTCCGTACGTGCCGTCTGCCGCAAGGCCAAGCTGACCGAACGCTACTTCTACGAGAATTTCGCCGACCGGGAAGCGCTCGTGCTCGCGGTCTACGAGCAGGTCGGTGCGCAGGCCCACCAGGCACTGGTCGACGCGGTCGCCGCCGCGCCCGCCTCGGCGACCGAACGTGCCGAGGCGGCGGTGACGGCATTCGTCGAGCTGATGCTGGACGATCCCCGCAAGGGCCGGGTGCTGCTGATCGCGCCGCTGACCGACCCCACGCTCAGCAGGCGGGGCGTGGAATTGCTGCCAGCCTTCGCCGCGCTGATCCGGGAGCAGCTGCCGACGAGCGCGGACGAGCTGGACCGCGAGATGACCGCGGTGGGCCTGGTCGGGGCGCTGACCAACCTGTTCGTGGCTCATCTCGAGGGCACGATGACGGTGCCGAGACAGCGGCTGGTGGCGCATTGCGTCCACCTGCTCAGCCGGGCGAGCCTGACACCGCGCCCACGCTGACCTTGGCGTCTGTCCCAGCGGCTCCCGCGGCATCGCGCTCGCGCAGGATCTCCAAGGCGATATCGATGATCATGTCCTCCTGACCGCCGACGTAGCGGGCCTGCCCGACCCGGTAGAGGATCTCGTGCGCGGGCACTCCGTAGCGCTGCTCGGCTCGCTCGGCGTGCAGCAGGAAGCTCGAGTACACCCCGGCGAACCCCTGCACGATCGAGGATCGATCCATCACGGGCAGACGGGTGATGTACGGCTTCACCACGTTCTCCGCCGCCGCCATCAGCACGTCCTTGTCCACGCCCGTGTCGACGCCGAGCCGCTCGAACGTCGCGGCGAGGACCTCGGTCGGCGAGTTGCCCGCTCCCGCGCCGAGCGCGACCAGCGAACCGTCGATCTGCCGGGCGCCCGCCCGCTGGGCCAGTACCGAGTTCGCCACACCGAAGCTCAGGTTCTGGTGCCCGTGATAGCCGACCTCGGCCTGCTCGCCGAACTCGGCGACCAGCGCCGCGATCCGGTCGGCCGCCTCTTCCAGGATCAGCGCGCCCGCGGAGTCGACCACGTAGACGCACTGACAGCCCGCGTCCACCATGATCCGGCCCTGCCGCGCCAGCGCCTCCGGTGTGGACATATGCGACAGCATCAGGAACCCGACCGTCTCGAGGCCGAGGTCGCGGGCCGCCGCGAAATGCTGCACGGACACGTCCGCCTCCGTGCAGTGGGTGGCGATTCGGACCGCTCCCGCACCCAGGTCGGCCGCCGCCCGCAGGTCGGTCACGGTGCCGAGGCCGGGCAGCAGCAGCACCGCGATGCGTGCGCTGCGGGCCTCCTCGACAGCCGCCGCGATCAACCTGCGCTCGTCCACGAGGGAAAAGCCATAGTTGAAGGTGGAACCGCCGAGACCATCGCCGTGCGTCACCTCGATCAGCGAGACGCCCGCGTTGTCCAGTTCCCGTACGGTGTCCCGCACGTTCTGCTCGGTGAACCGATGCGCCATCGCATGGCTACCGTCGCGCAGGGTGGTGTCCACCAGCCGCACCTCGCGGCCGCCTTCGTTCCAGTGCCGGTCGTTCATGAGCCCACCACCTCGCGCGCCAGATTCCGTTCCGCCAGTAACTCCCCCACCCGGGCGGCGGCGGCCGTCATGATGTCCAGGTTTCCCGCATACGGGGGCAGGTGATCACCGTTGCCCTCCACCTCCAGGAACACCGCGACCCTCGCGCGGCCGTTCCAGTCCGGCCGCGGTTCGTCGTACTGCGGCTCCGCCTTGAGCGTGTACCCGGGCACGTACTCCCGGACGTCGGCCACCATCCGCTCGATCGAGGCGGTGATCGCGTCGCGGTCCGCGTCCGGGTCGATCGCACAGAACACCGTGTCCCGCATGATCATCGGCGGCTCGACCGGGTTGATGATGATGATCGCCTTGCCCGCGGCCGCGCCGCCGACCGCCTCGATCCCGCGCGCCGTGGTCTCGGTGAACTCGTCGATGTTCGCCCTGGTACCCGGCCCAGCCGAGCGCGACGACACCGAGGCCACGATCTCCGCGTACGGCACCGGGGTCACCCGGGACACCGCTCGCACGATCGGGATCGTCGCCTGCCCGCCGCAGGTGATCATGTTCAGGTTCGCCGCGTCCAACTGGTCAGGCAGGTTCACCACGGGGCAGGTGAACGGACCGATCGCCGCCGGGGTCAGGTCGACCGCCTGGATCCCGGCCTCGGCGTAGCGCGGCGCGTTCGCCCGGTGCGCCCCGGCCGATGTCGCCTCGAACACGATTTCCGGTGGCTCCTGCTGGGCCAACAGCCAGTCCACCCCGGACGCGGAGGTACGTACGCCCAGTTCGGCAGCCCTGGCCAGCCCTTCGGAAGCCGGATCGACGCCGACCATGTACCGCACGTCCACCAGTTCACTGCGGCGCAGCTTCACCAGCAGGTCGGTGCCGATATTGCCTGGCCCCACGATGGCGGCCGCCACTCGTCGCCGCTGCGTCATGCGGGCTCCCTTCTGCACAGACACGCTTCCATGCACCGCACACTTCCCGGCCGGATGCGGCACACTCAACGCATGTGTGCCGCTGAGCGGAACGATGATGTCTCCACCGCAGCCAGGATCAGCGCCCTGCTGACCGCTTTCCGCCCCGGCGACGACGCGCTCGGGGTGTCCGAACTCGCCCGGCGCACGGCGCTGCCCAAGTCCAGCGTCCACCGGCTCACCGGGCACCTGGTCGCATACGGGCTGCTGGAACGCGCAGGCCCCTCGCTACGCCTCGGCCTGCGGTTGTTCGAGATCGGGCAGCTGGCCACCAGGCAGCGCGGCATCGTCGACGCCGCCCGCCCGTACCTGGCAGACCTCAGGGAGGCCACCCGCAACACCGTGCACCTCGCGGTACTCGAGGGCACCGAGGTCGTCTACCTCGACGTGCTACGCGGGCCCGACGCTCCCCGCCTGCCCTCCCGGATCGGCGGCCGCTTTCCCGCGCACGCCACCGCCGTCGGCAAGGCGATCCTCGCCAACGGACCCCAGGAACGCATACAGGCGGTCATCGACGCGGGACTGCCCCGGCTCAGTCCGCGTACGGTCACCGCCCCCGGCCTGCTCCGCCGTCAGCTCGAGCGGATTCGCGCCGAGGGCATCGCCTACGAGCGTGAGGAGTCCGGGCCGGGGGTGGTGTGCGCCGCCAGTCCGCTACTGGACTCAGTGGGCACGGCCGTGGCGGCCATCTCGATCTCCGGCTGGTCGAACCGGATGCGGACCGACCGCGTCGCACCCGCGGTCCGCACGGCCGCACTCGCCCTGTCCAGAGGGCTTTGCTGAACGAAGCCCAGCCCCCGGCTGTCCACTCCCCGGCCGCTCAGCCGTCGACCGCTCAGCCTGGATGCGGGGCATCGATCAGGTGCTCCAGCGCGAGCTGGGACAACGCGGCGAAGCCGTAACCCCGCTCCGCTGCCGCGTCGGCGTCGAAGTCCTCGAACGAGGATCGGTCGGCCTTGAGGTCCGCCGGCTTCTCGCCGGGCGCGAGTGTCGGCACGGACAGCTCCGGCACACGCGAATAGGCCAGCGCGTCCTGCACCTCGGGGTCCGCCCGGAAGTTTCGTGCCCGCTCCCGCAGCAGCAGATAACTGCGCATATTCGCCTCCGCGCTGGCCCAGACACCGTCGATGTCCTCGGTGCGCAGTGGCTTGTAGTCGAAGTGCCGGGGGCCGTCGTAACCGCCGTGCTCCAGCAGGTCCACCAGGAAGAACGCCGACAGCAGGTCACCGTGGCCGAAGATCAGGTCCTGGTCGTAGCGCGGACCACGCTGACCGTTGAGATCGAGGTGGAACAGCTTTCCCTGCCAGAGCGCCTGCCCGATGCCGTGGACGAAGTTCAGACCGGCCATCTGCTCGTGCCCGACCTCGGGATTGACCCCGACCATGTCGTGGTGTTCGAGGGTCGAGATGAATGCCAGCGCGTGACCGATCGTCGGCAGGAAGATGTCACCACGCGGTTCGTTCGGCTTGGGCTCGAGCGCGAGCCGCAGGTCGTAGCCCTGATCGAGCACGTACTGCGCGAGCGTGTCGATGCCCTCGCGGTAACGGTCGAGCGCGGCGCCGACGTCCTTCGCCGCGTCGGTTTCCGAGCCCTCCCTGCCACCCCACAGAACGTACGTCGAGGCTCCCAGTTCCGCGGCGAGGTCCATATTGCGCATGACCTTGCGCAGGGCGAACCGGCGGATGTCCCGGTCGTTGTTCGTCAATCCGCCGTCCTTGAACACGGGGTGGCCGAACAGGTTCGTCGTGGCCATCGGCACCACGAGGCCGGTCTCGTCGAGCGCGCCGCGGAACCGCGCGATGCGCCGGTCCCGCTCGGCCTCGCCGGACCCGAACGGGATGAGGTCGTCGTCGTGGAACGTGATCCCCCACGCGCCGAGTTCGGCGAGGCGGTGCACGGCCTCGACCGCGTCCAGTGTCGGCCTCGTCGCGTCTCCGAACGGGTCGATCGCCCGCCAGCCCACCGTCCACAGGCCGAAGCTGAACTTGTCCTCACGACTTGGCCTGCGCGTCGATGGATGTCCCACGGTGCCCTCCCGGTGTCCACTAATTAGTTCGATGACTGAACTTATCGGCGGCACCGAGTGTGGGTCAAGAGGTTCGTTCAGGCTCTGAACGTTTACGCTCGGCGAGTGAGCACTTCGCGACCGGCCGCCCCGCCCCCTGCCGGGCAGCACACCGTACGCAGGCACAATTCCGCCCTCGTGCTGGGCGCCATCGCCGACGCTCCCGGCATCTCGAGGGCGTCGATCGCCGGTCGCACCGGCCTCACCAAGGCGACGGTGTCCAGCCTCGTGGAACGGATGCTGGCGGCGGGGCTGGTCACCGACTCGGGTCCGGCACGACGAGCGGGACCCGGCAGGCGCGGTGCGGCACTGTCGCTCTCCGAGACGGGGCCGCACGGACTCGGGGTGGAGATCGGGGTCGACTATCTCGCGACCTGTCTGGTGGACCTGACCGGCAGGATGCGCAGCAGGCTGGTGCGCGAGACGGACAATCGCACCGAACCGACCGGCCGGGTACTGTCGCGCACCGCCAGGGCCGTACGCGACAGCCTGCGGGAGGCGGACACGCTCGGGGTGCGGATCGGTGGCATTGGCATCGCGCTGCCCGGGCTGGTCGAGTCCGGTAGCGGAATGCTGCGCGTCGCTCCCAACCTCGGCTGGCGAGACGTGGATGTTCCTGGTGAACTTCGAGCCAGGCTCGACCTTCCCCCGTTGCCCGTGCTGCCGGGAAATGAGGCGAACTTCGCCGCGCTGGCGGAACTCTGGGCGGGCGGGCATGCCGGGCTGCGCGACTACGTACACGTTTCCGGTGAGATCGGCATCGGCGCCGGGATCGTCGTCGGCGCCGAGCTGTTCGAGGGGGTGCGGGGTTTCGGCGGCGAGATCGGGCACTTCTCCGTGGACGCGGAGGGACCTGCGTGTTCCTGCGGCTCCCGCGGCTGCCTGGAACGGCTGGCCGGTCAGGAAGCGGTGTTGCGGCGTGCGGGCGTACCGGCCGAGGGCAGACCGTCCGAACAGCTGGGTGAGCTCGTCCGCAGGCTGGAGAACGATGACCCCGCCGCCCTCACCGCGACGGCGTCGGCGGGCAGATGGCTCGGCACCGCGCTGTCCGATGTGGTCAATCTGCTCGACGTGCCTGCCGTGGTGCTCGGCGGCGCCTACGCTCGCCTGCACCCCTGGCTCGTCGATGCGCTCACCGCCGAACTGCGGATGCGGGTGATGAGCGCGGGCTTCTCGCCGGTTCGGGTGGTTCGCTCCACCCTCGGGGCGGAGGCCGCGGTGCGCGGCGCCGCGGGATCAGCGGTCAGGGCCATAGTCGCCGACCCGGAGTCCTTCGTCGAGACAGGCTGAGTTCAGCTCGCGCCGTTTGATGGTTCCGGAGATGCTGACCGGCCCGGCGGCCGCACGAGCCTGCTGACAGAATGCGGGCATGACCTCGACCGCAACTGCTGCCACGGACGACCTGCGGGAATTCTGGAGTGAATGGCACCTCTGCACGCTGACCACCCTGCGCTCTGACGGAACCCCGCATGTCGTGCCCGTCGGAGTCACCGTGGACGAGGATTTCGCGGTCGCGCGGGTGATCTGCCGGACGGGCAGCGTCAAGGCTCGCAACGTCCGGGCCGCAGGAGCCGACGGCGCCGTCGTCGCGGTGAGCCAGGTCGATCGGCGTCGCTGGTCTACTTTGGAGGGACGAGCTGTGGTCCGGGAAGACCCGGACTCGGTCCGCGACGCCGAACAGCGCTACGCCCGCCGTTACCAGCGCACGCCACAGCCCAATCCGGAACGGGTGGTCATCGAGATAACCGTCGATCGCAGGCTGGGAATGCGCTGAGCCGGATTCGCCGCTTGGTTCACTCAGGGAAACATCGCGCGCCACTGCTCGATTGAGCCGGGACGGAACACGAAGTTCTCCTGCTTGACCACGTCCAGGGACGCGGACGGTTCGGCAGCGTAGAAGTGCCCCGGGTACACGGTGGGATTGCCGTCGAGCCCGGCCAGCCACCGCAGGCTGCGGTACATCGCGTCCGAGTCCCCGCCAGGGAAGTCCGTGCGGCCGCAGCCCTCGAGAAACAGGGTGTCCCCCGCGACGAGGCGGTCGTCCAGCAGGAAGCACTGACTGCCCGGTGTATGTCCGGGGGTGTGCAGCAGGCGCAGCGGGATCGCCCCGACCTCAAGCAGATCGTCGTGGTCATGGGCGACGAGGTCGGACGCCGAGATCCCGGTGGTCCGCCGCACCCACTCGCTCTCGGCCCGGTTCACATGCACCGGCACCTGCTGCAGGGCCAGCAACTCCGGCACACCTGGCAGTTCGAAACCCATCATCTCGCCCCCGACGTGGTCCGGGTGGTGATGGGTGGCGAGCACACCGGTCAGACGCATCCCGTCCCCGGCCAGGATGTCGAGCAGATCCCCGGCCGCGTAAGCCGGATCCACGATGACCGCCTCACTCGTCTCCCTGTCCCCGATCAGATAGGCGAAGTTGCGCATCTGCGTGGCCACCGGATCACCGACCGCGAAGTCGCGCCCGGACAGCAACTGACGAAAGTACAAGCGATCCGACATGGCCAAGATCCTAGTGCCCACCCCCGAATTGGCACTTCCGACGCCCGAGTTGGCAGATCCAGGGCCCGAGTTGGCAGTTCCGGCGCTCGAGTTGGCAGATCCGGGGCCCGAGTTGGCAGTTCCGGGGCCCGAGTTGGCAGATCCGGGGCCCGAGTTGGCAGTTCCGGGGCCCGAGTTGGCAGTTCCCGGGCGCGAGTTTGGCACCAAGTCCATAGTGGAGGCTCGGCGACCGCCTGATCTACCAGCCGGCGAGGCGGCCTCGATTAGTTCAGCCTATGCTGTACAGTTCCTCTCATGCTGATCTGTGCACATCAGAGCCGGGTGAACCCATGACCGATACGAGCGCCGGACGCCGCCAGCTCACGCGGCGTATCCGCATCCTGGTCGCCCTGACCATCAGCTACAACCTGGTCGAAGCAGCCGTCGCCCTGATCGCCGGTGCCGCGGCTTCGTCCACCGCGCTCATCGGCTTCGGCCTCGACTCGCTGGTCGAAGTCGGCTCCGCGGCGGTCGTTGCCTGGCAGTTCTCCGGGCCCGATCCCGAGGCCCGCGAGCGCACCGCACTCCGGCTCATCGCCCTCTCCTTCTTCGCGCTCGCCGCGTACGTGACCGTGGAATCGGTACGCACGCTCTTCGGCGCGGTCGAGGCACAACCGTCGACGGTCGGTATCGTGCTGGCAGCGCTGTCGGTAGTGATCATGCCGGTCCTCTCGGTGGCGCAACGGCGCACCGGCCGCCGGCTCGGCTCGGTCAGCGCGGTCGCCGACTCCAAGCAGACACTGCTGTGCGCCTATCTCTCGGTCGCGCTGCTCATCGGGCTACTGCTCAACAGCCTGCTCGGCTGGTCCTGGGCCGACCCGATCACCGCGCTGGTGATCGCCACCGTCGCGGTCAAGGAGGGCCGGGAGGCGTGGCGCGGGCATCATTGCTGCTGACACACCACCGGAGGCGAACGACGTGGACGCTATCCAGCACTGGCGAGCTGCCCTGGCCGCCTGGGAGATTCCCCCTGCCGTACTGGCCGAAGCGGAGGACTCACCCTGGGTGCTGCCCCGGCACGTGTTCGTCCGCAGGGCACGCTCTCAGCTCACCCGGCCCGAGGGCGCCTCGTTCGACGCGGCCTGGCAAGCGCTGCGGCCACCCGGCTCCGTCCTCGACGTCGGCGCGGGGGCCGGCGCCGCCAGCCTGCCGCTCGCTCCGAGGTGCACCAGCATCACCGCGGTCGACAGCGATCCCGGTCTGCTCGCGGAGTTCGACCGCCGCGCGGCCGCGACCGGTGTCCCCGCGCGAACCGTGCGCGGCACCTGGCCAGCCGCGAGCGAGGATGTACCCGACGCCGACGTCGTGGTCTGCCACCACGTGCTCTACAACGCGCCGGACCTGCCTGCCTTCGTCGCCGCCCTCACCGCGCGCGCCCGCAGGCTGGTGGTCCTCGACCTCGCCGAGCGGCACCCTCTCACCGCGCTCAACGCACTCTGGCTGCGCTTCCACGGCATCCACCGGCCGGATGGCCCCACCGCCGACGACGCCGTCGCTGCCCTCGGCGAACTCGGCATCGTCGCGGACGTCGCCCGCTGGCAACGCTCCCCCACCACGGAGCATCCGGATTTCGACACGCTGGTCGAGGTCACCCGCCGCAGGCTCTGCCTTCCACGGTCCCGCACCGGCGAGGTCGCCGAAGCCCTCGGCGAAGCAGGACACGGCAGCGGCTCCGTTCCCGACCTCGGCTCATCGGGCAACGGCATCGTCACGCTGACCTGGCCCGGAGCGGCCGGCTGACGCATTCGAGCCACCTCGCCTCGCCAGCGAGGAAGGCCACCACACGCGGTCACCGATCTCGATGGTCAGCGCGGGCACCAGCAACGAACGCACGATCGTCGTGTCCAGCAGTACGCCGAACGCGACGATGAACGCGATCTGCGCCAGGAACAGGATCGGCAGCACAGCGAGAGCCGCGAAGGTCGCCGCGAGCACCACACCCGCCGAGGTGATCACTCCACCGGTGACCGACAACCCGCGTAGCGTGCCGGTCCTGGTTCCCGACCGCACCGCCTCCTCCCGGACCCTGGTCATCAGGAAGATGTTGTAGTCGATGCCCAGTGCCACCAAGAACACGAACGCGAACAACGGCACAGCCGGATCGGCGCCGGGGAAACCGAGCACATGGTTGAACACCAACGCGGACACCCCCATCGTCGCGCCGAACGAGAGCACCACCGTGGCGATCAGCAACAACGGTGCCAGCAGGGCGCGCAACAGCAGGGCGAGTACCAGGAAGATCACCACGAGCACCACGGGGATGATCAGCGCCCGGTCACGTTCGGAAGTCTCCTGTGTGTCGAGCTGGATCGCCGTCCGGCCCCCGACCTTCGCCTCCGCTCCAGGCACCTCGTGTACGGAGTCACGAATCCGCTGCACGGTGGAGATCGCCGCCTCCGAGTCCGCGGGCGCCGTGAGCACGGCCTCGACCAGCACTCGCCCGTTCACGACCTTCGGTGCACCTTCCGGCCCGGTCATCGGCGCGACGCGCGAGACACCCGGCACCCGCGCGGCGCCGAGCACCTGATCCAGTTCCCCCGCATCGGCGATGATGATCGTGGGTGATCCCGCTCCGGCCGGGAAGTGCCTGCCCAGAATCTCCTGACCGGCCACGGAATCCACCGGGGTCAGGAAGACATCGGACTGGGCGGTCCCGCTCGCCTTGAGCTGCGGGACGAACGCGACTCCGAGCAGAAGCACCAGGGTCGTGCCGATCCAGATCAGCCGAGGAGATCGGCCGACCCCGCGGGAGATCCTGCCCCAGATCCCGGAGTTCTCCGGATGCGGCGAACCCAGTCGCGGCTGGAACGGCCAGAACGCCGCCCGGCCGAGCAGGGCGAGCGCGGCAGGCAGGAAGGTCGTGGAGGCCAGGAAAGCGGCGGCGATCCCGATGGCCGCGACGGGGCCGAGTCCCTGGTTCGAGTTCAGATCGCTCAGCAGCAGACACAGCACACCGAGGATGACCGTGCCCGCCGACGCGGCGATCGGCTCGATCGTCGCGCGCCAGGCCCTCCGGATCGCCACCATCCGATCGCCGGTGTCGCGCAACTCCTCCCTGAACCGGGACACCAGCAACAGCGCGTAGTCCGTCGCGGCACCGAACACGAGGATGAACAGGATTCCCTGACTCTGCCCGTTCAGCGCGAGCACATCGCCGTCGGCCAGCAGGTACACGGTCAGGCTCGCGAGGCCGAGCGCGAACACCGCCGAGAGCAGCACCAGCACGGGGAGCACCGGGCTGCGGTACACGACGACGAGGATCAGGGCGACCACGGAACCCGCCACCAGCAGCAACAGCCCATCGATCCCACCGAAGGCCGCCACCAGATCCGCGAGCTGACCCGCGGGGCCGGTGACCAGCACGGTCAGCCCGGCGGGCGCACCGGACAGCGCCTCGCGCACCTGCGTGACGACGTCTGCGGGATTGCCGTCGGCACCGATCGGCACGATGACCTGTACGGCCTGGTCGTCCCGCGGCGAAGGGATCGGCGGTGAGGGCGCGCCTGCCACCCCGGGGATCTCACCGATCCTGGCAGCGGCACCGGCGAGGAACGCCCGGTCCTGCGCGGCGATTCCCGCCGGCCGTTCGGCGACCACGATGGCGGGCACCGTCTGGCTGTCGGCGAACTGCTTCTGCAGCTCGTTGACCTCCGTCGCCTCGGCCGAAGAGGGCAGGAACGCCGCGTTGTCGTTCTCCGCGACCTCACTCAGCTTCCCGGCGAACGGCCCGCCGACCGCGCCGAGCACCAGCCAGCCCACGATCAGCAACGCGGGCAGAATCCAGCGCAGTGCCGGAACCCGTGGGCGGCCTATCCGGTCACTCGAGTCATCGGAGATCATGGAACCGGCGCACCTCGGCTTTCGGAACCGCTGGGACTGGCAGAACTGACGGGCGTGACCCCGTGGCGAATATTATTCAGCATGCTGAAGATAACGCGGTGTGGAGGAGTGTGAGTGTGGACACCGACCCGGCCCCCGGACCGGATGACGACGTCCGGTCGTGGCCGACGGGACGATTGCTCTCGGTGGCCGCCCGCCTGATCGAGGCCCGCTGGGTGGTACTGCTCGAGCAGCTGGACCTCACCCATGCGGGCCTCATCGCATTGCACACCCTCGGCGAGGACGCGCTACCCCAGCGGGTCCTCGCGCATCGATGCAAGGTCACCGACCAGACGATGAGCCGGATCATCGATCGCCTGCACCGGTCCGGGTTCGTCGAGCGCGGCGCGGATCCCGAGGACGGCAGGCGTGTGCGGGTGCGCGCGACCGCGGCGGGACGCGACGTCTACCGGCGCGCGGTCGTGGCGGAGCGCCAGGACCCCGTGGTCCGGGGCGCACTCGGCCACGACGAGGCGTTCCGGGAGAAGCTGCTGGAGATCGTGACCCAGCTGGGACGCTGATCCCTGCCCGGCATCAGCCGGGTTCGGAGTCCGGCGTCGCCGCATGGAAGCGTTCCGGCGTGCCGTCCGGGCGCCTGGTGCGCTCCCGCTCCTTCATCTCCGACTCGAACACGTGCCTGCGCCCGCAGGCCAGCTCGTCGCGCACGCGGCGCTCGTGCTCCCGGAACGGCAGGTAGTAGCCGTCGTCGTACTCCTCCACGACCTGGAACGTCCAGCGGCCCTCGAGCACGTTCCGGCCCACCAGCTCGTGCTCCAACCTGTCGGCGACCTCGCGGTGGCCTGCCGCCCGCAGTTGCTCGATGGCCGAGGCCAGCTGCGCGTCCGCCCTGCCGGTCAGCTGGTGAAAGCCGTAGAGGTGACCCCGGGCCCGCTCGATGGTCTCCAATGCCTCACTCAGCGCCCCAACGGCCCGAACGGTCTCCCCGTCCGTTCCCTCAGGGCGCTGGTGTTCGGGCAATGGCACGTCTTCGGCGGCTCCGCGTAGCTCGCTCATACGCGGCAGATACCCGCAACGGACGTTTTCCAAGCATGGACCGGGACGGGGTGCCCGGCCCATGCTCGGATGGTTATTCGTCGGTGGTGTTTTTGTTGAGGCCGGTGGTGATTTGGTCCATGACGGTGGTGTCGGCGAGGGTGGTGACGTCGCCGATTTCGCGGTTTTCGGCGATGTCGCGGAGGAGTCGGC
>NZ_PQHZ01000078.1 GCF_003385185.1 Amycolatopsis palatopharyngis | reverse complement strand
CGGTCACGGTCACGGTGCTGGTGCCCGTGGGGGTGCTGGTGGCGGTGTCCAGGGTCAGTTTCGCGGTCTTACCGGCCGCCACCGTCGACGGCTGGAACACCGCCTCGGTCCCGGACGGCAACCCCGATGCCGACAACGCGATGTCCTCAACACCAGCCTCACCCGCGGTCGTATAAACCGTCGCCGACACAAACCCACCCGGCTCCACACTCACCGAACCCGGCACCACCGACAACGAAAACTCACCATCGTCCGGCGGCTGCTCGCCGACCTGCTGCTTGACCCAGTCGCCCATGTCGTTGTTCAGCCGGCCGTAGATGCTGTACCAACGGAAGTCGCTGCGGCTCCAGGACCCGACGCCGACGACGACTCCGTCGACGACCAGCGGGCCCCCGCTATCGCCGGGCAGGATGGTCTTTCGCCCGTCGGAGTAGCCGGCGCACACCATCGTCGCGTCCTGGAAGCCCGCGCCGACACCGGTGCACTGGCGCGAACCGTCCACAATGGGCAGGCTGGCCTTGTCGACCGTGACGTCCGCTGGTGAGTCGTTGTGCGTCTTCTTTCCATACCCGACTCCCACACCCGTCTTGCCGGGGTCGTTGAGGTCGGCGTACTTCGGATCCGAGGTCGCGAATTCGGCGTATTCCCCGTTGGGCACGGGAATGTCCTGTTTCGTGGTCACCACGGCGACGTCGTAACCCTGGTCGAAGTTGACGTACTTCGGATGCTGGATGTAGCTCTCCACCTCCAGCCTCGTCCCGCCCCCGTCGTTGAGGTCGTCCAGCCCGTACAGGTAGCTCTTCTCGCCGTCGGCGTCCTTGCAGTGCGCCGCGGTGAGAATCTTGCGCGGGGCGATCACCGAACCAGTGCAGGACTGTCCCTGCGGCCGGGCTCCCGGAGTGCGGAGTCCGGCGATGATGAACGGGAACTCCGCGACGGAGCTGTTCTCGCCGTTGTAGTACTGGCTGGTGAACTCGTCGGGCAGTTGGGCCTCGTCGGTCGGTGCGACCGCCTCAGTAGGAGGTGCTTCGGGTTCGGCTCCGGCGATACCGGTGGCCAGGGGCATGGCGATCATCGTGGTGACGATCGTCAGCAGCCCGAGTCGGCGTGTGTTGTTCACGGTGGTTCCTTTCCGCTCTGGAAAGTTGCCTCGCGGCAGGGGAATTGAAGACGAGCAGGCCTCGCACCCGCTCCCATCCCGTTACTGTCAGTCGACCCGGACAGCGGAACAACCGGGGACCGTGCCCGTAGGAGTACTCAATTCTTTCCCGCGCCGTGGCACAGTGGACGTCATGCGCGTGATCGTGATCGGCAGCGGGATCGCCGGTGCCAGTACTGCTTACCACCTCGCGAGGGCCGGAGCCGACGTCGTCGTTGTCGACGCGCTCCACGACGGCCGGGCGACCGACGCCGGCGCGGGCATCGTCAGTCCGTGGACCTCGCGCACGCTCGACGGCTTCCAGTACGACCTCGCCGACCGCTCCGGCGCCTACTACCGAGAACTCGTCGGGCAGCTCGAGGAGGACAGTGGCCAGAACTGCTCCTTCGAGATCGTCGGCGGCATGGTGGTCTCCGCCGACGACGACGAGCTGGCTGAGGTTCAGCAGCGTGTCGGGGCGCGCGCCAGGATCAGCCTGTACGCCGGAACCGTCCGTCGT
This sequence comes from Amycolatopsis palatopharyngis, assembly GCF_003385185.1. Lineage (GTDB taxonomy): Bacteria > Actinomycetota > Actinomycetes > Mycobacteriales > Pseudonocardiaceae > Amycolatopsis > Amycolatopsis palatopharyngis. The sequence continues at coordinate 18,003 of NZ_PQHZ01000078.1, read as the reverse complement.
CTCGATGCCGCCGAGGCCCGCGAGCTGTTCCCGCCGCTCGCTCCCGGGTTCGGCGCGGTCCACGTCACCGGCGCGGGCCGGGTGGACGGCCGAGTGCTCCGTGCGGCCCTGCTCAACGCGGCGGTGGCGCGCGGAGCGCGGTTCCACGAGGGGGAGGCGCGACTGCGCCGCACCGGTGACCGGGTCGATGGGGTGGAACTGACGGACCGGGCGATCGAAGCCGACGCCGTGGTGGTGGCGGCGGGGGCATGGAGTTCAGCGCTGCTGGAGCCGCTCGGTGTCCGGCTGGCGGTGACACCGCAGCGCGGGCAGATCAGCCACTTCCTCCTGCCCGATGTGGACACCTCGGCCTGGCCTGTTGTACTGCCGACCTCCAGCCACTACCTGCTGGCGTTTCCTGGTTCGCGGGTCGTCGCCGGGGCCACACGGGAGACGGGGTCGGGTTTCGACCACCGGATCACGGCCGCAGGGCAACAGGAGGTGCTCGACAACGCGCTCGGCGTGGCGCCGGGCCTGGCCGAGTCGACACTGCTGGAGACCCGGATCGGGTTCCGCCCGCTCTCGGCGGACGGAGCACCGTTGCTGGGCCCGCTCGACGAACATCCCGAGGTGTATGTCGTCAGCGGTTTCGGGCCGACGGGGCTGACACTGGGGCCCTACGCCGGTTACCTCGCCGCGACCGAGCTCACCGGGTCGGCGGCGCCGATGGATCTCAGCTCACTGCGGCCGGAGCGGATCAGTCTCCCGTGAGCAGTTCCAGCTCTCGCTCTCCGGTGCGCTCGACCGCGAGACCGGCCCTGCGGACCGCCGAGACCACACCAGCCACAGTGGATGGTTCCCGCGGCAGCGTTGCCAGCACCGCTGCCAGCTTGCCCTTGTAGGCCTTGTTGTGGTGACTCACGGTCTTGCGCCTGCCTGCCGCATCCTCGGTGACCACACGCACCGTCACCGCGTCCGTTACGCGAGCGAGTGAGGCGTAGGTACCCGATCGCAGGTCCACCACCAGCTCGTCGATTCCCGCCAGCGCCGGCTCCAGAGCCGGGCGCCACAGTCCGCGCAGTGAACCCACCGCCGGCAGGCTGTTACCACCGGAGAGCCGGTAGGCCGGAATCAGGTCGCCGCCCCGGACCACACCGAACAGGGCTGAGGCCACCGCGAGGCGCTGCTGCGCCCTCGCCAGCTGGGCGCGACGGAACGCGGTGATGTCCAAAGCGTCGTAGAGCACGCCCGTGTACCTCCGCAGTGCGGGCACCGTGGGCGAACTCCACAACTCGGCGTTGCGCTCGACCTCGTGTTCCTGCCGCTGCGAGATCCCGAGGGCCGCTCGACTTGCCGGCACGTCGCCTGCGAGATCGACGAGAGCGTCCCCCAGCTTGGCGCGTACCGGAGTCAACTCGGGCAGGAAGAGGGTCTCCAGGTCCAGCGGTGGCCCGTCGCCACCGGTGGCCTTGGTTTCCGATGGAGGCAGCAGGACCAGCACAACCAGCAGGGTAGCCGCCGGAAAATCTACCGCGGCGCGGGTGGGCGGGGTGTCCGGACCGTGCTCCGGGCTCTCAGTGCTCGCCGCCGACGCAGAACTGGTTGCCCTCCGGGTCGGCGAGTACCGTCCAGCTCAGCCCCGGCATCTCATGCTCGGTGAGTTCGGTCGCCCCGATTGACACCAGGCGCGCGACCTCTCCCGCCCGGTCCTCGGTGACCAGGTCAAGATGCAACCGGTTCTTGCCGCCGCGCGGCTCGGGAACGTGCTGCAGCCCGAGTTGCACCCCGCCTTCGGGGTCGGTCAGGAAGAGGAACTCGCCATAGTCCGCACCCACTCGCAGCCCGAGCGCCTCGATCCAGAAGCCCGAGAGCCGCTGGGGATCCGTGCAGTCGATGGTGACCATGCCCACTCGAAGAGTCATGCGCGAAAGGCTATGTGCGGGCTCCGACAAAAACGGCCGCCGGATAACCGGGTGGAGCTCGACGATCGCGGTTGACTACGCTGCCCGAAACGTCTATGTCGGGTTCGCCCCCTAGGAGCACTGTAGTGATCACCAGGATGTCGTCGCTGTTCCTCCGCACTCTGCGCGAGGATCCGGCAGACGCCGAAGTACCCAGCCACCGGCTGCTGGTCCGCGCAGGCTATGTCCGCCGTGTCGCGCCGGGTGGGTACTCCTGGTTGCCACTGGGCCTGCGAGTGCTGCGCAACATCGAGACAGTGGTGCGCGAGGAGATGGACGCCATCGGCGGCCAGGAGATCCAGTTCCCCGCGCTGCTGCCGAAGGAGCCGTACGAGGCGACCGGTCGCTGGACGGAGTACGGCGCGAGCCTGTTCCGGCTGAAGGACCGCAAGGGTGCGGACTACCTGCTCGGTCCGACCCATGAGGAGCTTTTCGCGCTCACCGTGAAGGGCGAGTTCAGCTCCTACAAGGACTACCCGGTGGTGCTGTACCAGATCCAGACGAAGTACCGCGACGAGGCGCGCCCCCGCGCCGGCATCCTGCGGGGCCGTGAGTTCGTCATGAAGGACTCCTACTCCTTCGACCTCGACGACGCCGGGCTGGAGCGCTCGTACCAGCTGCACCGCGAGGCCTACATCAAGATCTTCGACCGGCTCGGCCTCGACTACGTGGTCGTCGCCGCGACCTCCGGCGCGATGGGCGGCTCTGCCTCGGAGGAGTTCCTCGCGGTGGCCCCGACCGGTGAGGACACCTACGTCCGCAGCACGGAGTCGGGCTACGCGGCCAACGTCGAGGCCGTGACCACCCCTGCCCCGCAGGAGCAGCCCATCGAGGGCAGGCCCGACGCTCAGGTGCACCACACGCCGAACACTCCCACCATCGAGACGCTGGTGGACTTCCTGAACGCCGCCGGCCTCGGCCGCACGTTCACCGCCGCGGACACGCTGAAGAACGTGCTGGTCAAGACCCGCAGGCCGGGGGAGAAGAGCTGGGAGCTGCTTGGTATCGGGCTTCCCGGTGACCGTGAGGTCGACATGAAGCGTCTCGAGGCCTCGCTCGAACCCGCCGAGGTCAGCCTGCTCGAGGAGGCCGACTTCACCGCGAACCCGTTCCTGGTGAAGGGCTACATCGGCCCGGAAGCACTGCAGGACAACGGAATCCGTTACCTGGTCGACCCGCGTGTCGCCCGTGGCACCGCATGGGTCACCGGCGCCGACAAGGCCGACCACCACGTGGTGGATCTGCTGTGTGGCCGTGACTTCACCCCGGACGACATGATCGAGGCCGCCGAGGTCCGGGAGGGCGATGCCTCACCCGACGGCAAGGGCACGCTGGTGGCCGCTCGCGGTATCGAGATCGGGCACATCTTCCAGTTGGGCCGCAAGTACACCGACGCGTTCGAGGTCGACGCGCTCGGGGCCGACTCCAAACCCATCCGGATCACGATGGGTTCCTACGGTGTCGGTGTCTCCAGGCTCGTCGCGGCCATAGCCGAGCAGAGCCACGACGAGCTGGGTCTGGTGTGGCCGCGCGCCGTGGCCCCCGCCGACGTGCACGTGGTGATCGCGGGCAAGGACGAGGCGGTGGCCGAGGGCGCCGAGCGGATCAGCGCCGACCTCTCCGCACGCGGTGTCCGGGTACTGCTCGACGACCGCAAGGCCACGCCGGGAGTGAAGTTCGCCGACGCCGAGCTGATCGGCGTGCCGACGATCCTGGTTGTCGGCCGGGGCCTGGCCAAGGGCGTGGTCGAGGTCAAGGACCGCGCGTCCGGCGATCGCACCGAGATCGCCGTGGACGAGATCGTCGAGCACCTGGTGTCGTTGACCGACCGCTAGGTTTCCTGCCTGCCGAGCACCGTCGCCAGCACGGCGGCGTTGTCGGACAGGCCGGTGAGCACGGCGTGTGCGCCGGACTCACGCAGCGCCAGCTCGCTGTGCCTGCCCGTTGCCACACCGACGGCGACCGCTCCGTGGTGCGGCGCGACGAGCTCCGGTCGCTGTGCGGACAGCGAGCCGTAGCCGCTCGGTCGCCTCGACGGCGTGCGCGGCCAGCACCTCCATGGTGATCGCCCGCCGGTCCTGCCGGGAAGGACGACACCTCACGCAGGGCCACCCCGGCCACGTCGGCGAGCGCTGTGTTCTCGCCTCACTCGCCGGCAGGCTGCGGAGCGCTCAATGCCGCCCCGGCCTATTCGCGGTGCGGGTCGCGAGGTTACCGGACCCGTGCTCGTTTTATTCAACGTCCGTTGACTTCTGATCCGGCGTGAACTTATCCTGAGCACATAATTCAACGTGTGCAGAAATAAGGGAGCAGTCATGTCCGAACGGATTCCGCGCCGACCGTCGGCAATCGCGATCCTGGCCTCGGTCGCTGGTGCGCTCGTGGCCGTGGTCCTGGGTTTCCTCACCTTCGGAGCGCAGGCGACCGCGGGCCCCGACGGCGTGCCGCTTGCCGTCGCCGCACCCGGGTCGGGGCCGTTGCGAGCGGCTGCCGAGCAGGTCGCAGGCCACGGCGGTGAGCAGGTGAGCTGGCAGGTCACGACCCCGGAGCAGGGCAGGGAGCTACTGGAGGACAAGGAGGTCTACGGCGTACTGGAACTGAGCGGCGGGCAGCAGGGTCCGGTCGCGAAGGTCGTCGTGTCCGGGGCGATCAACCCCAGTGGCACCCAGGTGGCGCAGCAGGTGCTCACCGGCGCCGCGCAGGCCCTGACCGCCGCCATGGGCCAGGGATCCGCCGCCCCGGTGACGGTGGAAACCCTGCACCCCACCGCATCGGTGGTACGCGCGGCCCCGCTCGGACTCAGTGCGCTGGCCTGGGTGGGTTGCCTCGCCGCGGGCGCCGTGCTCACGCTGCTGGCCGCCCGTGGGTCCGTCCGGCCGGGTGCGGGTGCGCGCCTGCTGCAGATCGGCGGCGTCACCGTGCTGATCACCGCGGTACTCACCGGATTCCTCGCGCTGTGGGACTCGAGCCTGCCGCTGGGCTGGGACGTGATCGGGTTCCTCGCGCTCACCGCGGCGGGCTTCGCCGCACTACAGGCCGGACTGCTCCGGCTGCTCGGACTGCGGGCGATGGCGATACTCGGTCCGCTCTACCTCGTGGCCCCCGCGGTGGCCGGTCAGGTGCCGGAGATGCTCGATCCCGCCTACCGGGCACTGTTGTGGTCGTGGACCCCGTTCCGGTTCAGCACCGAGGGGCTGCGCAGTCTGCTCGCCGGCGCCTCGGACGCGCCGGACGTGGCGACCGGGGTCTGGGTGCTCGCGGGGATGCTCGTCGTGGGACTCGTGGTGGTGCTGTGGCCCGCTCGGCGCGCCGGCGACCGGTCTCTCCCGGTGGAGAAATCGCCGCGTTCGCCCGCGACGGTGGGTTGACGGTTCGCCCGGCCGCCCGTGAAATCAGCCCTTGAGGAAACTGAAGCGGACTTTACGCACCGGATTGTCCACATTGGTGTCGACCAGGCACACCGACTGCCAGGTGCCCAGCGCGAGTTCGCCACCGAGCACGGGAATGGTGGCGTAGGGCGGCACCAGCGCGGGCAGTACGTGGTCCCGACCGTGGCCACGGCTGCCGTGCTGGTGCCGCCAGCGGCTGTCCCTCGGCAGGAGTTCGTCCAGTGCCGTCAGCAGGTCGTCGTCGCTGCCCGCGCCGGTTTCGAGTATCGCCAGCCCTGCGGTGGCGTGCGGGACCCAGACGTGCAACAGCCCGTCCTCCGAGCCGGTGCCGGCGAGGAAACGCTCGGCCTCCTTGGTCAGATCGTGTACGACGGCGGAGCTGCCGGTGTTGACCTCGATCTCCGTGGAGTGCATGCCACCACGGTAACCACGACGTCTGCACCCCGCGACCGCCGCAGGTTGTCTAGCTCAGTTCCGATTCGGCGCGTTCGATGACCGCGAACTCCTCCTCCGGAGCGCGGGCGACCAGACGATGCCTGCTGTAGAACCAGAAGTAGGCGAGGAAGGCCAGGAAGATCGCCGCTGTCACGCCCGCCGCCACCATGTCCACCAGGAACGTGGCGACCACCGCGGCAACGGCCAGTACCAGTGCCACCGTGGTCGTCGCGGTCCCGCCGGGAGTCCGGTACGGACGCTCGAGTCCGGGCTCGCGGCGGCGCAGCACGATATGCGAGAGATTGAGCAGCACATAGGACACGGTCGCACCGAACACGGCGACATTGATCAGCAGCGCACCGTCCCCAGTAGCGGTGGCCAGCAGAAAACCAACGGTGCCGGGCACGATGAGCGCGAGGTAGGGCGTCTTGCGTTTGCCCGTCTTGGACAGCCAGCGCGGCAGGTAGCCCGCCCTGGACAGCGCGAAGAGCTGCCGGGAGTAGGCGTAGATGATCGAGAAGAAACTGGCGATCAGGCCGGCGAGGCCCACGTAGTTGATGATCTGGGCGAGCAGGTTGTCCCCGCCGTAGGCCGCGCGCACCGCTTCGGGCAGCGGGTTGTCCGAGGTGGCGATCGCCTGGGAGCCAGCGCCACCCGGTGCCGTGACCAGGATGAGCGCGGCGAACACGACCAGCGCGGCCATGGCGGCGATGATCCCCTTCGGCATGTCCCGCTTCGGGTCGCGCGCCTCCTCCGCGGCCAGCGGTACCCCTTCCACGGCGAGGAAGAACCAGATGCCGTAGACCAGCGCGGCGAGCACTCCGGTGATCCCGAACGGCAGGAACGCGCTCGCGCCGACGGCGTCGGTCGCCGGAATGTCGAAGAGGTTGTCGACGGAGAACTTGGGCACCATCCCCGCCACGAAGGCGATCAGCGCCAGCACCGCCACCGCGGTGATCGCGAACATGATCCGCAGTGCCTCACCGGCACCGCGCAGGTGAATCCCGACGAAGACGAGGTAACAGACCAGATAGACGGGCCAGCTGTTGGTGAGCCCGAACAGTCCGAGTGTTTCCACGTACCCGCCGATGAAGATGGAGATCGCCGCCGGTGCGATGGAGTACTCGATCAGGATCGCCGTCCCGGTGGCGAACCCGCCCAGTGGACCGAGCGCTCGCCTTGCGAAGCCGTAGCCCGCGCCAGCGACGGGCAACGCGGAGGACATCTCCGCCAGGCCGAACACCATGCAGCTGTACATGACCGCCATCAGCACCGTGGCGATGAGCAGTCCGCCCCAGCCGCCCTTCTCCAAGCCGAAGTTCCAGCCCGCGAAGTCGCCGGAGATCACGTAGGACACGCCGAGGCCTGCCAGCAGCAACCAGCCCGCGGCTCCCCGTTTGAGCTGGCGCTGTCGCAGGTAGTCGGCGTCGACGTGGCTGTACTCGACCGATAGGTGCGGTTTATGGCTCGCTCTGCCGGCGGCGGGCTCAGCGGCGTTACTGTCGGACATGGAAACTCCCTGATTGGTTTCCGGGCGCTCCATCCGTACCCGGCAGTGGGCACCAATGGGTCGCTCGCCAGTCCTTTGAGGTTCTCAGAGGGTTGTCCAGGTGGCCGCTCTTGTCAAGGGACTGCCCAACCAGTTAGGTTCAATGGTCTAAGGATGGTCCATTAAGTATGGCTGGCGCGGAAGGATGTCTAATGGCAGACAGAGCCGGAATGCTCACCCTGGAGCGGCTGCGCCAGCTTGTCGACGAGCGGGTGGTGGACACCGTACTGGTGGCCATGACCGATATGCAGGGCCGTTTGCAGGGAAAACGCTGCTCCGCCGAGTTCTTCCTGGACGAGGTGGTCGCGCATGCGACAGAGGCCTGCAACTACCTGCTGGCCGTCGACGTCGACATGAACACCGTGGACGGCTACGAGATGTCCTCGTGGGAGCGCGGTTACGGCGACTTCGTGCTCCGGCCCGACCTCGGTTCACTGCGCCTCGTGCCGTGGCAGGAAGGCACCGCGATGGTGCTCTGCGACGTCGAATGGGTGCAGGGTGGCGAGGTGCCCGTCTCTCCCCGGCAGGTGCTGCGCCGTCAGCTCGACCGGTTGGCCGAGCACGGTCTCGAAGCCTTCGTCGGCACCGAACTGGAGTTCATCGTCTTCGATGACTCCTACGAGCAGGCGTGGAACGCCGGATACCGCGGACTGACGGCCGCTAATCAGTACAATGTGGACTACTCGGTGATGGGTACGGCCCGGTTGGAGCCTTTGCTTCGCCGCATCCGAAACGCCATGACCGGCGCCGGGATGTACGTGGAGTCGGTGAAGGGGGAGTGCAACCCCGGACAGCACGAGATCGCGTTCCGCTACGACACCGCGCTGGCCACGTGCGACAACCACGTGATCTACAAGTCCGGGGCCAAGGAGATCGCCGCGCAGGAGAGCAAGAGCCTGACCTTCATGGCGAAGTACGACCATCGTGAGGGCAGTTCCTGCCATATCCACGTCAGTCTGCGGTCGAAGGACGGGCAGGCCGTACTCGCCGGTGACGAGGCGGGCGGGTTCTCGCCGATGATGCGTCACTTCCTCGCGGGCCAGCTCGCCTGCCTGCGCGATTTCACCTACTTTCTGGCGCCCAACATCAACTCCTACAAGCGTTTCGTTCCGGGCAGTTTCGCGCCGACCACGGTCGCCTGGGGGACCGACAACCGCACCTGCGCGCTGCGCGTAATCGGTCACGGGGACTCACTGCGGACGGAGAACCGGGTACCGGGTGGCGACGTCAACCCCTATCTCGCGGTGGCCGCACTGATCGCCTCCGGGCTGCACGGTATCGAGAACGAGCTGGACCTGGAGCCGGAGTTGTCCGGAAACGCCTACACCTCGGGCAAGCCCACCGTGCCGAGCACGCTTCGGGATGCCACCCAGCTCCTGGCGGACAGCAAGCTCGCGCGGGAGGCGTTCGGCGAGGATGTGGTGTCGCACTACCTCAACGCCGCGCGGGTGGAACTCGCGGCCTTCGATTCGGCCGTCACCGACTGGGAGCGTGTGCGTGGCTTCGAGCGGCTCTGATCGGCCGATCATCGGCCTGACCACCTATGCCGAGCGGACACGGTTCGGCGTGTGGGACGTCGAATCCGCCGTATTGCACCAGTCCTATGTGGATTCCGTGGTGCGTGCGGGCGGGGTGCCGGTGCTGCTGCCCCCAACGGGAGCGCCACACCGGGAACTGATCCCGCTGCTCGACGCTCTGGTGCTCACCGGTGGTGCGGACATCGAACCAGCCCGGTACGGCCGTGCGGCACATCCGGCCACGGTGACCAGACCGGACCGTGACGCCGCCGAGTTCGCACTGACCGAGGCCGCGCTCGGGGCGACGATCCCCGTGCTCGGTGTGTGCAGGGGGATGGAGGTGCTCAACGTCGCACTCGGCGGCACGCTGGTGCAGCACCTGCCCGAGGTCACCGGTACCGCGGCGCACCAGCCCGACGTCGCCGTCTTCGGGGACACAGTGGTCCGGCTCGCCGAGGGCAGCAGGGCAGCCGGCGTTCTGGGCACGGAGACCGCCTGCCGGTGCTACCACCATCAGGCGGTGGACGGTCTCGGCGAGGGTTTGCGTGCCGTCGGCTGGGCCGCCGACGGCACGATCGAGGCGGTTGAACTGCCCGGTGAGCGATTCGTGCTGGGCGTGCAGTGGCATCCGGAACAGGACAGCGCTGACCTGCGGCTTTTCGGCGCGCTCGTCGAAGCCGCGAAAAAGAAGAGTGGAGGACAGTCATGAGCCCGACGGCCTCGTTCGACGTCGTGAACCCGGCCACCGAGGAGGTGCTGCGGACCGTCGCACTGACCTCGGCCGCGGAGACCGACGCGGCGATCGAGCGCGCCGTCGCCGCGGGCAGGTCATGGCGGGCCGTCGCCCCAGGCGACCGTGCCCGGCTGCTGCGCCGCTTCGCCGAGGCGGTGGACGGCGATCTGGAGAACCTCGCGCAGCTCGAGGTGCGCAACTCCGGGCATACGATCGGCAACGCCCGCTGGGAGGCCGGCAACGTCCGTGACGTTCTGCACTACTACTCCGCGGCACCGGAACGGTTGATCGGCAAGCAGATCCCGGTGCCGGGCGGGGTGAACGTCACCTTCGCCGAACCGCTCGGTGTGGTCGGTGTGATCGTCCCGTGGAATTTCCCGATGCCGATCGCCGGGTGGGGCTTCGCCCCGGCGCTGGCCGCGGGCAACACCGTGGTCCTCAAACCAGCCGAGCTGACCCCGCTGACCGCACTGCGGCTGGCCGAGCTGGCACGCGAGGCGGGCATCCCGGAGGACGTGTTCCAGGTGTTGCCGGGCAAGGGTTCGGTCGTGGGGCAGCGCTTCGTCGAGCACGCCGGCGTGCGCAAGGTCGTCTTCACCGGATCCACCGAGGTCGGCAAGCAGATCATGGCAGGCTGCGCGGCGCAGGTTAAGCGGGTGACCCTGGAACTGGGCGGGAAGAACGCCAACGTCGTTTTCGCCGACGCCGACCTCGAGCAGGCCGCCGCGTCCGCGCCCTACGGCGTTTTCGACAACGCCGGGCAGGACTGCTGCGCCCGCTCCAGGATTCTCGTTCAGGCCTCGGTCTACGACCGGTTCATGGAACTGCTCGAACCCGCTGTCCGCGGCGTCGTCGTCGGCGACCCCGCCGCGCCGGACACGGAGATGGGCCCGCTGATCTCCGCGGGGCACCGGGAGAAGGTGACCTCCTACCTGAACGGACAGGCGCCGGTGGCGTTCCGGGGCAGTGCGCCGGAAGGACCGGGATTCTGGTTCCCGCCGACCGTGGTGACCCCGTCCTCGGCCAGCGACCCGCTGGCCACCGACGAGATCTTCGGTCCGATCGTCGCGGTCCTGCCGTTCGAGACCGAGGCCGACGCGGTGGCCATGGCAAACGACACCGAGTACGGCCTCTCCGGCTCGATCTGGACCTCCGATGTGGGGCGCGCGCTGCGGGTGTCGCGGGCCGTGGAGGCAGGCAACCTCTCGGTCAACTCACATGCCTCGGTGCGCTACTGGACCCCGTTCGGCGGCTTCAAGCAGTCCGGCCTCGGCCGGGAACTCGGCCCGGACGCCGTCGAGGCGTTCACCGAGACCAAGAACGTCTTCATCGCGGTACCCGAACTGTGAACATCCGACCGAGTAAGGGGAGCAAGGACATGCAGCGATTCGACGGCAGGGTGGCCGTGATCACCGGCGGCGGCAGCGGGATCGGTCTCGCCTCGGCCCGAAGGCTGGCCGAGGAGGGGGCGAAGGTCGTCATCGCCGATGTCGACACCGAGGCGGGCAAGGCCGCGGCCGGCGAGGTAGGCGGCGAGTTCGTGCGGACAGACGTCACCAGTGAGTCCGAGGTCGAGGCCCTGTTCCAGGCGGCGGTGGACACCTTCGGCTCGGTCGACGTCGCGTTCAACAACGCCGGGATCTCCCCGCCGGAGGACGACTCGATCCTGACCACCGGCATCGAGGCGTGGCAGCGGGTGCAGCAGGTCAACCTCACCTCGGTGTATCTCTGCTGCAAGTACGCGATCCCGCACATGCGGCGGCAGGGCAAGGGCTCGATCATCAACACCGCGTCGTTCGTCGCGGTGATGGGTGCGGCCACCTCGCAGATCTCCTACACCGCGTCCAAGGGCGGGGTGCTGTCGATGAGCCGGGAACTGGGAGTGCAGTTCGCCAGGGAGGGGATACGGGTGAACGCGCTCTGCCCTGGTCCGGTCAACACCCCGCTGCTCGAGGAGTTGTTCGCCAAGGATCCGGAGCGCGCCGCCCGGCGCCTGGTCCACGTGCCGCTCGGCCGGTTCGCCCAGCCGGAGGAGCTCGCGGCGGCGGTGGCCTTCCTCGCCAGCGACGACGCGTCGTTCATCACGGCGTCGCAGTTCCTGGTAGACGGTGGCATCTCCGGCGCGTACGTTACTCCGTTATAAGCTGGGCGTGAGCACAGTACGAAGACAGACAACTGCATACAGGGCTGTATGAGCCGGAGCGGGAGAGTCCCCGACGCGAGAGCGTGCGGGGCACCGAAGGAGCAAACTCCCCGCCAATCTCTCAGGTACAACTACCGCTTCGGGCCAGGCCACTCTGGAAAGCAGGCGTAACTCGCGCCTCACCCAAGGTGAAAGCCGCAGATCATGACCTGCGGTGAAACTCTCAGGTGCCATGACAGAGGGGGAGTTCCCAAGCGCGGCCGGGTTCGCCCGCTCGCGTGCGACAAGAGGAGCTCCCGTGTCCCACGAATCTCGACACTCTTTCGCCTCCCGGCATATCGGGCCCTCGGAGTCCGAGCTGGCCAAGATGCTGGCCGAGTGCGGGTACGGCAGCCTCGACGCGATGATCGAGGCCGCGGTCCCAGCGGGAATCCGCATCGATGGCGAGCTGGATCTGCCCTCGGCCGCGTCCGAGGAGGAGGCGACCGCCGAGCTGCGCCGGATCGCCGCCGACAACCGCTCCATGACGCAGATGATCGGCCTCGGCTACCACGACACGGTCACCCCGGCCGTGATCCGCCGCAACGTGCTGGAGAACCCGGCCTGGTACACCGCGTACACCCCATACCAGCCCGAAATCTCCCAGGGCAGGCTCGAAGCCCTGCTGAACTTCCAGACGATGGTCTCCGACCTCACCGGGCTGACCACCGCCAACGCCTCGCTGCTGGACGAGTCGACCGCCGTCGCCGAGGCCGTGCTGCTGATGCGCAGGGTGTCCAAGTCGAAGTCCAGCCGGGTGGTGCTCGATGCAGAATGCCTGCCGCAGACCATCGCCGTCGTCGAGACCCGCGCCAAGGCGGTAGGTATCGAGGTCGATGTCCGCGATCTCGCCGAAGGGCTGGGCGACCAGGGCTGTTTCGGTGTGGTCGTGCAGTACCCGGGCGCCTCGGGGGTGTTGCGTGACCCCGAGTTCTACCGGGCCCTCGGAGCCGCCGCCAAGGAGGCAGGTGCGCTGTACTGCGCGGCCGCCGACCTGCTGGCGCTCACGATGATCACCGCTCCTGGAGACTTCGGCGCCGACCTCGCCGCCGGGACGACCCAGCGCTTCGGCGTCCCGCTCGGCTACGGCGGACCGCACGCCGGCTATCTCGCCGTACGCTCCGGGCTCGAGCGTTCCCTGCCGGGCAGGCTGGTCGGAGTCTCGGTGGACGAGGACGGCACCCCTGCCTACCGGCTAGCGCTGCAGACGCGGGAACAGCACATCCGCCGGGAGAAGGCCACCTCCAACATCTGCACCGCACAGGTGCTGCCCGCGGTGCTCGCCGCGATGTACGCCGTCTACCACGGCCCGGACGGTCTGCGCCGGATCGCGGCCAGGGTGCACTCGCTGGCGGTCTCGCTGGCCGAGGGGTTGCGCGCGGCGGGTGTCGAGGTGGTGCACGACGGCACCGGGACGACCGGCTTCTTCGACACCGTGCTCGCTCACGTGCCGGGCAGGGCCGCGGAGGTCGTCGCGGCGGCGCGGCGCGCGGGAGTCAACCTCGGGCTCGACGGCGACGACCACGTCCGCGTCGCCTGTGACGAGGTGACCAAGGCGGAGACCGTGCGTGCGGTCCTGCGGGCATTCGGCGCGGCCGAGGACGTGACGCTCGACCAGACCGAGCGCGACGCACTGCCCGGTGGCCTGGTGCGCGACGACGAGTACCTCGCGCACGAGGTGTTCCACTCGCACCGCTCGGAAACCGCCATGCTGCGGTACCTGCGCGGGCTCGCCGACCTGGACTACGCACTCGACCGCGGGATGATTCCGCTCGGCTCCTGCACGATGAAGCTCAATGCCGCCAGCGAGATGGAGCCGATCAGCTGGCCGGAGTTCGCGGATCTGCATCCGTTCGCCCCCGCCGAGGACGCCGCCGGTTACCGGACTCTGATCGGTCAGCTCAGCAGCTGGCTGGCCGAGGTCACCGGCTACGACACCGTGTCGCTGCAGCCGAACGCGGGCAGCCAGGGGGAGCTGGCCGGACTGCTGGCCATCACGGCGTACCACCAGGCAAACGGCGAGCCCGAGCGCGACATCTGTCTTATCCCGTCTTCGGCGCACGGTACGAACGCCGCCTCCGCGGTCCTGGCCGGGATGCGGGTGGTCGTCGTCGCCTGCACAGCCGAGGGTGACATCGACCTCGACGACCTGCGCGCCAAGGTGGAGCAGCACGCGTCCACCCTCTCCGCGATCATGGTCACCTACCCGTCGACGCATGGCGTGTACGAGCACGGGATCACCGAGATCGCCCGCATCGTGCACGACGGAGGCGGACAGGTCTACGTCGACGGCGCCAATCTGAACGCGCTGCTGGGTGTGGCGAAGCCCGGCGAGTTCGGTGGCGACGTCTCGCACCTCAATCTGCACAAGACCTTCTGCATCCCGCACGGCGGTGGTGGGCCAGGTGTCGGTCCGGTCGCTGTGCGGGCGCATCTCGCGCCGCACCTGCCCAGTCATCCGTTGTTGCGGGGCGCGGGTCCGGAGACCGGGATCGGGCCGATCGCCGGCGCTCCGTTCGGATCGGCGTCGATCCTGCCGATCTCCTGGGCTTATGTGCGGATGATGGGCGCGGCGGGTCTGACCTCGGCCACCAAGGTCGCGGTGCTCACGGCCAACTACGTCGCGGCCCGGCTGCGGGCGCACTACCCGGTGCTCTTCACCGGGCAGAACGGGCTGGTCGCCCATGAGTGCATCCTCGATCTCCGCGGGCTGACCAAGCAGACCGGGGTCACCGTGGACGACGTGGCCAAGCGGCTCATCGACTACGGGTTCCACGCCCCGACCATGTCCTTCCCCGTAGCCGGCACCTTCATGGTCGAGCCGACCGAGAGCGAGGACGTCGGCGAGATCGACCGCTTCTGCGACGCGATGATCGCCATCCGGCACGAGATCGACGCGGTGGCCGAGGGACGCTGGTCGGTCGAGGACAGCCCGCTGCGCGGAGCGCCGCACACCGCCGAGATGCTGGCGGGTGAGTGGGAGCAGGCCTACGACCGCAAGCTCGCCGCCTATCCGTCAGGTGTCCGGGCGAAGGGTAAGTACTGGCCGCCGGTGCGCCGGATCGACGGCGCCCGCGGCGACCGCAATCTCGTCTGCTCCTGCCCGCCGGTCGAGGCATACGACAACTGAGAGGGCCGTTCAGGCCGAACCGGCGAACGCGGGCCGCCAGGCCCGTGTGACCGGCGGGAGATCGGCGGCGGTCACAGCATCGCCGAGGCAGCTCCCGGACCTGAACGACCCGAACTCCTGAACAAGACACTGACTCGCAGCCGACGACCACTGAAAGGGTTGGCAATGAGTACCCAGTCTCCGCTGCACGAGGTCCACGCCGAACTCGGCGCCTCGTTCACTGATTTCGCCGGCTGGTCGATGCCGGTTCGTTATTCCAGCGAGTTGGCCGAGCACAAGGCGGTCCGCGAGGCCGCGGGCCTGTTCGACCTCTCGCATATGGGCGAGATCGAGGTGCGTGGTCCCGAGGCCGCGCTCGCCCTCGACTACGCCATGATCGGCAACCTGTCCGGAGTCAAGGTCGGCAGGGCCCGCTACACGATGCTCTGTCACAGCACCGGCGGGGTCCTCGACGACCTCGTGGTGTACCGGCTCGCCGAGCAGCGCTTCCTGGTGGTGGCCAACGCGGGCAACGCCGCGGTGGTGGCCGCCGAGCTGCGCGACCGGGCGGACGGCTTCTCCGCGGAGGTCGACGACCGCTCGGCCGAGTTCGCGCTGATCGCCGTACAGGGGCCGCGTTCACCCGAGATCGTCTCCAGCGTGCTCGACTCGATCGAGCTCGACGGCGGGCTGCCCGACCTGAAGTACTACGCCGCCGCGCCGGCCGTGGTGCGCGGGCACGAACTGCTGCTCGCCCGCACCGGATACACCGGTGAGGACGGCTTCGAGCTCTACGTACCCCCGGCCGAGGCGGCCGACGTCTGGCGCCTGCTCACCGAAGCTGGGCAGTCGCACGGCCTGCTGCCCGCTGGTCTGGCCTGCCGCGACACGTTGCGGCTCGAGGCGGGAATGCCGTTGTACGGCAACGAGCTCACGGTCCGGCTGACCCCGTTCGAGGCGGGTCTCGGCCGCCTGGTGAAGTTCGAGAAGCCGGGTGACTTCGTCGGCCGGTCCGCATTGGAGAAGCACCGCGACGATCTGGCCGGCGGACCAAGCGAGCGCGTCCTGATCGGATTGAGGGGCAACGGGCGACGTGCTCCCCGGCACGGCTACCGGATCCTGAACGGCTCCGGCGAGGATGCCACGGAAATCGGTGAGGTCACCAGCGGTGCTCTTTCACCGACACTCGGTTATCCCGTCGCGATGGCCTACGTCGATTCAGCGCACCGCGAGCCGGGTGGCACGCTGTACGTCGACATCCGGGGCCGCTTCGAACCTGTCGAAGTCGTCTCGCCGCCCTTCTACAAGCGTTCCGCCTGAGCCGCCCGATCGCCGGAGATACGGAGACCTGCATGAGCATTCCCGAGAACCTGAGCTACACAAAGGAACACGAGTGGCTGAACGTGGCGGACGGCGTAGCGACGGTGGGCATCACCGCGTTCGCGGGCGAGTCGCTCGGCGACATCGTGTTCGTCCAGTTGCCCGCCGTCGGTGACACGATCACGGCAGGCCAGGAGTGCGGCGAGATCGAGTCGACCAAATCGGTCAGTGAGCTGTTCGCGCCGGTGAGCGGCGAGGTCGTGGAGATCAACGACGCCGCTACCGACTCGCCCGAACTGGTGAACTCCGACCCGTACGACAAGGGCTGGCTGTTCCGGGTCAAGGTGGACACCATGCCCGAGCTGCTGGACGCACAGGCATACGCCGCACTGATCAGCGAGGAGGGCTGAACATGACCTCTGCCAACGAATCTTCGTTCACCGCCGATCTGGCCACTGTGGACCCCGACGTCGCCGCGGCTGTCGCGGCGGAGCTGGATCGTCAGCAGTCCACACTGGAGATGATCGCCTCGGAGAACTTCGCTCCGGTCGGAGTGCTTGAGGCGCAGGGCTCGGTGCTGACCAACAAGTACGCCGAGGGCTACCCCGGCCGCCGCTACTACGGTGGCTGTGAGCACGTCGACGTCGTCGAGCAGCTCGCGATCGACCGCGCCAAGGAACTGTTCGGCGCCGAGCACGCCAACGTGCAGCCGCACTCCGGTGCGCAGGCCAACGCCGCTGCCATGGTCGCGATGCTCGAGCCGGGTGACACGATCCTCGGGCTCGACCTGGCCCATGGTGGACACCTGACGCACGGCATGCGGATCAACTTCTCCGGCAAGCTCTACAACGTGGTCGCCTATCACGTGGACGGCGAGACCGGCAGGGTCGACATGGCCGAGATCGAGCGGCTGGCCGCCGAGCATCGCCCGAAGCTGATCATCGCAGGGTGGTCGGCTTACCCGCGCCAGCTCGACTTCGCCGAGTTCCGGCGGATCGCCGACTCCGTGGACGCGAAGCTGATGGTCGACATGGCGCATTTCGCCGGTCTCGTGGCCGCGGGCCTGCACCCGAGCCCGGTGCCCCACGCCGACGTCGTCACCACCACCACGCACAAGACCCTCGGTGGACCTCGTGGCGGGATCATCCTGTCCAAGCAGGAGCTCGCGAAGAAGATCAACTCCGCGGTGTTCCCCGGCCAGCAGGGTGGTCCGCTGGAGCACGTGATCGCCGCCAAGGCCGTCGCGCTGAAGATCGCGGCGAGTGCGGAGTTCCGCGAGCGGCAGCAGCGGGTGCTGGACGGCGCCCGCGCACTGGCCGACCGGCTGTCCCAAGAGGACTGCGCCTCCGCCGGGGTCCGGGTGCTGACCGGTGGTACGGACGTGCACCTGGTGCTCGTCGACCTGGTCAACTCCACATTGGATGGAAAGCAGGCAGAAGACCGGCTGCACTCCGTCGGGATCACCGTCAACCGTAACGCGGTGCCCTTTGACCCGCGCCCGCCGATGGTCACCTCCGGGCTGCGGATCGGTACCCCCGCGCTGGCCACGCGCGGCTTCGAGGCCGCGGACTTCGCTGAGGTCGCCGACATCATCGCGGTGGCGCTGCGCCCGGAGATCGACGCGGAGACCGAGAAGGACCTGCGGACCCGCGTCGAGGTGCTGGCGCGCAAACATCCGCTGTATGCGGGGTTGGCATGACCGCTCCTGATGGTCGGAAGTTGTTGCGGCTTGAGGTTCGTAACAGTGAGACGCCGATTGAGAAGAAGCCGTCGTGGATTCGGACTCGGGTGCGGATGGGGCCGGAGTTCACGGAGTTGAAGGGTTTGGT
>NZ_PQHZ01000077.1 GCF_003385185.1 Amycolatopsis palatopharyngis | reverse complement strand
CACCATCGCCGCCGCGGCAGCCTGCTCGGCCGACCGCTCCCGCTCCGACTTCCTCATCTTCCTCTGATCCGCGCTCACAGCATCGGATGCCATCACTGTCCGTACCCATCCCGCCGGATTTCACCCCGGCGTGTCGGGCCAGAAACACCGCTCACGACACAGTCCCGGGGACGGGACGATCGATGGTTTGGTCGCCGCCACCGGTTCTCCGTGTCCGATGCGAGCATGGCGGTTCGTTCCCCATTACCGTGGGCCCGTGACCGCGACCGCATCCGGCTTTTACTGCTCCTTCGAGGACGGCGAACCGCCACCGGGCACGGGATCGCGACTGCGGGTGCACGTCGGTTCCGGCCCGGTCCGAGCACCCGCGGCACGGACGGGTGCGGGTTTCACCGGCATGCGGGCACTGCACTACGCGACGTCGGCGGCAGGACAGGCTCGGGCCGGCCTGTTCGCCGTGGACGTCGTGGTCAGCGAGGACACCGAACTGTCCTACGTGGTCTTCCCGGAACTGACGCGCTGGCCGTCCTACCGCAGTACGTTCGTCGCCATCGATCTGGAGTTCGACGACGGCAGCACACTCGCGGGCAGGGCGGCAAGCGACCAATACGGTTTCGGGCTGACCGCCGCGGCCCAGGGTGCGGCCAAATCCCTCTCGGTGGACCAATGGAACCTGGTGCGCTGCAGGGTCGGCGCAGTGGCGGCCGGGCGCACGATCCGCGCCATCGTGCTCACCACTGATGCGCCCGAAGGCGACGACGAACTCAGCGGCTGGCTCGACGACGTGCGGATCCGCACGGCCCGGCCGGCGGCGGAAGCGCTCGACGCGGTGGACCACGTCCGCACGACCAGAGGCAGCCACGCGAGCAGGCAGTTCTCCCGGGGCAACACCTTCCCCGCCACGGCGGTGCCGCACGGCTTCAACTTCTGGACGCCCGTCACCGACGCCGGTGCACTCGACTGGATCTACGAGTACCACCGGGCGAACACCGAACAGAACCAGCCCGCGCTTCAGGCGTTCGCGGTCAGCCACCAGCCGAGCCCCTGGATGGGCGACAGGCACACCTTCCAGATCATGCCGGGATCAGGACCGGTGACCCATCGACGGCCGGACAGAGCTCAGCCCTTCGCGCACGCCGACGAGACCGACCGCCCGCACCACTACGCCGTCCGTTTCATCTCCGGCATCGAGACCGAACTCGCGCCCACCGAGCACGGAGCACTGCTGCGGGTGGCCTTTCCCGAGGGCAGCGGCTGGCTGCTGTTCGACAACGCGCGCAACCGCGGCGGACTCAGGGTCGACCCGGCGACCGCGACGGTCTCCGGACACACCTGGGTGCGCAGCAGGCTCTCGAAGGGCGCGCGCCGGATGTATGTGTACGGCACAGCGGACCGTCCGGCGACCGGCGGCGGACGCATCCGCAGGCCGTGGTGGCGAACCGTCACCGGGTACCTGACCTTCGACAGCCCGGTGGTGACACTGCGGATCGCCACCTCACTGATCAGCCTCAGGCAGGCGCGGCACAACCTCGAACAGGAGTTGCCGGCGTCGGTGACGTTCGACGAGGTCAAAGATCGAGCGCGGCAACGGTGGCAGGACGAGCTGGGCCGGTTCCAGATCGAGGGTGCGAGCCAGGACCAGCTGACCACCTTCTACTCCAACCTCTACCGGCTGTTCCTCTACCCGAACGTCGCACACGAGAACACCGGGGACGCGCAACATCCCGTTCCCCGCCACGCCAGTCCGGTCCAGCGCCGCTGGTGGCCGAGCACCCGCAGGCGAACCGGCGCGCGGGTGATCGATGGCGAGATCTACGTCAACAACGGCTTCTGGGACACCTACCGCACCACTTGGCCCGCATATGCCCTGTTCACACCGGAACGTTGCGGGGAACTGATCGACGGATTCGTCCAGCACTACCGGGAGGGTGGGTGGATCCCCCGCTGGTCCGCACCCGGTTCCGCCGACCTGATGACCGGGACCAGTTCGGACGTGGCGTTCGCGGACGCCTATCTGAAGGGGGTGCACGGTTTCGACGTACTCGGGGCCTACGACGCGGCCGTGCGCAACGCGACGGTCACTCCGCCGGACCGAGGTGTCGGCAGGAAGGGACTCGCCGAGTCGATCTTCCTCGGCTTCACCCCCACCGCGACCAGGGAGGGACTGTCCTGGGCACTCGACGGCTGCGTCAACGACTTCGGCATCGCCAACTGGTCACAGGCCCTGTACGAGCAGGCGGAGCCCGACGACCCGCGGCGGACGGAATTCCGTGACAATGCGGCGTACTTCCGCAACCGCGCGCTGCACTACGCCCATCACTTCGACAGCAGAACCGGGTTCTTCCGCGGTCGCACGAAGGACGGGAACTGGCGAGGTCCCGCTGAGGACTACGACCCTGCGCACTGGGGTCCGGACTACACCGAGACCAACGGCTGGAACACCGCGTTCAGCGCGCCGCACGACGGGCAGGGGCTCGCCGCGTTGCACGGCGGCAGAGCCGCACTCGCGGCCAAACTCGACCGCTTCTTCGGCACTGCGGAACGTGGCGGCAAGCCAGGTGACTACGGCGCGGTCATCCACGAGATGTCCGAGGCTCGCGAGGTCCGGATGGGCCAGTACGCCCATTCCAACCAGCCCTCGCATCACATTCCGTACATGTACAACCATGCGGGCACACCCGCGAGGACGCAGGAGAAGGTGCGCGAGATCCTGTCCCGGCTCTACCTCGGCAGTGATCTGGGACAGGGCTACGCGGGCGACGAGGACAACGGCGAGATGTCCGCCTGGTATGTCCTCAGCGCGCTCGGGTTCTACCCGCTGGCCGTGGGCAGCCCGCACTACGCGATCGGCTCGCCACTGTTCACCAGGGCCACCGTGCACCTGCGGGGCGACAGAAAGCTGGTGATCAACGCCCCGGAGAACAGTGCCGACAACATCTACGTGCGGGGGTTGAAGGTCAACGGCGAACAGCACACGTCCACCTCCATCGGCCACGCGGTCCTCGCCGAGGGAGCGGTGCTCGACTTCGACATGGGCCCCGAACCCTCCGATTGGGGCAGCGGGGAGACGGACGTCCCGCCGTCGCTCGGAACCGAGTGGCCCGCACCTCTCATCGACGTCGTCGCGACCCTGCGCTGCTCCGACGGCACCGACCCCGTGGCACTCGTGGACGACACCACCGGCACCGAGGCTCGATTCTCGGTCCCGGCCCCGGTCATCGACATCACCGTCGACGGACCCGCGTCCCGCGTACGGATTTACACGCTCACCTCGGGCCGTCAGGAAGCCGACCCGCGATCGTGGGTGCTGGAGGGCTCTCCCGATGGCGCCGACTGGACCGTGCTGGATGAACGCACCGACCAGACCTTCACCATGCGCCGGCAGACCAGAGCGTTCACGATCGCCGATCCCGCAACCGTGCGTCATTACCGGTTGCGGGTGCGCGCGACCGACGGTCCACGACTGTGCCTCGCGCAGCTGGAGCTCCTCGCCGAGCCGGAGGCAGCCTCGTGATCCGCGGGCTCCTGGAAAACGCGCTCGACCGCATGGCCGCGTCCGATCCCGGCTTCGTCCGGCTACGGGTCGCCGCGTCGGCCGTGCTCGGCATCGCCGTCGCGGTGGCCGTGCTGCTGCCCGCCGGGCAGCCGCTGACGATCACCCTGGTCGGGGCCATCGCGGCGATGATGGCGGCGTTCACGGTGAACGATCCGACCCCGGTGGGTCAGGCGCTCACGCTGCTGCTCGGACTGCTCGCTGGCGCCGTGTCCCTCACCTCGGCCAGCCTCGGCAACGACGTTCCGCCGCTGGACGGCGTCATCTTCGTGCTGCTGATCTTCGTCGCGGTGTACGCCCAGCGCTTCGGTCCTCGAGGGGTCGCGCTCGGGTCGATCACGTTCTTCCTGTTCTTCTTCGCGATGTTCCTCGGCACCTCGCTCGCCCAGGTACCCGCGCTGCTGGCGGCGCTCGCGGTGGGGATCGCCGCCAACGCGCTCGTCCGCTTCCTCCTGCTTCCCCGCCGCCCCGACCGCGAGCTGCTGCGGATCCGCAGGGCGTTCCGGGCCCGGCTCGCCACCGTGATCAGCACGTCGGCGAGCTACCTCTCCGGTGGCGGGAACGACCGGACGCGCAGGCAACTACGCAAGGCCGACTCCCGGCTGCACGAGTGTGTGCTGCTGATCGAGGACACGGCGGAGGACGTCATCGGCACACGTGCGGCCGGGATGTTGCGCAGGCGGGCGATCGAGGTCGAACTCGCGGTGCAGTGGCTCTCGATCACTACCCGCCGAACCTGCGTCGAGGAGCTCGCACCGGAGATCAGGACCGAACTCGTCGCGCGGCTGCGCCGGTTCAGAGCGTTGATCGAACGCGATCCCAGGGATCTGCCGCTGATCAGTGACACCGAGGAGTTCAGCCGGATGCTGGTCGAGGGCAGCAGCCTGCGGGAACGTCCACAGCCAGGTGATGAGCTACGCAGGGCCATCGCCGAACTCGCACTCGCCGATGTCAACGCGCAGCGCGTCGCCGAACGGGACTATTCCGTAGAGCTGGCCGAGAGCGAGCCCGTGCAGGAGCCCGGCACGTCCCCGGAACGGGAGAAGACCAGGATCTTCGCCTTCGACAACCAGACGCGCAGCGCGCTGCAAGCCGTCGTGGGTGGTGGGCTCGCGGTGCTCGGGGGCGAGCTGATCTCGCCGCAGCGGTGGTACTGGGCGGTGCTCACGGTATTCGTGGTGTTCCTCGGCTCCTCCACCGCTGGCGCCACCTTCGTGAAGGGTGCACGGCGTCTCGGCGGAACCATCGTCGGGATCTTCGGTGGCGCGCTCTCCGCATTGCTGGTGGGCGGGAACCAGCCCGCGACGATCGGGCTGATCCTCGTGTGTGTCTTCGGGATGGTCTACGTGTCGCGCGTCTCGCAGACCGCGATGGCGTTCTTCGTCACGACGATGCTCGGGCTGCTGTACAGCCTGCTCGGCACGTTCAGCTACTCGGTGCTGGGCGTGCGGCTCGCGGAGACCGCCGTCGGCGCACTGGCCGGGGTGCTGGCCGCGGTGCTGATCGTCCCGGTGCGGACGAGAGCGGCGATGCTCGACGATCTGCGGGACGTGCTGACCGGGCTCCGCGAGTTCCTCGACCGGGCCACCGGCCTGCTGGCTGGCACCGAGAACGTCAACGTGATCGAACTCTCCAGGGACCTCGACCGGGCCGTCGGGCGGCTGCGGGCCACCGTCGAGCCGCTCACCCACCCGGTCAACCTCAGCGCTCGCAGGGACTACGGCTGGTACGTGCTCAGCGGGGTCGAGGCGATGGCGTTCCGGGCGCGGCATATCGCCGCACGAGCACAGCCGGGCCTGCTCCACGGGCAGCCCGCGCTGTACGACCTCGCCGGTCGGATCGGGCGCAACGTGGACACGCTGATCGAGATCACGCACGACCCGTCTTCCGCGGGCGGTCACGTCCTGTTGCGGGCGACGGGAGAACCGCCTGGCGAAACGGCACCGGAGATCGCGCAGCGCTCGGTGCTCTCCAGTCTCGGCAGGCTCGATATCGGTGTGCTGGCGCTCGGTCCTGCCTTCGACGTCCCGGTGCGCGACACTGATGAGCCGGCGGTCACGCTCAACCGATCAAGGTCGACGTGAGGCGACGCACCCGCTACGCCCCCGCCGCGCCGGATAGCATCGCCCGCACAAGCAACGACCCCGTCAGCAGGAGAACGCAATGACCCAGGCCCCTGTCAACGTCACCGTCACCGGCGCCGCCGGCCAGATCGGCTACGCACTGCTCTTCCGCATCGCGTCCGGTCAGCTGCTCGGCCAGGACACGCCGGTGAAGCTGCGCCTGCTGGAGATCCCGCAGGCTGTGAAGGCGGCCGAGGGCACCGCGATGGAACTGCAGGACTGCGCATTCCCGCTGCTCGCCGGGATCGACATCTTCGATGACGCCAAGCAGGCGTTCGAGGGTGCGAATGTCGCGCTGCTGGTCGGCGCCCGCCCCCGCGCGAAGGGGATGGAGCGTGGCGACCTGCTCGAGGCCAATGGTGGCATCTTCAAGCCGCAGGGCGAGGCCATCAACGCCGGCGCGGCCGAGGACATCAAGGTGCTCGTGGTGGGCAACCCCGCCAACACGAACGCGCTGATCGCCCAGTCGCACGCCCCCGACGTCCCGGCCGAGCGGTTCACCGCGATGACGCGCCTGGACCACAACCGCGCGCTCGCGCAGCTGTCGAAGAAGCTCGGCACCCCGGTCGCCGACATCAAGAAGCTGACGATCTGGGGCAACCACTCGGCCACCCAGTACCCGGACATCTTCCACGCCGAGGTCGCGGGCAAGAACGCCGCCGAGGCCGTGAACGACCAGGCGTGGCTGGCCGACGAGTTCATCCCGACCGTCGCCAAGCGCGGCGCGGCCATCATCGAGGCACGGGGCGCGTCGCCCGCGTCGTCCGCCGCCTCCGCGGCCATCGACCACGTCAACACCTGGGTGAACGGCACCGCCGACGGTGACTGGACCTCGATGGCCATTCCTTCGGACGGTTCCTACGGCGTGCCCGAGGGCCTGATCTCGTCGTTCCCGGTCACCACCAAGGGCGGCAAGTACGAGATCGTGCAGGGCCTCGAGGTCAACGACTTCTCCCGCGAGCGGATCGACGCCTCGGTCCGCGAGCTCACCGAGGAGCGCGACGCGGTGAAGCAGCTCGGCCTGATCTGAGCGGCTGGCGCGCTTTCGAAGTTCCCCAATGTGGCATTCGGGAACCTGAGCGTCTCCAATGCCACATTGGGGAACTTCAACGTCCCCAATGTGGCATTGGGGAACTCCCCTAGCCGATGAAGTTGTGGCGGCGCAGGAGCGGCTCGAGTTCAGGGTCCCTGCCGCGGAATTCGCGGAAGGCCCGCATCGAGTCGATGCTGCCGCCGCGTGCCAGCAGCTTCGACCGGAAGTGGTCCCCGTTGGTCCTGGTCAGGCCACCGTTCTCGCGGAACCACTCCACCGAGTCGGCGTCGAGCACCTCACTCCAGATGTAGGAGTAGTAGCCGGCGCTGTACCCGCCGCTGAAGATGTGCGCGAAGTAGGTGCTGCGGTATCGCGGCGGAACGGCGGGCAAGGCCACGCCTTCCTTCTCCAGTGCCTCGGCCTCGAACCTGGCCACGTCGCCCGCCTCGATCCGCTCCCCCGGCGCCAGTGCGTGCCAGGCCTGGTCCAGCAGTGCCGCACCGAGGTATTCGGTGGTGCGGAACCCCTCGCCGTGGTGTTGTGACTCCACGAGCCGGTCCACCAGCTCCTGCGGCAGCGGCTCCCCCGTGCGGTGGTGCCTCGCGTAGTTCGCCAGCACCTCCGGCCACAACGCCCACATCTCGTTGACCTGTGAGGGAAACTCCACGAAGTCGCGTGGCACGTTGGCCCCGGAGAACTTCGGGTAGTGCACATCGGACAGCAGACCGTGCAGTGCGTGGCCGAATTCGTGGAACGCGGTGATCACCTCGTCGAAGGTGAGCAGCGTCGGCTCGCCCTCCGGTGGCCGGACGATGTTGAGGTTGTTCACCACCACCGGGCGTTCGCCCAGCAGGCGGGACTGTTCGACGAAGTTGTTCATCCACGCGCCGCCGCGTTTGGTGTCGCGGGTGTAGTAGTCGCCGAGGAACAGGCCCAGTCCGCTGCCGTCGGCGTCGTGGACCTCGAACACCCTGACCTCGGGGTGGTAGACCGGGAGGTCGTGGCGTTCGGTGAAGGTCAGCCCGTAGAGGCGGCCCGCGGCGTAGAAGACGCCGTCGATCAGGACCCGTTCCAGTTCGAAGTACGGCCGCAGGGCGGCGGTGTCGATGTCGAACCGTTCCTTGCGGACCTGTTCCGCGTAGTAGGCCCAGTCCCAGGGCGCGAGCTCGCCGCTGTGCGCTGGGTCCGCGTCGGCGACCTGCCGCAGCTCGTCCTGCTCGGCCTGCGCGTTGCGGGCGGCGACCGGCGCGAGCTGCCGCAACAGGGCGAGGGCGGAGTCCGCGGTACCGGCGGTCTGGTCGGAGATCATGTAGGCCGCGTGGTCGGGGAAACCGAGCAGGCGTGCACGTTCCGCCCGCAACTCGGTGATCCGGGCCAGCGTCGCCGAGTTGTCGTGTTCGTTGCCGCGCGCGGCCCGGCTGACCGACGCTGTGTGAATCCGCTCGCGCAGTCCGCTGTCGCGCAGCGAGGCCAGCACGGGCTGGGCCGTCGGGAGGCCGAGCTTGATCAGGTAGGCGCCGTCGTTGCCGCGTGCGGTCGCCGCCTCGGCGGCCGCGGCGATCGTGTCCTCGGACAGCCCGGCCAGCTCGGTCGCGTCGGAAACGAGCACCGCCAGGTCGTTGGTGTCGGAGAGCAGGTTGTTCTGGAACCGGGTGCTCAGTGAGGACAGTTCCTCGTTGAGCGCGCGCAGGCGTTCCTGGTCCGGCTCGGGCAGACCCGCGCCTGCCCGCTGGAACTCCAGGCGGTAGCGCTCCAGCAGCCACGCCGTCTCCGGATCGAGGCCGAGTTCGTCGCGGCGCGAGTACAGGTCGTCGATCCTGGTGTACAGGCGCGGGTCGAGGTGGATGGCGTCGGCGTGCGCGGCCAGCCGTGGCGCGATGTCGGCCTGGATCTCCTGGATTCGCGGGGTCGAGTCCGAACCCGCGAGGTTGAAGAACACCGCGGAAACGCGTCCGAGTAGCCGGCCTGACCGTTCCAGCGCGACGAGAGTGTTCTCCACCGTCGGAGTGCCGGGGTCGGTGGCGATCCGGTCGATCTCGGCGGCGTGCTCGGCGATACCCGCCTCGAAGGCGGGCAGGAAGTGCTCGTCATCGACCCGGTCGAACGGTGGCAGCCCATAGGGCAGGTCACTCGGCGCGTCGAACGGGTTGTCCCCAGTGGTCACTCTCGATCCTTTCGTCCCGTCGATCCCCCGACCGCGGCGTCGGACGACGCCGGGTCTCCCTCCTTGCCGCTCTCGGGCTCCGGCGGAACGATGCCGCCGAGGTCGGCCCCGTGGTCGTTCATCCTGAGCACGAAAGGGCGCAGCTCGGTGTAGCGGACCACCGACACCGAGCCGGGCTCGACGACGATGCGCTGGAAGGAGTCCAGGTGCTGGCCGAGGGCGTCGGCGAGCACGGACTTGATCATGTCGCCATGGGTGCACGCGACCCATACCGCGTGCGCACCGTGCTCCGCGGTGATCCGCTCGTCGTGGCGGCGGATGGCGCGGACCGCGCGGCACTGCATGGCAGCCAAGCCTTCACCGCCCGGAAACACCGCCGCGGACGGGTGGGCCTGCACCACTCGCCAAAGCGGTTCGTTCGCCAGATCCTTGAGTTCCCGGCCGGTCCAGTCGCCGTAGTCCACCTCGGACAGTTCGGGATCGGTTTCCGGTGTCAGGCCGCGCGCCTCCGCCAAGGGCGCGAGGGTCTGCGCGCACCGCTGTAGCGGAGACGCGACAAGCGCGGCCAACGGGATTCCCGAGAGTCGCTGGACGAGTGCCTCTGCCTGTGTTCGCCCTGTGCTGTCGAGGTCGACCCCGGGCGAACGCCCGGCGAGCACACCCGAACCGTTCGCGGTCGAGCGGCCATGGCGCAGGAGGATGACGGTACCCACGCCGCCACCCTACGTGCCGGGCGATCACTGGACACGCTGTCGGCGGTTCCGGCTATACGACCGGGCCTGCCTCCGGGTCGAGAACTCCGCTGAAGACCAGGACGAACAGCAGGATGCCCAGCGCGATCCGGTACAGCACGAACGGGACGAAGGTGCGCTTCTTGATGAACGCCATCAACCAGGCGATCACGACGTAGCCGACGCCGAACGCGACGATCGTCGCCAGGATCGTCGGTCCCACCGCGGGTCCCTGCCCCGCCCCTATGTCGGCGAGCTTGTAGAAGCCCGAACCCATTACCGCGGGGATGGCCAGCAGGAAGGAGTACTCGGCCGCGTCGGCACGTCTGTACCCGAGCAGCAGACCGCCGGTGATCGTGCCACCGGAGCGGGACACCCCGGGAATCAGGGCGAGTGCCTGCGCGAACCCGTATCCGAGACCGTGCGGGACGGTCAGGTGGTCGAGGTCGCGCTCCTTGCGCCCGATCCGGTCGGCGATCCAGAGCAGGATGCCGAACACGATGAGCGTGGTGGCGATCAGCCGCAGATCGCGGAACGCGTGCTCGATCTTTTCCTGGAACAGCAGTCCGAGCACGACGATGGGCAGTGAGCCGACGATGATCAGCCAGCCCATCCGCGCGTCGGGATCGCTGCGGTACTCCGGCTTGTAGAGCGAGAAGAACCAGGCGGAGAGGATGTTGACGATCTTCTTGCCGAAGTAGAGGATCACGGCCGCCTCGGTGCCGAGCTGTGTGACGGCGGTGAAGGCGGCGCCGGGGTCGCCCCAGCCCGCGAAGGCGGCGGTGATGCGCAGATGGGCGCTGGAGGAGATCGGCAGGAACTCGGTCAGCCCCTGGACCAGGCCCAGCACGATCGCTTCGAACCAGCTCACGTCAGCGCTCCCGGGAGGCGGGTGGCGCGCTGGGGCGCGGCGTGGGCATCGCACTTGTCGAAATCGAGAAGCATTCGCACGGGCGCCGACACTATCGGGCGAGCGATCCCGGCTTAACGCGCCTTGGTCAAGTAGATGATCTGACGAAGGTTAAGGTAGAGGGCCATGGAAACTCGGCAGCTCGGCGCCTCTGGCCTGAGGGTCTCCAGGATGGCTCTCGGCACCATGTCCTGGGGTACCGAAACCGACGCCGAGGAGGCCGCGAGCCAGCTGGTCGCGTTCGTCGATGCGGGCGGCACGCTGGTGGACACGGCCGACATCTACGGCGGCGGCGAGAGCGAGCAGGTGCTCGGTTCGCTGCTGTCCGACCTGGTGCCTCGTGCGGACATCGTGCTCGCCACGAAGGCCGTGGCGCGACGTACCGAAGGGCCGTTCGGCGGTGGTGCGTCCAGGGGTGCGCTGCTCAGCGCGCTCGACGGTTCGCTGCGCAGACTCGGAGTGGATCACCTGGACCTATGGCAGCTGCACGCCTGGGACAGCCATGTACCGCTGGAGGAAACACTCTCGGCACTGGATTTCGCGGTCACCAGCGGCAAGGTCCGTTATGCCGGAGTGTCGAACTACTCGGGCTGGCAGCTCGCGACCGCGGCGACCCTCTCCAGGGAAACGCGCATCGTGTCCACGCAGGTGGAGTACTCGCTACTGGAGCGCGGGATCGAACGTGAGGTCGTGCCCGCGGCGGCCCATCACGGCATCGGCGTGCTGCCCTGGGCGCCGCTGGGTCGCGGGGTGCTGACCGGCAAGTACCGCACGGGCACACCAGCCGACTCCAGGGGCGCATCGCCGACGTACGCGGGCTACGTGGAGCAGCACCGCACGGAAAGGGCGGGACGGATCGTCGAGGCGGTCGCGACGGCCGCGGACGGCCTGGGGACCTCACCGCTCGTCGTGGCGCTGGCCTGGGTGCGGGACCGGCCAGGGGTGGTCGCGCCCGTGGTCGGTGCGCGGGACACCGGGCAGCTGACCGGGTCACTGGCGGCGGAGGAGCTCACACTCCCGCCGGCGATCAAGGCAGCCCTCGACGACGTTTCCGCGATCGACTTCGGCTATCCGGAGCGGTGGCCTCGGTGACGGTGCCCGGTCATCGAGATGACGCTCACGTGACGAGACAACGCCCGTGGGGGATGCTGGAGAGAACCGTCAGCCACGAACCGGAAGGTCACTCGGTGAAGCACATCGCCACCGCCCCGCTGGTCGCGATCGGCCTCGCCTGCACGCTGGTACTCGCCGGGTGCTCCGAGGTAGATGCGGGCGGTGATCCGCTGCAGGTCGTCGCGGACCCCGTGGCGGCGACGGCTGCGGTGTCGCCGGCCACGACGGTGGAGCCCGAGGGGACGGTCCTGCCAGCCGAGGAGGTCGCCGCGCTGGCGGTGGCGCCGGCCAGCCGGACGCTGGCGGTCGCCGTCGAGCAGCCACCGTCGGTGGTTCTGCATGATCTGGACGCGCCTGGCGCGAAGCCGCGCAGCGTGGCCTTGGCGGGTGCCGTCGAGAATCTGTCGGTGCAGGCGGGACGGTTCGTGGCGGCCGTTCCCGAGACAGGCAGCGTGGTGTGGATCGAGCCGTCCGGGCGCAAAGTGAGGACGGTCGACGTGGCCGGTGCGCCCGTTTCCTCGGTGACTCAGGACGGGCGTTCGCTGGTCGCCGTACGGGATCGCAAGGCCATCGAGGTGCTCGATGGCGAGACGGTGACGAAGACGATCTCCGGTGAGCTGTACAGCGCTGATCAACTGGTCACCGCTGGTGGACACACGGTGGTGCTGGACCGGTTGCGGACGGCGTTGTTCGAGGTGGATGTCGAGGCCGGCACGGTGGACGTCGGCCTGCGGGCGGGCCAGGGCGCGACGAACGCGGTGGCAGATCCGTTCGGTCGTGTGCTGGTGACCGATACGAGGGCGGGTGCGCTGCTCGCGTTCTCCACGGACCCACTGCTGCTCCGGCAGCGGTACCCGGTGCCGGGCGGTGTCTACGGGATCGCCAGCGATCCGGAGCGGCAGCTGGCCTGGGTGACGCTGACCGAGCGGAACGAGGTCGTCGGTTTCGACCTGCGCGGCGGCGAGCCCGAGGAGAAGTACAGGTTTCCCACTGTTCGGCAGCCGAACTCGGTGGCCGTGGACGACCGCACCGGTCAGGTGGTGGTCGGCTCGGCGGCTGGAGAAGGGATTCAGGTGATCACGCCATGAGCGGAGAGGACAGCGAGGAGAGTTCTTTCACGGAGAAATGGGAGTACCGGCGGCTGCAGCTGCCGCCGGGTGTCTCCCGTCTCTCCGCGGCCGTCCAGCTCTCCATACAGGCGGAGTTCTCGGGGTGGGAGCTGTCGAACGTGCGCCTCTACGCGGACGGGACGAGGCGCGTGTGGTTACGCAGGCGCCGGACGCTGGCGGCCGCGGGGCTGCCTGGCCCGATCATCTGACAGTGCGTGGCGAGAGTCGCGGATCAAGACGTCGTGCTGATCCGTGGGACTCGGCCGGCGAAGTCCGATTGTCGAGGCGGCAGGGCGCGATGCAACGGAACTCGGACAGCCGAGAGGCACTGGGGCCTGGTCACGATGCACGCAGGAAGCGGTCGAGCACCCGGGTGCCGAAGCGCAGGGCGTCGACGGGGACCCGCTCGTCCACGCCGTGGAACAAGGCGGAGAAGTCGAGTTCGGCGGGAAGCTTGAGCGGCGCGAAGCCGAAGTTGCGAATGCCGAGGGTCTGGAAGGCCTTCGCGTCTGTCCCGCCGGAAAGCATGTAAGGAAGTGTGCGGGCGCCGGGGTCCTCGGCGAGCACGGAAGCGGTCATGGCATCGACAAGGGCGCCGTCGAAGGTGGTTTCGACCGGCGGCAGCTCCATCCACTCCTTCTCGATGTCCGGGCCGAGGATGGCGTCGAGCTCCCGGTCGAACGCCTCGAGCCGGCCGGGCAGGATGCGGCAGTCGACAGCGGCCTCCGCGGTGGATGGGATGACGTTGGATTTGTAGCCGGCTGTGAGCATGGTGGGGTTGGCGGTGTCGCGGAGGGTGGCGCCGATCATGCGGGAGATGTTGCCGAGCTTGGCGACGGCGCCGTCGATGTCGTCCTCGGGAAAGTCCCAGCCGGTGATCTCGGTGACTCCGGCCAGAAACTCGCGGACGGAGTCGGTGAGGACCAGGGGGAAGCGGTGGTTGCCGAGGCGGGCGACGGCCTCGGACAGTTTGGTGACGGCGTTGTCGCGGTGGATCATCGAGCCGTGGCCGGCGGTGCCGCGCACGCGCAGCTTCATCCAGCGGATGCCCTTTTCGGCGGTCTCGATCAGGTAAGCACGGACATCGTCCTTCAGGGTGATGGAGAAGCCGCCGACCTCGCTGATCGCCTCGGTGGCGCCCTCGAACAGGTCGGGCCGGTGCTCAACGAGCCACTGTGCGCCGTACTTGCCGCCTGCCTCCTCGTCAGCGACGAAGGCGAAGATCAGGTCGCGCGGGGGGACGATGTTGTTCCGCTTGTAGTGGCAGGCCAGGGCGAGCGTCATGCCCACCATATCCTTCATGTCGACGGCGCCACGGCCCCAGACGTAGCCGTCCTGCACCGCGCCGGAGAACGGGTGCACCGACCACTCGGATGCGTCGGCGGGCACGACGTCGAGGTGACCGTGGATGAGCAGGGCGCCCCGCGAGGGGTCAGCCCCGGGCAGCCGAGCGATGACGTTGTGCCGGTTCTTGGCACCCGACTCGACGTACTCGATCTCGTAGCCGGCCGAGGTCAGCTTCTCGGCGACGTACTCGGCGGCCGCCCGCTCGCCGACCAGGGTGTCCGGATCACCCGTATTGGTCGTGTCGATCCGAATCAGCTCGCTGGTCAGCGTGACCGCGTCGTCTGCGGCTGTCTCGATCTGGTTCTGCTCACTCACGGTGCCGGCCCGCCCTGTTCGATCGTTCGGTTTGCTCACTACCTGGCATTCCTACCATTGCCAGGGCAAACACCGAGACAGACACCGTGAGTCACCCCCACCTTCGCAGGCTTCGGAGGGCTCGTATACTGTGTTCCCAGCAAGTCCGAGTGGCGGAATGGCAGACGCGCTAGCTTGAGGTGCTAGTGCCCTTAACGGGCGTGGGGGTTCAAGTCCCCCCTCGGACACCAAAATACGGAGTGGACTCCGCTCCTGACACGTACTTGAACACTCGCTGCTGGCGGCCTCGCCGCAGGCCAACTCCTCATCGCCTTCCGGCGCTCTGGCTCCACGCGGAGGCGCCGTGAGTCGCCCCCCGATCACCGCGATCGTTCCCGGCATGCGGTCGCAGACGGGCTGATACAGCATGCCGACGATCCAGCGCGGAAAGTGGCCAAGCCGCGGCGGCCACCCTCCACCCGTCGCGCAGCACCCGCCTCGCCGAGATCAACCAGGTCGCCGCCACGACCGGCAATGACCCCGAGCTGGACTCCCTAATGCTTCGGCTGCATACCGAGACCGCCTGCCGTCGCGGCGGTGCCCTCTCCCTACGGATGCGGGACCTCGACCCGAACCAGTGCCTGATCTTGCTGCGGGAGAAAGGAGACACGGTCCGGTGGCAATCAGTCTCTCCCACCCTGATGACACACCTGCAGCGGCACGCTTGGTCACGATGAACGAAGGTGCCGGGCACGACCGGGGGACCGCCTCGAGCGCGAGCTTCTCTGGGCGGACGTCCAGCAGATCTCTACTCAGTGGCTCCGAATCCCGACTAGTTGGGCGTCCTTGTCCGCGCTGGCCTGGAACGGCAGGCCAGCCGAGCGGCGTCCTCCCTTGCCGGTCGGCGACGGTCTCCCAGGGCAGAACTCCGTACTGGCCGGTTCCATCACCTTCGTCGCCGCTGACTCACGATGCGCCGTTCACATAGTTGTGCCGTCACTCAGTCGTGTTCGGGGAGTCCGTGTACCTGGTGCTCGGCGGCGTTGAGTGACTCAGCAAGCAGGCGGCGGACGTGACCGCCTCGAGCCGCGTAATAGGCGCGGCGGCCGTCGCGGCGAAGGTTCACCAGTCCGGCGAGTTTGAGTTTGGCCAGGTGCTGCGACACGGCCGGGCGGGCGATCTGTACCGCGGCGGCCAGTGTGGCGACGTCGTACTCGTCGCCGGAGAGCAGCCACAACATCCGCATACGGGTGGGGTCGGCCAGCATCCGCAGCGCGGTGGAGGCCACCTCGATGTGCCCGGGGGGTGGCAACTGACCCCACTGCTCTCTTGTGATGTCGTGTGCGTACATAAGCACCTATGATTACATGGGCTGCCGTTGTCACCCGAGAAGGTCGAGGTCCCTGGTGTCGTTGTTCGCTCATCGTGATTACCGGCATCTGTTCGCAGCACAGGTAGTGGCGTTGTTCGGCACGGGCTTGGCGACGGTGGCGCTGGGCTTGCTGGCCTATGAGCTGGCTCGCGCGGACGCGGGTGCCGTGCTGGGCACGGCACTCGCCATCAAGATGATCACCTATGTGATCGTGGCGCCACTGGCCGGTGCCTACGTCGGCCAGATCCCGCGACGCACGATGCTGGTGAGCCTGGACGCCGTGCGGGCGCTGGTCGTGCTGGCGCTTCCGTTCGTAGATCAGGTGTGGCAGATCTACGTGTTGATTGTGGTGCTGCAATCGGCCTCGGCCGCGTTCACCCCGACGTTCCAAGCCGTGCTGCCCGACATCCTGCCCGACGAGCGCGACTACACCAAAGCCTTGTCGGCTTCCCAGCTCGCGTCAACCATGGAAAACCTGCTGTCCCCCGTTCTGGCGGCCGCGATGTTGAGCGTGCTGAGTTTCCACTGGTTGTTCACCGGCACCTCGGTCGGTTTCGCCATCTCGGCGGTCCTGGTGCTCACCACCACGGTCCCGAACGCGCTACCCGCCGCTCGCCGGGGAGCGTGGGACCGAATCTCGTCCGGGACCCGCATCTTCCGGGCAACACCCCGGCTACGCGGACTGATGGGCCTGAACCTCGCCGTGGCCGCTGTCGGGGCGGTAGTCATGGTCAACACCTTCACCTACGTCCTGGACACCCTAGGGCGGTCCCAGGCCGACGTGGCGGTGTTGTTCGCGGCCAACGGTCTCGGCACCATGGTGGTCGCACTCAGCCTGCCGCGCATGCTGGACCGTGTACCGGAACGTCGGGTCATGATGTCCGGCGCAGTAGTGCTGCTGGTGGGCCTGGCCAGCGTGATCATCCTGTCGATGGTGAGTGCGGCCGTTGCCCGCTGGCCGATGGCGCTGGTGGTGTGGGCGGTGATCGGCACCGGAACCGGCATGGTACTCACTCCCGTGGGCCGGGTCTTGCGCCGCTCCAGCGCCTTCAGCGACCGCCCCGCTATTTTCGCCGCTCAGTTCTCCCTCTCCCACGCCTGCTGGCTGCTGACCTACCCCATCGCCGGCTGGCTCGGTACCGCCGCCGGATTCACCACGACCTGGGGTGTGCTCGCCGCGATCGGCGTGAGCGGACTCTCGGTGGCACTGAAGTCCTGGCCCAAACACGATCCAGATCTTCTCGATCACGTCCACCACGCTCCCCTGGCCGACCACGATCATGTCGCAGACGCGATCGAGATTGAGCCCGGCATGTGGCAGCACCGCCACACCTACGTCATCGATGACACCCACGAGCGCTGGCCCACCAGTGCGCGGTGACCCGATCGCCGACAACGGCTCTTCGAGTCTCACCCCACTGGTGGCCACGAACCAATCTTGCACGGCAACGCTACTTTCGATGCGAATAGTAACTGGACGTGAAAAAGTCGCATGACTCCCGGGCGCCAAAAGAAAGCGATCCAGCCAACACGGCATTTACCCGAATAGATGCGCAAGCGAACCCCACAACACTGACCACGCGCATCAATCTAGATAACCGCAAGTCATGGGACTCACGTCCGGGCAAAGCTGCTCACCAGCTCGCGCCCGCTCATTGTCGATTTCCCAGCGCCGGCGTCGAGCTGGCTCACCGTCCGGTGCCGCATTGACAACGAGCCTCCCAGGCGAAAGAAGCTCGACAAGATTCCGATGCACTACCCGGTACGGGCCCGCACCGTGTGGCCGCCAGACCGGAACCATCGTGGTCACCAGCGGCGCCACTTGGAGACGCTCGACGCCCTCTTCCCCCCGAAAGTAGGTAAGTTTGCGTGGGCGGTTTAGCCGAGCCCAGCACGGGTATTGCCGTGCGAGGTGATGCCTGTTGAGGGCTCGCGTTGACGAACATCGGAAACTCGGAAGGGACGGCGTGGAATGACCGTGGCAAGGGAGATGCTGCAGACCTACCCGAAGGATCTAGGTGACATCGACCGGGAGAAGACCGCTGCCTGCATCGAGGCGTGTGTCGAATGCGCCCAGGCGTGCACGGCCTGTGCTGATGCTTGCCTGAGCGAGGATACTGTCGCCGAGTTGACCAAGTGCATCCGCGCGAACTCGGATTGCGCGGACGTCTGTGACACCACCAGCCGCGTATTGTCCCGGCACACCGGCTACGACGCCAACTTGACTCGAGTGGTTCTGGAAGCCTGCGCGCAGGCGTGCAAATCCTGTGGCGACGAGTGCGACCGGCACGGCAGCAAGCACGATCACTGCCGGATCTGCGCGGAGACATGCCGGCGCTGCGAACAGGCCTGCCGCGACTTGATCACGTCCCTGGGCTGACTGAACAGTCACCCATGCCGTTGGGCCCGCCCGAGACTTCAAGCGGGCACACGACAACAACCACACTCAGCAGTGGATGTGTGTGCTAATCGATGACAACTGGGTTCAGGCCCTCGACTGGTGCCAGTCGTTGTTCTCAGCGGTGAGTTCGTAGTTGCGGCGGAAAGTCCGCGCATTATGAGCGGAGACGGCAATTGGCAAACACCCCTACGCGAATGTCGGCCCTGATTCAACCCGGGATTGTCGAAAACGAAGCGCGACAACCAGACGGTCCACGATGAGGGGGCGTGCCCGAGTTACCGAAAGTCGCAACCGCACCCACGAATTGTTGACCAGCACTCGACGTGCATCGCGGTAATGCGGCCCGGTCCAAGGCCGTCCCAAAACCCGCAACAGCTAGTTCGACTATGAACCCGGGGTGGTTCATAGTCGCTCAGGCCTTCTGGGCCTACTGGTCCAGTTTGATCGGTTAGCGGCACCTGCGGTCCTGCGCTGATCGCCAACCGCACAAGTGCATTCGTCCGCATCGCGCCGCGCCCTGCCGGGTGTTCCGGCGGACACAGAGATGGCGGCTCCAGTCCTGTGCGGCGACCACGCCCATTTTCCGCAGGCGAGTTGCGCCGGGACAGTATGTCGTTCAGCCCGCACCACGAGGCCCGTGGGCGTTCACCTCGCGGCACAGCCATACGTGATCAGCTTCCTAGGTGTGATCGCTCCGCCTCGACAGTCAACCGGTAGTTCGGGGGTCAGCGGATCGTGAGGTAGAGCAGCAGCACGTTGAGCGCGCTGATCACCGCGGCCACCATCCAGGCGAGAATGACGGTCGACCGGTGGTTGGCGTCGGTGCCCATGAGGCGGCGGTCGCTGGTCAACCGCACCAGTGGGGCCAACGCGAACGGGATACCGAAGGACAGCACCACCTGCGAGATGACGAGCGCCCGGCTGGGGTCCACACCGGCCGCGAGTACGACGAGCGCCGGAGCCAGTGTGAAGAGTCGACGAAGCAGCAGCGGAACGTGTCTGCGAAGCAAGCCTTGCATGATCATGGCACCGGCGTAGGCGCCGACCGAAGCGGACGCCAGACCAGAGGCCAGCAGGCCGATCGCGAACAGTAGTGCGACCACGGGACCGAGCGCGTTCTGCACCGCCGCCTGCGCTCCCTCGATCGAATCAACGCCGTCGAGTCCCTGCAGATTGGTCGCCGCGAGAAGCAGCATGCCGAGGTTGACGGCTCCGGCGAGCAGCATCGCAAGACCGACGTCGAACCGGGTCGCGCGAAGGAGGCGCCGCAGTTGGCCGTGCGCGGAACGGCCGTGCCTGTCGCGGGCGAGCCCGGAATGAAGGTAGATCGCATGCGGCATGACCGTCGCGCCCAGCATGGCGGCGGCCAGCAGAACGCTCTCGGCGCCGGCAAAGCGGGGAACGAGGCCACCGACCGTCGACGACACCGAGGGAGGCTCGACGAACAACCCGACCAGAAAGCCGATCGCGATCACCGCGAGGAATCCGATGATGACTCGTTCAAACCGGCGTGATCCGCCTCGGTCGTAGATCGCCAACAGGGCCAGCGAGACAACCCCGGTGATGAGTCCCCCAACAAACAGGGGTAAGCCGAACAACAGGTGCAAGGCGATCGCGCCGCCGACCACCTCGGCGAGATCGGTGGCCACGGCCACGAGTTCGGCCTGAACCCAGTAGGCCAGTCGCGCCGGACGGCCCAGTCGGTCCCGCAGAGCTTCCGGTAGCGACATTCCTGTGACCAACCCGAGTTTGGCGGAGAGGTACTGCACGAGGCCGGCCATCAGGTTCGCGGCGACGATTACCCACACCAGCAGGTAGCCGAACTGAGCTCCCGCGCTGACGTTCGACGCCACGTTGCCGGGGTCGACGTACGCGATGGCGGCGACGAACGCCGGGCCCAGCAACAGGAGGCCGCTTCGCGCGTGCGTCAACCGAGTCCGGGTCGCCGCCGATGTCATCCAGGTACCCCTCTGCAGATTTCGGTGTTCCGAAATTTGAGGTTAGTCTAACAAAACTCCATTGTCAGCCTCGCCCTGTGTCCTGAGGGGTCGGGAGGCAAGTACGTCGACCTTGTCTCGCTGGAGGAGGTCTGCGCTGGCGCCACTGCGACAGAAGGGCTCGGCGAGTTGGGCGAGGCAACCGTGCGGACAGGCCCCAGGTCGACCTCGACCATGCCGCCGGTACGGGCAGGACTTTCCGTGCGGGCAGTCAGGTGCCGGTTCCAGCACCCAGCGGAGTACTACGGCCTATAGTAGGCTGCTCGGTTGTAGCGATCGCACCCGACGCCGCATGGGAGCGCTGCCGATGAGTTCGCTGACCACGCCGACCAAGGGTTCCGGTGCTGCCGAGCGGCAATTCGCCGAAGCCGCGAGAAGTGCGGATCAGCGGTACCGCCTCGCCAAGGGCATGCGGCACCAGATGAACAAGGTCTTCCCGAACCACTGGTCGTTCCTGCTCGGTGAGATCGCGCTCTACAGCTTCATCATCGTGATCCTGTCCGGGGTGTACCTGACGTTGTTCTTCGACCCCTCCATGGAGGAGGTCATCTACAACGGCCCGTACCAGAACCTGCAGG
>NZ_PQHZ01000076.1 GCF_003385185.1 Amycolatopsis palatopharyngis | reverse complement strand
GCGGCACGATGGATGATGCGTTGGAAGCCAGTGATCAACGCGTTCTCCATCACCTTCGGTGACCGCTGGCCGGTGACCGAGACCTACTAATCGACACCGCCGGAAACACCGTTCGCGTTACGGACCCAGTCTCCTTGCCGCTGTGCTGCTGCGGACGTCAGGCCGAGGCTCGGGCTGACCGTTTGTTCGAACTGCGTCGACCAAGGCTGCCGGGAAGCGGACGCCGGGCGGGTGCCAGGACCCGAATCTCAGTGGGTTGGGCGGCCGAAGGGCCTCGCTGTCGCGCGGTGGCTGTACGTGACGTAGGAGTAAGAGCATGGTGACCGCGGTGGTGTTCGACGTGGGCGAGACGTTGCTGGACGACTCGCGGGAGTGGGGTGCGTGGGCCGACTGGATCGGCGTTTCCCGCCATACCTTCTCGACGGTGCTGGGTGCGGTCACCGCCGCTGGCCGGGACAATGCCGAGACGTTCCAGTACTTCAAGCCGGGCTTCGACGTCGCACGGGAACGGCGGCTGCGCGAGGAGGCTGGCCTGGGTGAGCGCATCGAGGACAGCGACCTCTACAGCGATGTGCGGCCCGGCCTGGCTGCGCTGCGAGAACGCGGCTTGTGGGTCGGGGTAGCTGGGAACCAGACCGCTCGCGCGGCCGAGCTGTTGCGTGCGCTGGAGCTGCCGGTGGACCGGATCGCGACCTCGGGGGAATGGGGTGCCGCCAAGCCGTCGTCCGAGTTCTTCGCCCGCGTGGCAGAGATGGTCCCCGACGGGCCGGGCGAGACGGTGTACGTGGGTGACCACCGGGACAACGACGTGGTTGCCGCGAAGGCAGCGGGCTTCTGCACGGCGTTGATCCGGCGGGGCCCGTGGGGCTACCTGTGGGCTGACGACCCACTGGTCCGTCGCGACGCGGATTGGGTAATCGACTCCCTTTACGACCTGCCGGATCTGTTGTCCCTGCGCTGAGCGGCTGGTGGCGGCTCAGCGAGCGCGGGCCCAAGCGGCGAGGTCGAGCAAGCCGGCGCTGGGCGTGCTGTGGGTGCGCAGCAGGGACGAGAGGGACTGGCGGACCTGCGGGTGGGTGCGGGTGTGCTCGGGCGCGGCACGGCGTGCAGCCTGAAGGCACAGGTAAGCGTCTTCGTGGCGACCGAGGGTGAGCTGGGCGCGGGCCAGATCGATGAAGTAGTGGGAGCGACGCTCGGCGGGAAGTTCGTCGGGCGGGTGCCAGGACGCCGCGCGTTCGATACCCAGTGGATCTCGAAGTTCGACGGCGACTGCGAGTTCGTGGATGCGTAGGGAGGCCGGGCCGAACGCGGTGCCGACGTAGATTCCCTCGGGCGCCCTGCCCGCAGCGCGGCGGGCCTCGCGCAGGTGATCAGCTGCGACGTCGGCTTTGCCCGCCCGGCCGGC
This sequence comes from Amycolatopsis palatopharyngis, assembly GCF_003385185.1. Taxonomy (GTDB): domain Bacteria; phylum Actinomycetota; class Actinomycetes; order Mycobacteriales; family Pseudonocardiaceae; genus Amycolatopsis; species Amycolatopsis palatopharyngis. The sequence continues at coordinate 20,662 of NZ_PQHZ01000076.1, read as the reverse complement.
CACGACTGCGGCGCGCATGTGCAAGGCACCGAACGCGGCTGAGGAGGAAGTCGTATCGAGATCGGGCACGTGGTCAACAGCAAGTTCGAGAGCGCGGGCGGCGGTGTCCAGGTCGCCGGTGGCAAAGAAGGTTTCGGTGCGCACGTACGCCACAGCGGCCAGTAGCAGCGGGTCCTCGGCGATCTGGGCGGCCGAGCGCATCAAGTCGATCAGTCTGGCGGACAAATCCAGGTAGCCGAACTTGAACGCCACGCCGTCAGCAGCCCGCAACGCCAAGGTCAGCAGGGCGGCGGCGTGGCGCTGGCCTGCCGCGTCGCCGAGCTGACCGGCGCGGGCGAGTTCGGCGATGAGGTCGGGCAAGCGGCGGGCGAGGTTGCCGTAGCGCGACTGCAGCCGGTCGTCGCTGGCTCGGATGATCTCGCCGTGCAGGTCGTCCAGAGACCTGGTTGGTCCGTCGTCGGGCAGGTCCAGCCGGTCAAGCGCGCGGCGCAGGCGCGGGATAGCGGCATGGATGACGTCGGCCTCGGGCGCCGGTCCGTCCTCGTGAACGGTCCGCTCGACGGGGGCCGTCACCAGGCTCGACGAAGGTGAGACCAGGACCGTCGTGATGTTGGCAGCAGGTCGCCGAAGGGTACGTCGCAGCAGGTCGTCGAGTACGTCGAGCGAGACCTGCAGGGCGGTGGCGAGGCCGCGCCGCTGCCAAGGCTGAGGTGACTGGACCCCACGTTCCCAACGCCCGATGGTGGTCCGTTCGACCTTCAGGGTGACGGCGAGGGCTTCCTGGGTATAACCAGCGGCCTCGCGGGCAACGGCGAGCGGGGTGAGAGGCCGTGCTGCCATCGCGTTGTCCCTCCTTCCAGACCCTCCATAGCGCACAGTACTCGCCGGTTTTCGCAGCGTAGGGAGGGTGTCGCCTCATCGCTGCCTCATGGCCGCTCCGTTCTCGACCACGGCTGACGACCCGACTGATCGCCAATCGCAGTTGCATGCCCATCTGGGTGAAGCCCCTCGCTCCAGCAGACCAACAGCGCGCTGGTCAGCGCCTGGGTCGCCCCGTTGACGCCTCGTTCTCGCCGCACGGCCGCTCTGGTGATCGGCAAGGGCGGCGTCGTTGACTGGGATTCGGCCTGCGGTGGGCGACCCCCGACCGCCCACCGCAGGCCATACCGGTCTCAGCCACCCTCTCGCTACGGAAAGTGAGCTTGCTTCAGTGGATATGCGCGAGGTGCAACCAGCACGCTCACCCGCGCCGGTCGACAACCAGTCGAGCCTGGTGGCCCCGGTAGTGCGATGAGGACCACCACGTTGGCCTCTTCGAGGCGTCACCTCGGTTATCGTCCTGTCCATCGATCGTGAGAGCACCATGATGACCTCCACCACCACTCCAGCTCTCGGTCCTCTTGTCGGGGCATACGGCCTCGTTGGGCACGAGGAGCGCCTCCTGCTCGTCCGAGACCGGGACGCCAGTGCCTTCCGGCTACCCGGTGGTCGAGTACAACCCGGTGAATCCGTTGAGGACGCCCTGCGGCGCTCCCTGCGGGAACAGACCGACGTCGACCTCGCCTACCTCGACTTCTGCGCCACCGTCGAACTGCGTGACCACACCTCACCAAACGGGCCTGCCCTCTACGAACTGGCCCTGCTGTTCGACGTGACTCTCGCCGACCCCGAAGCCGCCCGGTCCAGCGAACACGAACTGCGGTGGTTCACCGAAGCGGACCTCCACCAAATCGAGCTGCGCCCCGCAGTCATCGCGGAACGACTGCGAAGCGACGCGCTGACCGTCGAACACCCGTGGTGGCCGCACCACTCCTGACCTTCACCGTCCACGGCCCGGTCCATTCGGCGCTGCTATGCGAGCCGGGTATGCCCGAAGAACCGAAGGAACCATGCTGTCGGCACCCGACCTCACCACTGCCCTGCCCGCGGCACAGGCCGCGATCGATCTTGCGGTCGAGCATGTCCTCAGCCACCGTCCTCGCTCGATCCGGTACAAGGGCGACCGCGACCCTGTATCCGAAGTGGACGAGGGCGTCGAACACGTTGTCCGCCAACGGTTGATTGCCGACGGGCACACCGAGATCGGGTTCCTCGGAGAGGAAACCGGCGCGGTTGGTAGCCAGAAGACCTACTGGGTTCTCGATCCCATCGACGGCACGATCAACCACCACCACGGCAGTCCCTTGTGTGCGATCGCCCTCGGGCTCGTGCACAACCACCGGCCCATCCTCGGCGTCACCGCGCTTCCTTTTCTCGGGCACCGCTACTGGGCGACCGACGGGCAAGGCGCCTACCGCGACGGAGAACTCATCGCCGTCTCGGCCACCGAGTCGCTCGATCGAGCCCTGATCGGGTTCAGCGACTATGGCAGCGGCCAGGACACTGCCCTGCGAGACGTGCTCTGCTCTACTGTGGACCGGGAACTCACCGCACGGGCACAAGGGCTTCGTCGCTACGGCTCTTCCGCACTTGACCTCGTCTGGGTCGCCGACGGCACCCTTGACGCCTGCGTCCTGCTCGGCAACCGGACCTGGGATACCGCGGCCGGGGCAGTCATCGCCCGCGAGGCGGGAGCCCTCGTCTTGGATGCCGACGCCAGCCCTCACACCACCCGTTCCCGGTGCGCGATCGCCACCACGCCGGGACTTCGCGACGAGTTGCTGCCCTTCCTGCGGGTCTTGCGTGGCACCCGTTTTTGGCCCGATGACGACCGACCCGAACCCGTCATGAGTCCGACCGGCTTGCCGCAGAGCGGTGAACCGTAGTGAGGAGCCGGACACGAAGGCGGACGCGATGGTGATCCTGCCGAGTCCTCGCTGGTCGCCGGAAACCCCCGGACTGTCGTTCGATGCTGTCCACGGTAAGGCCGCGCGCCGCCATGCCGACAACGGACCACTCACCGAGTACCTCCCCAGCCTTGGACAACTGCCCGCCACGGGGCCGTCCGCGCTTCCGCTGGACCTCGACGAGGAACGGGCCGCCGCGCGTCGGGCCGCGCTGGAGGGACCGCGGCCCGACGACGAGCACCTGGCGCTTCTCGACCGCGTGCTGCACGCACTGCGCCGCCTGTGACCAGCGCCGCCGTGACCTTGGCTGGAGTCCGTTTCATGCACCCGGCAACCGATGGCCTCACGATTCCCGACCCGATCCCGGACGCTTCGATCTTCCAACCCGCGCCGTGGGTCGCTCCGTCTTCCGAGCAGCTTCCCTTCCTCCGCCGGCGGCTTCACGAGCACTACACCACCATCGCGGCCGAGGGCGCCCAGCAAGGACGAACAGGCCAGGTCGCGCGAGCCGCCGCGGTGGAGAGCGAGGATCGGGAAGTACGCCGATACGCCCGCGATGAAGCCGGCCGCCTCAAGAACGCGAGCCTGACGTGGGTCGACCACGAGGCGATCGAGATGGCCGTGACCTACTCGTCCACCCCGTCCACCGAACCCGCCAGCCCGGACCGAATGCCCAGCATGACCGGCTTCATGCTGTTCGAGAGCTGCATCGGCGGCGCCCTCTATGACGCCGCGCGTGCGCAAGACCTGCCAGGCTCAGGATGGACACCAGCCCCCTGGCTCTACGACGTCTCCGGTTACGTCGAGGCCCCAATCGTCGCCATCAGCTGGTCACGCCTGCCACCGCCGCACGAGGACCGGGTCCAACTGTCGTTCTACACCCCAAATCGGCCGCCCCAATGGGACGGCCTGCCCCCGGACACGTTCGTCGCCCAGTGGGCAGCGACAAAGACCTGCTACAGCGCGGGCTACTTCGCCGACCATGTCCGCACTGTCTCGGCCCGGATGAGCCCGATGCCGGTACTCGCTACCTTCACCGCGACCCTCCAGTTCGGTGAACTGCTCCCCGAACCCGACGCGAACCACTGCGCCGGGTGGGTCCAGACCGTCTACGGCCTATGGCAATTGCTCGACCACAAAGTCAAGAAACCGCTGACCCAGACCGATGTGATCGCAGCTCCGCGATCAGTGACCCGAGGCGACGGGTCTATCCCGTGATCGGTTTGCGCCGTGAGGCGCTGTGTGAATTCGAGCGGAGGTGTGAGACCACCGCCTGTGGCCTGTCGTAGCAGGTCGCTGGAGCTGAGGGCAGCCTGATCCGGGTGGTGCCGGGGAGGGTGGGAGCAGCCCTGACAAAGCCGGGACGTGGCCAGTACTGCCAGATGGTGCGGGTCCGGCGAGCGTGACGAAGAGGAGTACGCGAGGAACCGGCGTTTTACGTCCCTCCGTTGGGACACCGGCTCGAATCTGGCGGATCTGGGCCGGGCGCGGTGCGCACCTGTCGGCGGTGCTGATGGGGAACTCCTGGGTCGGTTTACCGTTGCCGGTCGGGAGGCCACGAGGAAGGTCTGCGGCGTACTCGTGGCGATACCGCAGGGACACAGTCGGGCTCCTCCTTCGTCGAGCGAATCACAGTGAACACGGGAACCAACCGGTCGCGGTTCCCGGCGGCGGGCGTCCAGCTCGTTGTCCGGGATAGGCGCATCGACCGCTGAACGGGCCGGTTGGGGCGGAGCCGCCGTAGTAGTCCGAGTCCGGGAAAGCCGGTCACATGGCGAAGGGCGGCAGCGGATTCGAGAAGGGACGGAGGCTGCAATGCCGAAAGATGCGCCGCCGAACGGCGGCGCTCTCGACCACATCCCGCAGGGGCCGCGGTCGCGGGTATCGGAGATGCAGGCCAAACTTCACCGTTGGGCGGTGGCCGATCCGGGTCGCCGGTTCGATGACCTGTTCAATTTCGTGCACGATCCGGCGACGCTGATGATGGCGTTTGACCGGGTCGCGGGAAACCGCGGAGCGCGTGCTCCTGGCGTCGATGGCCTGACGGTCGCCGACGTTGAGGAGCGTATCGGCGTTCCGGGGTTCCTGGACGACCTGCGGAACTCGTTGAAGGACGGTTCGTTCCGTCCGTTACCGGTGCGGGAACGCAAGATCCCCAAGCCGGGTGGGTCCGGGAAGGTCAGACGCCTCGGGATTCCGACGGTGGCTGACCGGGTCGTGCAGGCCGCGTTGAAACTCGTGCTGGAACCGATTTTCGAGGCCGACTTCGTGCCGGTCTCTTATGGGTTTCGGCCCAACAGGCGGGCGCAGGACGCGATCGCTGAGATCCATCACTTCGGCACCCGTGGCTATCGGTGGGTGCTCGATGCTGACATCGAGGCGTGTTTCGACCGGATCGACCACACGGCCCTGATGGACCGGGTGCGTCACCGGGTGAAAGACAAACGCGTGCTGACGTTGGTCAAGGCGTTCCTCAAAGCCGGGATACTGACTGAGCTCGGCGAGAATAGGGAGACCGTGACCGGCACTCCGCAAGGGGGCATCCTGTCTCCGCTGCTGGCCAACATCGCCCTCTCGGTGCTCGATGAGCATCTGATGGCGACATGGAAGCCGGGCGGGACGATGTCCACCGAGGGCAAGCGTGGTTACCGCCGCCGCAAGGGTTTGCCGACATGGCGGCTGGTCCGCTATGCCGACGACTTCGTCGTCCTGGTCCATGGGACCGAACACGACACGCAGGTGGTGCACGAGGACGTCGCCAAGGTGCTCGCTCCGATGGGGTTGCGGCTGTCACCGGCCAGAACCCAGATCGTGCATCTGGCAGACGGGTTCAACTTCTTGGGCTTCCGCATCCAGTGGCGCCGCAAGAGGGGAACGGACAAGTGGCACGTCTATACCTTCATTGCCGACCGGCCCATCCGGTCTGTGAAGGACAAGATCCGTGCCCTGACCCACAGGCAGTCGCAACAAGACCTGGGATCCTTGCTGATCAGGCTCAACCAGATCATGCGTGGCTGGGCCAACTACTTCAAGCACGCCGTGGCCAAAGACCGGTTCGCCGCGCTCGCCAACTTCGTGTGGTGGCGGCTGATCCGGATGCTCAAGGCCCGGCATCGTTGGAGCTGGAAGGACGTCCGACGCCGCTTCACCATCCCCAACGGGCGATGGCTACCCATCACGGCGACGGACGGGACCGTGTTGTTCAACATGGCCAAGGTAACGGTCACCCGCTACCGATGGCGCGGCAACAGAATCCCCAACCGATGGACCCCAGCACCAACCTGATACGGCAGAAACCGTGGAGAGCCCGTTGCGTCGAGAGACGCACGGCGGGTTCGGCGAGAGGTCCGGAGAAACGGACCGGGAGCAATCCCGGCACCGCGCTCCGGGCCTACTCAGCGTTTCCGGCGTTGTTGATCAGTAGGTTTCGGCTCCCGGCCAGCGGTCACCGAACGTGATGGCGAACGCGTTGATCACGGGTTTCCAGCGCATCGTCCATCGGGCGCGGCCTGACCCGGTCGGGTCCAGGCTGCGGGTCACAAGATACAGGCACTTCATCGCGGCCTGCTCGGTCGGGAAATGCCCGCGTGCGCGGATCGCCCGCCGGTAGCGGGCGTTCAGTGATTCGATCGCGTTCGTGGAGCAGATCATCGCCCTGATCTCGACGTCGTAGTCGAGAAACGGCGTGAACTCGTCCCAGGCGTTGCGCCATAGACGTATCACCGCTGCGTGCTTCGCGCCCCATTTCTCTTCGAATTCGTCGAGAGCGGCCAGCGCGGCGTCCGGGCTCGGTGCTGTGTAGATGGGTTTGATGTCGCGTTTGACCGCGTCCCAGTCCCGGCGGGACACGAGCCGGAAGGTGTTGCGGATGAGGTGGACGATGCAGGTTTGCACAATGGTTTGCGGCCATACATTGGTCACCACATCCGGTAGGCCTTTGAGTCCGTCGCAGACGAGGAAGAACACGTCCCGCACGCCGCGGTTCTTCAGGTCGATCAGGACACTCATCCAGAACTTCGCGCCCTCGCCACCAGTGCCATCCACAGGCCCAGGACGTCCTTGCGGCCGTCCACGGTGACCCCGATGGCGGCATAGACGGGCCGGTTGGCAACCTGACCGTCGCGAACCTTGACATGGATCGCGTCGATGAACACGGCGACGTACACCGCATCCAGCGGGCGGGTAGCCCAGTCGTTCATGTCGCCGACGACCTTGTCGGTGATCCGCGAGATCGTTTCCTTGCTGACCGAGGATCCATAGATCTCGGCGAAATGCGCCGAGATATCCCCGGTCGTCAATCCCTTCGCATACAACGACAATACGATCTCGTCCACTTCGGTGAGCCGACGCTGCCGCTTCTTCACGATCTGCGGCTCGAACGTGCTCTCCCGATCCCGCGGTACATTGACTTCGACCTCGCCCGCGGCGTCTGAGATCACCGTTTTCGCCCGGGTGCCGTTGCGCACGTTCGCTGACTCGCGATCCGGGTCGGCCTGGTTCTTCTCGTGCCCGAGATGCTCGGTCATTTCCTCGTTGAGTGCGGTTTCCAGCACGTTCTTGGTGAACAGCTTCAGCAACCCGTCCGGCCCGGTCAGCGCCAGCCCGCGGGCTTTCGCTTCGGCCACCATCGCCGCCGCGGCGGCCTGCTCCGGCGACAGCTCCCGCGCCGGCTTGGGCTCACGCTTGCGTGGACTCACAACCTCAGATGTCATCACTCACAGTGCCCATCCCGCCGGACCTCAGTCCGGCGTGTCGGGCCGGAAACACCGATCTTGGAACAGTCCCGAGGCGACGTCCTGTCAACGCTCTCTCAAAACTGACCCCCGGTGGGTTCGGGAAAATTGACCCCTTGGGTTGGTCAGTTTTGGTTGGTGCGGTTGTCTTTGGCGAGGAGTTCGCGGCGTTGGCGGGTGCGGTAGGAGTCGCCGGTGAGGGTGAGGACTTCGGCGTGGTGGACGAGGCGGTCGATCATGGCGGCGGTTATCTCGACTTCGATTTCCGAATCTTGCCGTTGACCTGGTATTTCGTGTCGTGGACAGGTGTCTTTGACTAGTGATCATCGGTGTTGAGGCGGGCTGTGCGGAGTTGGCCGTGGGCGTGGGCGAGCGCGTCGCGGAGTTGCTGGTTCTCGGTGCGAAGCTGGTTGATTCGCTCGTGCGCCAGGGCCAGACGTTGACGTAGCGAGTCGTCGGTGGCCTGGGTGACGGTGTTGCGGACGAAGTCGGCGCTGGAGCGGTGCTGCTGGAGCTGCTGGATCCGGTCGAGCAGTGCGGGTTGGGTGTAGATCCACGACCGCGAGACGCCGGCCTGGTTGGCGAGCCGTGCGACGGTCACGTGTTCTCCGGCGTCGGTCAGCTCGGTAAGCGTCTGCTGGGCGCGTCGCAGAGTTTGATCGTGGCGCTGGCGGGCGTGCTCGGCGAGATGGTGCGTATGGTCAGCAGGCATCGGAACCGTCCTTTCCGTTGCAGGCGCAGGACTTTCCGCCGCCGCTGCAGCCGCCCGATGTAGTCAGGCTGTCGATGATGGTCAGCAGGTTCTTCTCGACGGTCCGGTTCATCTCGGCCAGACGCTGATGGCCGTTGGTGTCGGCTTGGCTGATCAGAGCCTGGGTCTGCTCAAGCTGACGACGATGCTGGGGCAGGAACTCAGGCGTCGTGACGAAGACCGGACAGGTCAAACAGGCGTTGGCGAACTCGCACTTCTGCTGCAGCGGCAAGGCGCAGTAACCGTTGGGTAGCGCCATCTTCGCCCTGGCGAGGTTGTTCTTCATCCAGACCGCGTCGGCCAGCGGACCGGTGTCGGTGGCCAGCCGCTCACCGGCGATGTTGACCTTGCGGGCGCGTTCCCACTGCTCCCGGATGGTCTTGTCCGACAGCCGCGCGTAATAGGAGGTCATCGCGTGCGAGTCGTGGTCGAGCAGTCGGCGGACGGTCTCCTGCGGGACCTCGTTGTTGATCAGACGGGTGCCGAAGGTGTGGCGCCACTGGTGCGGCGTCACATGGACCTCACGGCCGAGCTCGTCGCGGACATCGCAGACACGCAACCACTCCCGCAGTTCTCCCCGGAAGGTTCCGGTGCTGAATGCCACCTTGCCCTCGGGGTTGCGAGTTGGCCGCGGCAGCAGGAACGCCGGGTCTTCGAACTCGTCGAGAACGGCCTTCTGCTGGTTGGTGATGGCCTCGGCCAGATCGGTGTCGATGGGGACGAACGCATCGCGGCGCATCTTGTGGTTGGTGTAGCGCAGATAGGGCGCGCCCTGACCGTCGCGGACAACGCAGTCCAGCCGCAGGCGAGCTCCGTCACCGACGCGCAGCCCGGTGCTCATCAGGATCCGCGCCAGCAGACGACCACGGGAGTCGGCGAAGCGGACGAGGTTGTCGAGGTGCTCAAGCTGGACCATCACCGCTTCCGACAACGCCCGTGGTGGCCCCTTGACCAGGCGCGGGTAGTCCTCGGGGAACAGGTCGACCTGAGCAGACAGGCGAGATTCCCAGCCGTGCTGACGGGCCGAGCGCAGTAGACCGGCGAGGCTGCTGAGCTGACCGGTCCGGCTCTTCGGGTTGGGAAACCGTTCGACCAGGTGCGCCAGATGGACCTCGACCAGCTCCCGGGTCAACGCCTCGGGCCCACGCTGCAGAGCCGGAAACGACTGCGCGAACAGGGTGATCGCGCGGATGTCAGCGCCGACGGTCGCGACCGCGATCCCGGTCGAGAGCCGCCAGCGGGCCCACCGTTTGGTCAACTGCCGCAGCCAGATCGGCTCGATCCCGGTGAACCGGAACCGGGTGTCGCGTCCGGGGAACCCGAGCCTGCGCAGCAGCCAGACATCGCGCGGGAACTCCGCGTCCCAGCCCACACCCTCGACAAGGTCACGCAGATAGCCGATCGCGTCCAGCAGGAACCGGCGCTCGATATGGCCGCGCTCGCTGGAGAACCCGAGATAGGTGATCCAGGAATCGGGGCTGCGGTCCAGCAGCGAGGTGACGCCGCCGCCCGGCAGGGCTCGCAGCAGTCGCCGGATCGAGTGCGGCCTGGTGATCGTGCGGCGCTCGTCGACGCGGCATTGGATCGCGTAGGCGATCTCCAGCCGCATCGGCATCGGCAACCGGCGCAGATCGAACCGGTCCCGCCCGAACGTCGCGCAACCGAGCAGCCAGGACTCGATCGGCGGCCGGTGGGCGCGGATCCACCGATTCCGGTGATGGACACACAATCCCGCGTCGCCCTCGGCCTCCAGACCGCAGCCGGGGAATCGGCAGTCGGCCCCGGCCGGCAGCGGCCGGCCGCCGCCATCGGCGATCCACCGCGTCAGATCGACGCGGCCCTGCTGGTGCCAGCGATGCGCGTGGGAGTGGCAGAGGCCGTGCTCGCGGCGGCTGCGACGACATGTCGTGATCGCGCATTTCGGTGGTTGCTGTAGCCAGCGCCGGTTCGCCGGCGCCGCCTTGGCCCAGGCCTCAAGGTCGTCGGGACGGCCCTCGTCGATCCAGCGCTGATGATGCGCCGAGCACTTACCGAAGATCACCACGAGCCGCTCGCAGACCGGCACCAGGCACCGGGGTCCGCCAATCACCGGGTCATCGGGGTCGACCACGATCACCGGCTGCGCGAACTGCGGCCGCAGCCGGGCCGCCAGGTCGGTGCCGGAGTCGTTGTCGCTGTTCGGAATCGGGTGCAGCTGCCTCATGCGGTCGGCCCCGTCGCCGCTGGCTCGTCGAGGAACCCGGCCGCGGCCAGGGCGCGACGAGCGTCCTCGACGCCCAGATGGGAGTAGGTGTCGACGGTGGTGCTGATGCTGGCGTGACCGAGCAAATGCTGCACGATCTCGGCGGCGACCCCGCGACGCAGCAACCCGGTGGCGTAGCTGTGGCGGAACAGGTGGGGCGAGAACGTGATCGCGGTGCGGTCCCGCAACCGGCGCACCAGGCGGTCGACAGTGGCGTAGCTCATCGGCTCGCCGACCGGTTTTCCCCAGAGGTTGACGAACACGTAGTCGCAGTCCAACAGCCCATACTCCTCGTGCAGGTAGTCGCTGTAGAGGCGGAACAGGTCGGCGTCGGCGGGAACTTCCCGTGACCACGTCTTTGCCCGCGCTCGGTTCACGTTCGTCCGGGGCCGGACCGCGACCAACCGGCGGCGGGCGTCGAGATCCTCGTGCCGCAACCCGAGTGCCTCACCGATCCGCAATCCCGTGCCCTTCAGCAGGCTCAGCAGGAACCTGTCCCGCAACCGGTCGCAGGAGTCGATCAGCGTCGTCATCTCCGCCTGACTCAGCTCCCGTGGCGGCCGCCGCTCTGCCCGCAGCGAGATCGCCCGGTGCCGCTCCGGCCGTGCGCCCAGGTGCGCCAGGAACGGCTGCCACGACCCGCCGCGGCGGCCCGGCCGCCACCGCGTCAGCAACTCGCCGAGCGCGACACCGTGCCGCTGATGGAACTCGTAGAACGACGCCAACGCCGACAACTTCCGATTCACCGTCGCCGCGGCGAGATTCGCCTCCACCCAGGGCAGCATCGCCACCCGTCCATCGCGGGCCTCGACCGGCAACCGCAGCCACGTCACGAACCGGCCCAGATCCTCCAGCACAACTCGATCCCACTGCAGGCCACGGCAGTGCAGGAAGTCGAAGTAGTCCCGCAGATCGTGGGCATAGGCGCGGACGGTGTTCGGGGAGCGATCGATCGCGGTCAGATGCGCCAGGAACCGGTCCGCCGGAACCAGTACCAGGCCGTCGGCCAGAACGGTCGCCGACTCCGTGCCCGAAGGCATCACGACCCGCTGCACCCTCAACGCTGATCCCGTCATAGACACGGCAAGGTAATCCGTCCACAACGAACGCCAGGGAGGCGCACCAACCCCATCGTGTACATCGTGGACGCTCAACCCGAGCGGTTAGATAACTGCGGCGACGACGTCGTCGGAGAAGGTCTCGCCCCAGCGTCCGAAGGGCAGGTTCGAGGTGACCATGACCGAGCCTTGCTCGTAGCGGGAGGCGATGAGCTGGAAGAACAGGTTGGCCGCGTCCTGGTCGAACGGGATGTAACCGACCTCGTCGATGATGATCAGCTTGTAGCGGCGGATCTTCTTCAGTTCGGCCTCGAGCCGGTTGGCGTGGTGGGCGTCGGAGAGGCGGGCGATCCAGTTGCTAGCGGTGTCGAACAGCACTGAGTAGCCGGCCTGGGTGGCCTTGACTCCCAAGCCGATGGCGAGGTGGGTTTTCCCGATTCCGGGCGGCCCGAGCAGGATCACGTTCTCGGCTTTGGCGACGAATGTGCCGGTTGCTAGATGCGCGAGCAGGTCGCGGCGCAGGGAGGGCAGGTGGTCGAGGTTGAAGTCTTCGAGGGTCTTGACCGCCGGGAAGTGTGCGGTGCGGATGCGCATCACGGTGCCTTTGGACTCGCGGTCGGCGACCTGGCGTTGCAGCAGCGCGGCCAGGTATTCCTCGTGCGACCAGTTCTCGTCCCGGGCTTGGTCGGCCAGTTGTTCCCAGAACGCCCCGATCGTCGGGGTTTTCAGCACTCTGGTCAGATAGGCGATCATTGATGGCGTGCCGTCTTTCGGCGCCAGGGCCTCGGTTTTCGGCTTGCTGGTAGTACTCACGTGTTGCTCACTTTCTCGGTGGGGTTGGTGAAATCGACGCCGAAGAGGGCGTCGTAGTCCGGCAGCGCCCGCAGCCCGACGGCATGCCCGTCGGCGTGATGACGGGTGGCTGCTTGACGTTTCTGCCGTTGGGCGCTGAGAGCCCGGCGCATCTGCGCAGCCGTGGCGGCATGGGCGGAATCGGTGATCACGCCGTGCTTGGCCCAGGACCGGTGATGGCGGGCAACGACCTGGCCCTCGCAGAACACGGTCACCTTGTCCGGCGACGCGGTCACATCGACGAACCTGCCGATGACCCGCGGATCAACGGAGTAGTCGACGGCGTCGACACGCACGTAGTAGTCGCGGCCGAGCCGGATGCGGTGGTTCAGCCCGATCTGCGGCGCGACCGGCGGCAACGGAAGCATCGACAGGTAGTCGGTCTCCAGAAGGTCGACCGGGCGGCCCTGGATCGAGCGGACGGTGCGCGCGTTGGCCCGCTCCAGCCACTCCCCGAGCTGGGTGTTGAAGTCCGCCGGGGAGGTGAACAGCCGGCCGGGCAGAAACGAGGTCTCCAGGAACCGGTTGTTGCGCTCGACCAAGCCCTTGAACTCCGGATCCCGAGGCGGAGCGAGCGTGATCTTCGTGGCCAGCGTTCCGGCGAAGGCCGCCGCCGGGGCGCTGACCCGTCCGGTCCCGCCGATCGCGGATTCCCGGTCCCACACAAGGGTCTTGGTCACCCGGCCGATCCCACCGATCAACTCCCACATGCCCGACAAGATGTCCCCGGCCTGCCGCGACGGGATCATCGTCGCGGTCAGAAACCGGGAGAACCCCAGCGTCAGCACCAACACCGGTAACACCCGCTTCTGCCCGGCCGCGACCGGAACCCTGGGCTCCGGGAACCACAAGTCGCACTGCGTGACCTGCCCGGGTTCGTAGACCACCCGGTCGACCGGGTCGATGCCTACGTACTCCGGCCGGATCGCCGCCAGCCGCTTCTTCAACGGCGACATCGAGTACGGCCAGCCGATCTTCTGCGCAACCACCGGTGCAGGCATCTTCGGCCATTCCTGCAACAAAGCCCGGATCTGCGGCTCGAACGCATCCGCCACCGAACCCCGCGGCGCCCGCTGATACTTCGGCGGCCGGTCCGACGACAACGCCGCCCGAACCGTGTTCCGCGCCACACCCAACCGTCTAGCGATCTCCTTGATAGGCACACCCTCCGCACGATGCAAACGGCGGATCTCAGCCCAGTCCTCCACGTTCAACACCTCATGATCATCAAGAGGGGTCAATTTTCGGAGAACCACAGGGGGTCAGTCTTCAGGAATCGTTAACACGTCCGAGCCGGCATCATCGCGACGATCGACGTGAACATCGTCCGGGTACACCCGCGGTTCAGGACCGAAGACCTGCCTCCCGACGACGGAGAGGACAACGCCGACCACGACACGTCGGACAACAGCCGCCGCTCGCCTCACTATCGCCACCGGTACTGGCGCGGCCCGTATCGAGCAAACATGTGTATGAACACCTGGGGGCATAGCGAAGGAAACTGTGAACACAAAGAGGTGCCCGTGGGTCGGCATTTGCGCGGGCCGGTCGGCGCACCATTCCGCGAGCGCGTCACGGAACTGCGCGGCTCACCGGCTCGTAACTCCGGCACCGGCCAGCCCAAGCCGTAGACCGCGACCTGCACGTCGATGATGAGGCGAGGCGCCCTCGGGCTCGATACCTCGCATGCTCCGAGGTAGTCGGCTCGAAAACATCAGAGCCAGCCTGCCTGTTACGCCTTCTCGGGCCGGCGGTCATGGCTCGAACCGGAAACCGTAGGTTCGGTCGCCGATGGGCACGCGACCGTAAGGTGATCGGCGCTGCAGGAGGATGCCCGCCAGCGCCTGGTCGACGAGGACTTCAAGATCGGCGATGCTGCGTCGTTCCAAGAGCATGACGTAGTGCGTGCGTGGAGGCTTTCCCTTGGGCGGTTGCCAGGCGGAGTCTTCATTGATGCGGAGGCAATGTTCGACGCCGTGTCGTGGGCATCTCCAGACGGCGGGTATCTCGGCGTCTGTCGAGAATGGCACGGTGAACTCGTGTCCTCTTCGGCACGCGAAGCGGACTTGAATCCGCGGCGCCGGCCGCGCATCGCAATCCGGTTCGCCAGTGTGCGTTCCCAGGCGGTAGCCCCGCAAGACCCGTCTGGGCATCATGATCTCCGCTCGCGTATCGGATGGGCTGGTGTCGCGAGCCGTTCTCGTGCCCGCTGTCGCTGGGCTATGAGGCTTTGGGCTTGGTCCGGGTAGCGCCGCCGCGTCCACGCAGCACCACACCGAACTCCGACAGGATTCGGTGCACGAAGCCGTACGAGCGGTCGGTGGCCTCGGCCAGCGCACGGATGCTGGCGCCCTTTTCGTACTTCTTCTTCAGGTCAGCGGCCATCTTGGTGCGGGCCTCGCCGGTGATCCGGCGTCCCTTGGCCGTGGTGTGTGCTGCCATGCCGTTCGCTCCTCTTCGCGTTCAGGCGGTCGGTTGGTCGGAGTCGAGGGCGTCGCGCCGGGCGATGACGGTGGCCTTGCTCTTGTCGGCGCCGGGGCCGGCGGCGGTGTAGTAGTCGATGGCCTGGCCGTAGCGGCGGTGGGCCTCGGCGGTGTCGCCGAGCGCGGCGTGGACCTCGCCGAGCACGGTGCATAGGTCGGCCAAGTAGCCGACCGAGCCGTAGTCGCGCACGGCCTGCTCGATCGCGGCGAGCTCCGACACTGCCTCGGCGGCTTGCCCGTTCAGGGTCAGGGCCCGTGCCAGGTGCAGGACGGTGCGGGCGTGGCCGATGTCATCGCCGATGCCGGTGAACATGCTCGCCGCCAGCCGCAGGTGGTGGAGTGCGAGCGGGGCGTCGGCGACCTTGGGGTGCAGGGCAGTTTCGCCGAGGCGGCGGTGCCGCAGCGCGATGCTGCGGGCGTCGCTCATCCCCTCGGCGATTTCGAGGGCATGTTCGAGGTCAGGGAGGGCGGCGTGCGGGTCGTCGGCCTTGAGGTGGGCGCGGGCGCGGGTGGACAGCGCGCCGGAGTGCAGCCACGGGTCGCCGACTTCGGCGGCGCGCTCTACGGCAATCGTGCAGATGGCGACGGCGGCCTCGTGGTGGCCGAGGTTGGTCTCGCCGAAGCCCTGGCGGGTGCGGCAGACGACCTCCAGGATGTGCCCGGCGTCGGCCGCGGCATTGGCCCCGAGGAACTGCGAGCTCACCAACTCACCGGCGGTGTAGTTGGGGCGCAGCGGGTTCCACAGGACCTCGCCGAACTGATACACCAGCTCCGTCCAGCCCTGGTCGGCGGCGACCTGTTGAGCGGCGAGAAGGTTGGCGCGTTCGGTCTCGGCCCATTCCAGGGCGGCCTTCGCTGCGAACACGCCGGTGTCCAGACCGGTGTAGACGGGGCTGAACCGGCGAGGGAAAGGATTGATGATCTTGTCGGCCGCCGCCGCGCGCCGCAGGTACCACTCGATCATCCGGCGGCGCACCGCAAGCCGCTTGGCCTGGTCATCCTGGCCTGCCAGGGTTTGCACGTGCTCTCGCAGGACGTCGTGCAGCCGGTAGCGCTCGTCTCCAGTCTCGGTGACGAGGTTCGCCTCCACCAGCCGCCCGAGCCCGCGGCCGACCTCGGCGACCGGCACGTCGAGCCCGGCCGCGAGCGGCTCGGCGGTGAACTCGACGCCGGGATGCTCGGCCAGGCCGCGGTAGAGCCGGGCGGTGGTGGCGTCGAGGTCCTCGTAGCTCATCTGCAGCACTCCTTCAACGGACAGCTCGTGCGGGTCCAAAGCGCCAGTGGACGCCTCGGCGAGGTGGGTCAGGCGGGTGATCAGGCGCGCCGGGTCGCGCCGGGGGTAGGCGGCGAGATGGGCCCCGGCGATGGTTAAGACCAACGGGTGCCCGTGACAGCGGGTGGCCAGCGCATGCAGCAGCTCCTCGCCGATGGGCTGTCGGTCCTCGTCGAGGAGGCCGGTCAGGAGCGCGGCGCCGGTGGCGGCCGGGAAGCAGTCGAGGTCGAGGTGGCGGAAGCCCGCGATGGCCAGCTCGGCGAGCCGATTGCGGCTGGTGACCAGGATCGTGCCGCGCGCCGTGGCAGGTACCAGGGCCTGCACCTGCTCGGCGGAGCGGGCGTTGTCGACCAGCATGGCCACCGCCTTGTCCGAGGTGACCGTCCGGTACAGCGCGACCAGCTCGGCCACCTCGCCCGGCAGGTCGTCGGCGGCGACGCCGAGCGTGCGGAGCCATCCGGCGAGGACCTGCGCGGTGGCCGGTGGCGGGTGGCCGCTCCAGCCGTTGAGGTCGACGTGCAGCACGCCGTCGGGGTGGCGCTCGTGGTGTCCGTCGAGCCAGCGCACCGCCAAGCCGGTCTTGCCGACCCCACCCAGGCCGGTCACCACCACGCGGGTCGGGCCCGCCGTGGTGAGCAGACGGTCCAGCCACTCCAATTCATCTGCGCGGTCGACCCAGGTGTGCGCGGGCGGCGGAAGCTGCCGGGGCACCGGCACTCGGTGCTCGGGAGCGTGCAGGACGATGGTTTCGGCGGTTACCGTGCGGGCTTGCAGCACCTGGCCGTGGACCGATCCGGACACGGTGTTGATGTGCTCGGCCTCGTTCATGCTCGCTCCGCGGGCTCGGAACGGCGGTCGGCGAGCACGGCGTTGCCCCACAGGCACTCGCGTACGGGCAGGGTGAGCCCGTCCGGTCGCCACAAGCCGATCGGCGCCACGCCGTCCGGGTGTGGTTGCCACGGTCCCAGCAGGTCGGCGAACTGCCGCCGGCTTCGGTGGACGAGCGTGATCCCGGCCCTGGCGAGACAGTCCTCGACCGCAGCGGCCGACTCCAGCCCGAGGACGATGCCGTCGGCGTGTGAGGCGGCCAACAGCGAGCCGGGTGCCAGCCGCTCGTGGTACCTGGCCAATGCGGCGGCCGGATCCTCGGCGCCGGGCAGGCAATGCAACACCGACCCGGCCACCACGCCCACCGGGCGAGTCAGATCGAGCAGCCGAGTGGTCACGGCATGGTCGAGCACCTCGTCAACGTGCCGCAGGTCGGCCTCGATCACCCCGGTGCTCGGATCGTCCGCATGGACGATCAGACCGAGACCGGCGATGGCGATGGGGTCGCGATCGACGTAGACGACGCGGACGTCAGGACGTTCAGCCTGGGCGAGATGGTGCACGGGGTGCGCGCTGAACATGCCCGCACCCAGGTCGAGGAACTGCTCGATTCCGGCCGTGAGCATGTGAAGGACTGCGCGGCGGACGAAGGTGCGGCTCTCGCGGACGAATACGTCATACCCAGGCACCAGCGTGGTGATCTTGTCGGCCACGGCGCGGTCGGCCGCGAAGTTGTGCCCACCGCCGAGCAGGTAGTCGTAGATCCGGAACAGCGACGGCGCGTCGGGGTCTACCTGTTGCACAAGACCTGGCGCGTCCCCATGCGTCGCCATCACCGTGAAGTTCTCCCCACCCCGCCTCGTCACCACGAGCCGACTCGCGCCATGCGCCTGGTCGACCCGGTAGCCGTGACCTGCGGTTCATCCGCACCAGCCGCACCGGCCGGGTCGATTCGTGTGGGCGATTAGACCGGCGATATCAAGATCTGAACCAGAGCGGCAAGGAGGCGCTGGTGAGGCGTCCGTGAGGCGGCACCACGTGTGAGCACGACTTCAGCGGCGGCACGGTTCACCCGGCCGAGTGGCATCCCATCACCAGCCGATACGTGACTCGCCGGATCCCACCACAGTCGAACATATGTGCGAGCGCGGTGGTAGTTTTCTCGACATGAGTTCGTCGCCTCCACCCGCCTCACCGGACGGCGCGCTGCGCTACCGGGTCGACCACACCGGCACGACGATCGCCGTCCTTCCAGCCACCTGCAAAGGTGGCCGGCACCTCGTCATCCCAGGCGTCAGCAGGGCGATAGCGGTCGAGGACGAAGTCCGCATCGACTGCCCTGTTTGTGCGGCGACACCCGGAGCCGACGCGACCTGGCGCCTGTCCAGCAGCGGCCCCAGCCCGGACCGCGCCGAGCTGGACGACGAGCCGTATGGCGATCTGATTCTGCGCCGCGTGCGAACGGTGGCCGGCACGAGGTAGGCCGATGATGCCGTGATCAACAGCCCGTTCACTCAGTGGGAAGGCGACGACCTCCACGGACGCAGACCAGTGCTCACCTCGGTATGGGTCAACCTGGACATCCTCTTCCCCCGGCCAGCCGACGCACCGCGGCACGTCATCGAGACCGGCCTGGACTTGACGGGCGTGGTCCCCGGACGGCTTCACGGCCGTTTCCCCAGTATCGAGGGCGACTGGTACGGGATCGTCAACTACGAGATCGGCTACGCCGACGGCCGTCGCGACAAGCTGCACCTGGTCGACCAATTCGTGCCCTTCAACGTGTTGCGAAAGCGCGAGTGAAGTTCCCAGCTGGCAGAACGCAGGGCGGTCGACGACGAGCACGCGGGTACCGCGGTGATCGAGTCGATCTGGGCGTGCGGGTGGAGGACGGCCGCGCGGCGGAGGAGGAGGCGGCCGCGTCGCTCGGTGGCTGTGAACGCGCGTCGGACACTGCGCTGCTCAGAGATCTACCGCCGACCCACCGCGCTACCGTGATGTGATGGTCAACCAGCGAACCCGACGTGCTCAGGTGGGCGCGACCAGGTTTGACGCACGCGGTGGAGCGGCATGACCGTCACGCCGATGAGGCTGCGCTCGGCCATCGCCGAAACGCTCTGGGAGTGCGTCAAGGCCCACCACCTGGAAGGGGCCTGTGACGCGCTCGGCATGAAACCCGCCCGCGAGGGCAGCCCCGAGCCGTTCAACAGCAAGCGCAGCTACGTCGAGGGCCGGCTACAGGGCATGTCTTTGACGGACTTGACCAACCTCGCCCACCGCGTCGCGGCCGAGTACGACGCCGAGCACCTACAGCCGTTGCTCGACGCATCCGGTACGCACGGCGTAGCCGGCGAACTGAAGAACCTGATCTTCGCGGCCGACGGCCCCAAGCCGGAGATCGTGTTCAGCGACGCCCTGAACAACGACGTCCTCGTAGTCAAGAACGAGCAGTTCTGTCTCGTTTACGACCGGCCGCTGGGCGCACATGGCCTCACCTGGGCCGAACTGACCAGCTGGTGGGCCGACCGCGCGGGACTGACCGAAGCACCGGCCCGTGAGATCTCGCTCGACTTGTACCGACGGCTGGACCGCTCGCTTGGTGACAACCACGCGGAGCGACGAATACTGCGCACGTACGCCGACCGGTACGTCCGGCTCGGCGACGGCATCCCGGCGCTGATCCCGCAGGTGTACCTGCATTACGACCCGTACACCCGAGCGCACCACGCCCCTGGCACACCACCTCTGGCCCGTCAGCGCATGGACTTCCTCCTGCTGCTGCCACAGCGGATCCGTATCGTCGTCGAGTGCGACGGTAAGCAGCACTACGCCGACGAGAACGGGCACGCGGACCCCCGTCGGTACGCCGAGATGGTGGCCGAGGACCGTGAACTGCGACTGAACGGCTATGAGGTCTACCGCTTCGGCGGCGCCGAGCTCACCGACACTCCAGCCACTGGGCAACGGCTTGCAGCATTCTTCGACCGGCTCGCCGAGCGTTACTCCGCCTGACTCTCCGTTGCCCAAAACCCGTGAAGCTGGTGGCCCCAGCGGAGTTGGCAGTCAGCGTCGCCGTGGAAGACGAGAAGGCCAAGCGCAGCGGCGGCTAGCAGAGCACAGGCGACGCGAGCGCTTCGCCCGGAACCGGTGGGAGCGCCTGGAAGGAGGAACCGCGGACAGAACAAGCGAGTCGGCGTGGAGCGTGAGCGCGGCTTTCAACACAAGCATGGCCGGCGCCGGAACGCTGTCGATGTCCTCACGCCACGCTGCCAACAAGACCGCGAGCTCGTCCTCCTCGCCACCCACGCCATCACCTCCGCCGTTCAGCTACCAACAGGCGTCGTGCCTGCTTGACCTGGCGTTACGCGCGACACCGCTAGGCTTCGACGTGCTGGCCCCGACGGGACCGCTTCGACGAATTGGCGCTTGGAGGGCCTGCTCATGGGCGAGCTGGGTGTGATCCGGAGTTACGCGTACTGGTCGGATCGCCGTATCCGGGACATCGCGTCGGCAAACGGCATCGCCCTCGAACGGCGCGTGAGTTGGAAGGCCAAGACGGCGTCGATTCCTTTGATCGGCGGGCTCGAATTTGCTCAGGAGGCGCGCACGCTAGACCGTGCTGAAGTGGCGCGCCGAATCGAGACGGCGATCGGCGA
>NZ_PQHZ01000075.1 GCF_003385185.1 Amycolatopsis palatopharyngis | reverse complement strand
CGACCAACGCTTCCGCCATCGGTTCGTGAACCCAAGCATCCCAGTACCCTCATTACCGGCCCCCACCACTTGAGTTCCCATCACTGTCCACTTCAGAATTCGCGAACCCCAGGGAAACGTCGGTGACCCCGTGCTGGGGGTGGGCGGCGCCGCTGCCGTGGGTGTGGATGGCCTCGACGCCGACCAGCGACAGCAGCTGTGTTCGGTAAATGGCGGTAACGTCGACGGTCACGGTGTTGCCGGCGATCGCGACGGTGCCGGTGGCGCCGATGCTCGCCAGATACCGCTGCGCCAGCTCACGCGCGCGTGCCGGGTCGAGCCGGACCGTGCCGGTGGCGCGATAGGCGGCGAGGTCGAGAGCTTGGGCGCCGGCGCGGGCGGCGGACTCGGCCTGACCGCTGGAACGGACCTTGCTCGCGAGCGCGAGCCCGCCATCCAGGCTCAGCCCGGCCAGGGCGAGCAGCCCTGCCAGCAGGGCGAGCACGAAGGCTGTCACCCGGCCGTCGTCGGCGCGCCACCAGACACCCCACCCGCCGACGTTCGGGGCGCGGGGGGTCATGGTGTCGCTCCGGTGCCGGGCTGGGATCGGTGGGTATCGACGACCTCGCTGGCGGTCGATTCGAGGGTCGTCTCGCCGGGCACGCCGAGCAGCAGGGCCTGGCCGAAGTCGACGGTGCAGCGCACCCGCACGGTCACCACGTCACCGGGCTCCGGTGTGCCGGTCAGGGTGGTGGCGACGTCGCGGCACACCAGCCCGGCCTGGGCGAGGGCGGCCCCGGCGGTGTCGCGGGCGGCGGTGGCCGCGGCCGGGGTGCTGCGGTGCAGGGTGGCGGCGCGCGCGGCCTGGTGGGCGGCGTCGTCGAGCCGCAGCCGGGCGTCGACGCCACGATGGACCACCACGGCCACGAACACCAGCAGCATGACCAGCAGCGGCGTGATGAGCACGGCCTCGGCGGTCACCGAGCCGCCCTCGCCCGCCCACCACCGCCGCAGCCACCCCCGGGCCGCCGTCCGACCGTGGCGGCTCACGACAGGCCCTCGTCTGACCGCGCTCCCCGCGACGGCATATCGCGGCGAGACAGGATGCGTCGGCCTCGCGGCCACGAGGACGGTGGCTGTTCCCAGGGGAACGCTCCGGCGCCGGTGACGTCGCGGGCCGCGGTGATATGCGCGAACACCGCGCGCGGTAACGCTTCCGCGGCCTCGGCCACCCGACGTGCGTGGGCGTGGCCGGGCAGGACGGCGAGGGTGCGATCGGTTAGGGCGGCCAGTTCGCGCTGTCGCAGTTTGGCCTCCCAGGCCCGGGTGAGCACGAGGCAGGCGTGCACGTGCCGCACCACCTCACCGAGGCTGTCGTCGATCACGTCGACCGCCTGGCGTGCCGCGGCGGCCAGCTCGCCGGCCTCGGTGTCGGGCTCGGCGGCGAGGTCGTCGGCGAGACTGCGCGCGGGGCGAGTGCGGTCCAGGCAGCACAGCGTCTCCCACACCACCCGGTGCACTTCCCCCAGCAGCGCGGGGTCGATCCAGGCGCGGGCCGGGCTGCGGTGCAATTCGTCCACCCCGGCGATCAAGGTCCGCGCCGCGGTGGCGACCTCGGCGAGGTCGGGGCTGCGGAGGAAGAACTCGCCCCGCACACGATCGAGACGACACGGACTTCCCGAACCATGGCGGTGGTCGGTGAGCACGCGGGTGGCGTTGCGCCAGCCGGCGACCGTGCTCGCGCCGACCGCGAGGGTTCCGGCGCCCAACGCGAACACCGCACTGAAACCGCTGTCTGAGGAGGCGGCGAGGACCGCAAGGACGGCGCCGGTCAGTCCGGTGAGGACGATCCGCGGACGCAACCCGGCACGGAGACGCTCACCACGCCACCGCCGCTCGCAGATATCCGGGTTCAACAGCAGCAAATCCGGCCCGTCCGGGAACAGCGCGGCCCGCACGGGCGTCGTCGGTCGAGTCGCTGTGTGGTGTGTCATCAGGGTGTCCTTTCGGCCAGCACCGGGATCGCCGTCGCGGCAGGGGGACTTAGAGGCGATGTCTGTCTGCGACCTGTTCGGGCTCAGCGTCGAAGTCGCGAGCCGGTACACCGCCGTGCTTGTTCCGCCTGGGCTGATCAACGCGCCCCAGTAGCCTGTGTTCGTGACAGAACTTGGGCGGGAAAAACTGCGAACGGTCTTCGGCGAGGCCGCTGAACGCTACGACCGTTGCCGACCGGGGTACCCCGCCGAGCTGTTCGACGACCTCGGCACCATCGGTCCTCGGTCCCGAGTGCTGGAGATCGGCTGCGGCACTGGCCAAGCAACGCTTTCCTTGGCTCGGCTCGGATGCGCGATTGTCGCGGTCGAGTTGAGCACCGACATGGCCGCCATCGCACGGCAGCATCTCGTCGGCTTTCCCACAGCGCAGGTAGTGGTGTCGGCATTCGAGGACTGGACGCTGCCCGCCGCCGGGTTCGACATCGTGCTGTCCGCGACGGCCTTCCACTGGCTCGACCTCGCGGTACGGACGAGCAAGGCCGCTGACGCCCTGTGCCCTGGCGGCACCCTGGCGGTGATATCCACCCACCACATCGCCGGTGGCACCGAATCCTTCTTTGCGGAGGTTCAGGAATGTTACGAACGCTTCGACCCCACCACACCGCCGGGCTTGCGTCTTTCGGCGTCCGGCGATGTGCCAACCGATTCGACCGAGATCGATGAATCCCGACGTTTCGGTCCCGTCCAGTTCCGCCGCTACGAGTGGGAGCAGACCTACAGCACCCACGAGTACATCGATCTGCTTTTGACCTACTCGGGACACCGAGCGATGCCACCAGCCCAACAAACAGGGCTGCTCAACTGCATCTCGAACCTGATCGACACCGGCTACGGCGGACGGATAACCAAGCGATACATGACCCAATTGGCCACCGCGCACCGCACAAGCTGAAACGATCCCTGTCTGCCGCGCCGAACTTGAGCGCCCCGATACCGTCATCCTGCGCCTCCAGCCCTCGAGTTCCCGGCAACGGACAATTCAGAATCCGTGAATTCGTGAACATCGGGCATGAAGCGTTCGACCTCGCCGACGGCTTCGGCGTGCACGTGCAGATGCACACCGGGCAGGACTGCGGCGGCCTCGCCGCGGATGCTCACCGACACCGTGGTCGCGCCGCGGGACACGGTGACGTCGGGATGGCGCAACGGCCCGGCGGCCAGCTCGGCGAGCAGGCGCTGGCCCGCGGCGTGCCCGGCGCTGGTGGTGCCGTCCTGGGTCCGGGTCGCGGCCAGGGCTTGGGAGGCGGCGGCCTGGGCGACGTGAGTGGCGTGGGACCACACGGCGAACTGGATGATCGCCAGCAACGCCAGCAGCACCAATGGGGTGGCGATGACCAGCTCGAGGGTGGCCTCGCCCCGGTCTCCCCGCAACGCGCATCGCAGGCGCCCGGCCAGCCCACGGGCGCGAGTTCTTCCGATCGACCGGGCGGGCATGGGTCAGCCGCCGAGGCCGAGGCCGAGGCCGAGGTCGATGGAGTTCGCCTTCTGCGTCAGCTTCGCCACGATGATCGCGATGATCGCGATCGCGGCGATGGCCATCAGCGCGGTGACGATGACGGTGGTGGTGATCTCCCCGCGCTCCGGGTCTGCGCGCAGCAGGGTGATGCGCGCCCACGTCAGGTCCCGCAGGGTGCGGATGTGGTGCAACATGATGGTGCCTTCTTTCCCTTGTCGTGCAACGCCTTTCCTGCTGGGCGGGTATCGGATGAGTGGCTAGAGTCCGTTGAGGACTTGAATGACGGCCGGGTAGGCGATGAAGCCGAGGAACCCGACGAACAGCAGCGTCACGGGCAGTGCCATGCGTTCGGTGGCCGCCTGGGCGTCGGCTTCGGCGGCGGTGATCTGGTGGGTGCGCAGGGCGTGGGCTTTCGCGGCCAGCGAGGCGCGGACACGGGCGCCTTCGGTGCCGGCCAGGGAGATCGACTCGGCGAGTTCGGACAGTTCGGTGATGTCGAGTTCCTCCCCAAGGCGGCGCAGGGTGTTCCACGGGGTGGTGCGGGTCAGCTGCGCGGTGTCCAGCGTGCGGCGGATCATGTCGAATGCCGGGCCCGCGCCGACGGCCGCGGCATCGCCGAGAGCGGCCTCGACGCCGGCCCCGCCGGCGAGGGTGATCCACACCAGATCCAGGAACGCCGAGAGCGCGTCGCGGAATTCTCGCCGCGCCCGGGCCGCCTTGGCGCGGACGTCGAGATCGGGGGTCAGGAAGCCGAGTGCGGCGAGCGCGAGCCCAGCCAGCAGCGGCACCTCCACACCCAAGGAAAACCCGCCGAGGGCCAGTAGTGCATGCAGGAACCACGGGGCGAGCAGCCCGGCCACGGCCAGCAACGCTTGAGACGCGAGGTGGGTGTCGACGCCGCGGCCGATGACCCGCAGATCGGCGTGGATCGTCGCGCCGGGCAGCCCGAGCTTGCGCAGGCCCGGTACGAATATCCCGCCCCAGGTGGTGACCCAGGCGGCGTCGGCCGCGAGGACGATCGGTGTGGCCGGTGGCCGTGTGTCGACCTGGGCGAGGCGGTCGCTCAGTGCCGGGTGAGGTGGCAGGGCCCAGGTCAGCAGCAGCCACAGGCCGAGACCCGCACCCGTGCCGAAAGCGAGTGCGGGAATCACGAGTACTCACCTCCGATGGTCGTTGCCGCGCTCCCAGCGGGTGCTGTGGGCGGGTCGGTGGTGTCGAGGGTGAGGACCCGGGGTTGGGCTCCGCTGGTGGCGATCCGGGCGAGCCAGGCGAACCCGCCGGCGAACAATGCGCCGATGAGCAGCAGGACGACCTGGCCAGTGGGTGTGTTGTAGACGTCGAGGTAGGCGCGGTTGAACACCACGACCCCGGCGGCGAAGGCCAGGGTGGTGGCGACGATGACCCGCACCGAGGTCCGGGTCCGTGCCCGCCCGGTTTCCACACGCAGGCGCATGGCGGCCTGCTCGCGGGCGGTCGTGGCCAGCGAGCCGAGCAGGTCGCCGAGCTGGCGGGCCTGGTGCTCGGCGGCCAGGACCAGTGCGGCGAGGACGAGGTCCGCGGTGGAGTCGTCCAGCTCGCGTGCCAGGGCCCGCAGCGTCGGCGCCAGGCGCTGCCCGCTTTCCAGCCTCGCGGCGAGGGCGGCGATCTCGCCGCGGATGGCCGCGGGCGCGAGCTTGGCGGTGGCGAGGATGGCTTGCTCGAGCCCCGCCGCGGCGGAGAGGACGTCGCGCAGCATCTCTGTCCAGGAGGCGATCGCCTCGATGCGCGCGACCCGCTGTGTGTGGGCGCGATCGGGGCCGACCAGGCGGGGCAGGAACCACACCGTCGCGGTGGCCAGCATGGCGCCGACGATCCACCCGGTCACGGCTCCGGTCAGCACACCCGCACCGACGGCCACAGTCAGGCGCAGCAGCGCACGCCGCTCGCCAGCATGGCCGCGTGCCGCGCGAATCAGCCCGGCCCGCCGCGAGGGCGACGACGCCGCCGCGGGCCGGCGCCAGGCGGCCACGATCAGGAGCACGCCGAGGGCGGCACCCACGCCGAGCACGGCGGCGAGAATGGTGCTGGTGTCGATGCTCATGGCGTCCACCACCCCTCCGGGCGGCTCAACAGGTTCGGGTCGAACCCGGCCGCGACCAGGTCGTCGAGGGTGTCCGCGCGCAACGCCCCGGCCACCGGCACGGCTCGACGGTCCGGGCCACGGCGGTAGATTTCGTTGGAGATCACCGAGCCCGCCTCGGCGTCGGTGACCTCGCGGATCGAGGCGATCACCCGTGTGGTCCGGTCGGTGGCGCGGTCGAGGTGCACCACGAAATGCACCGCGCTCGCGACCAGCAGGGCGGTGGCCTCCAGGGGCAGCCGTTCCGGGCCTTGCGCGGCATAGGAGGCGAGGCGGGTGAAGGCGATTTTCGAGCTGGAGGCGTGCAGGGTGGCCATGGAGCCGTCGTTGCCCTGCGACATCGCGTTGCACATCGGGATGACTTCGGCGCCGCGGATTTCCCCGACGATCACGCGGTCCGGGGACATCCGCAGGCCCCAGCGGACCAGCTCGGCCTGATCGATCTTGCCCGCGCCCTCGACGTTGGGTTCGCGGGCCTGCAGGGCGGTGACGTCGGCGTGGAGCCCGGGATCGAGTCCGAGGCCGAGTTCGAAGGCGTCCTCGACGGTGACGATGCGTTCGAGTGGGTCCATCTCCGAGGCTAATGCCCGCAGCAGGGTGGTTTTTCCGGCGCCGGTGCCGCCGGTGATCAGCACGTTCTTGCGTGCCCGCACCAGTGCGCGCAGGAACCGCTCCAGCCCGACGTCGAGGGTGCCGCGGCGGCGCAGCTGGGCGAGGGTGGCGGTGAGGTAGCCGTGCCGGCGGATCGTGCACGCCGTCACGCCCCCCGCGGTCAGCCCCAGCACGGCGAACAGCCGTTCGCCGCCGGGCAGTTGCAGGTTCAGCGCGGGCGAGCCGCGGTCGAACCGGCGCTCTTCGGAAGAGGCGCGCGCCGCGAGGGTGCGGATCAGGTCGGTGAGTTCCTCATTGCACTCCGCTACCGGGGCGACCTGGGCGCGGCGGCCGTCGTTGTACTGGACGAATACCCGGTCGAAGCGGTTGACCGCGATCGTCTCCACCAACGGATCGGCCAGCAGCGGTTGCAGACCACCGAGGCCGAACAGCTCGTCCAGCACCTGCTCGACGAGCCGCTGCTCGCACACCGAGTCCACCAACACACGCCCTGCCAGCAGCTCCGCCTCACTGTGCGCGGCGATCGCGGTGTCGAGGACCTCCCGGCCGATCTCCCGGCGCCGGGCCAGGCTCACACCCGCACCGTGGGTGCCGGTGGCGGCCTCGACCCGGCCGGGCAAATCCGTGGTCAGCGCCCGGCGCAGCCGGGTGCGCAACCGCTGCTCCGCCTCCCCCACATCCCCGGCCAGAGTGGGATGAGGTGCTGCGGTGTGGTCGGTCTGGGTCACGGGAGTGGCTCCTTCCCGAAGGTGCTGGGCTGGTGGCCGTTGCGAGACAGGCCGTTGCCCAGCGGCGGCACGGGCATCGGAGGCCGCAGAGGCGGTATGGACGGCCGGTGTCCGATTGGGGTGCTCACCGTGGTGCCCGGCTGGTGACGCACCTGCTGGGCAGGCACGCCCGGCACCATCCCCACCGCATGCGCCTGCGGCGGGGCGGCGACGGAGGGCGGTGCCGCAGGGGTGGCCAGGGCGCGGGCGAGCGCGGCCGTCTGGCGGGCGAGCCCGCCACTGCCACGGCGGCGAGCCGGTGCTCTCCGGTGCCCGCTGATGAGGGCGGCCGCGGCCGGGTCGTGGGGGAGGCGGCCGATCGCCGACACGCCCAGCTCCCGCTCGACGTCCACGGTCGGGTATCCCTCCCCGGTAAGCAGGAGCCCCGGGCGCGGCGTCCAGCCGGCCAGCTCGCCCAAACGGGCTGCGGTGTGGGCGAGGTCGTCGCCCTGGGTTCCGGTCACCAGGACGAGCGCGTCCGCGCGGCGCGCGATCGCCTCGGCCGGTGACCCGGGATCCACGCGCCCGCAATCCGCCAGCACCACCACCCCCGCCTCGCCGGCGACCGCGTGCAGCAACGACGGCCCGTTCGGGGTGGCGGTCAGGGTGGACAGCGCGGCGCGGGCGTGCCCGCCGCCGGGCGGGGCCGCCAGCACCCGGGCGCGGCCGGGCAGGGCCTGGGTGTGCTCCCACACCACCCCGGGCCCGTGGGTGCGGCGTGCGGCGGCGGCGAGGCTGACCAGGCCCGGGGTGGCCGAGAGCCCGAACCGCATCGCGAGATCACCCCCGGACGGGTCGACCTCGGCGA
Organism: Amycolatopsis palatopharyngis; assembly: GCF_003385185.1. Lineage (GTDB taxonomy): Bacteria > Actinomycetota > Actinomycetes > Mycobacteriales > Pseudonocardiaceae > Amycolatopsis > Amycolatopsis palatopharyngis. Next base: position 14,689 of record NZ_PQHZ01000075.1, on the reverse strand, counting down.
TCAGACGACGGGTGCTCTCGGCTTGCGGCCACTGCGCGGCCAGCGCGACCGCCAGCGTGGTCACCCCTGGCGACCCTTTCACCGAACACACGGCGATGAGCATCAGCGCCCACCCCCCGCGGGTTGCATCACCAGCGCGAGCTGCCCGGCCGGGACCTGCGCCAGCTGCGACGCCCCGGCCGTGTCGAGATCCAGCGACACCACCGTGGTCTGATCCGTGCCCGCGGCTGCGACACCGACGACCGTCGCGGTCCAGGACGTCCCGGGACCGTCCCCCTGCGCACTACCGGTCGACGCTCCCGTCGCACTGGCGGCGGTGACGACGACGGTCACCGGGGTGCCGGTGGCGATTTCGGGGGGAAACTGGCCCGGCTTCACCCCGACCGCGACCACCGCCCGACCCGCCGCCGGGAGCACCGCAGCGCCCACCGCGTCCGGGGTCAGCAACGCCCCCGCCCCCAGACTCATCGCCATCGGGCGGCCCACCACACTGCCCGCCTGTTCCGCCGGAATCAACGCCACACCCGGCGCCGCGGACACCGCGACGGTGCGCACGTCCGCCTGGGTCAGCACATGCCCGACCGTGACCGGCCTCGCCAACGCCAGCATCGGAACCCGATCCTGAGTGCTGCTGGTCCACCACACCGCACCCCCGACACACACCACCACCAGCAACATCCCCGCCACCAAATGCGGCAACCGGCGCCGACGCCCCCGACGCGGAGCCGACGCCGGCGCCGAGCCCGAAGAATCCAGCCAGGACACCGGGCGGGTGTCACCGGCCGCAGTGCGGCCAGGGGCGGAAGTGTCGGTGCTGGTCACGATCAGACCTCCAGGCATAGATCACCCGCACCACGCATTCACCCAGCGATCTCCACTGCCGTTAATGCGTGGTCAGGAAAGGAACAAAAAAGGGGCATTCAGTTGGAAAGGGGTGTCGCGCCTATCCGGTGCCCAGGGCCTGGGCTTCGGCGACCCGGAACGACGCCGAGGCGCTGGTGGTCAAGTCCGGAAACGTCCCCGAGGCCCCGCCGCCGGACCAGGTGATCCGCCACGACACCGTCGCCGTGGCCTCGAACCGCTCCCCCGCGACAGCCGCAGAGGACCGTTGATAGGTGTGACCGCAATCCGGCGACGCCGACCGCGGATCACCACCGCCCGGGAACGGGATTCCTGGGCCGGTGCAGGTCACGGTGCTGCCATCGCCCATCGCCCAGGACACCGACGTCGGTGTCGCCGTCGCGGTCACCGACACCGCCGACACCGCCGCCGTCGCGGACTGCAGCTGCCACATCGCGCGGTCCAGCCACAGCCACGTCGGCAACCGCACCAACTGCGTCCCAGCCGGGCTCGAAGCGATCACCGGGCTCGGCAACCGCAGCTGCGCCCGAGCCTGCTCCGCCAACTGCTCCGGCGACGGCACCGGTTCCGCTCCCGGCGCCTCATCATCGGCAATCCACACCGGCGCCCGATACAAAGCATCACGCATGCCCTCACCGGAACAGCGGTAGACATACCACCCGCCCCCCTCGCCTGGAGCCTGCGCCAGCACTACCCCCTGAGGGCGCGAGTGGGTCAGCGACACAAACTGCATCCCACCCGAACCCGAGGACCGTGGCCGGTAGCTGGCCGTCTGCACCCCATTGGCCGGCGGCTGATAATTGCTACGCACATAGGAACAATCCGCCAAATTGGGATCAACACCGACAATGCTGTCGCCCTGTGATGACGGACCACTCTTGTGCTTGTCACCGTCCGGTTGTGCATGGTGTTGCGCCCCTGGGTTCCTCGGAGCGTGTGGGGAGTCAGCACCTGAGCTCCCAGCGCTGAGGTCGCAGGAGGGATTTCCTCCCGCACCACACTCGACGTTTCCCCACCCGTCCGCGAAGGCCGGACAGGCCGAAACTGCCACGATCCCCAGAGCCGCGAGAGTTGTCACCGCTGATTTGGTTACGTGCCGCATGATCCGACCTCGTGCACGGCGAACGTCGTGACTTTCCAGGAGCCATCGACAGCCTTCTTCACCAGGGCTTCGATGTGCCGGCGGCCTCCTGGCTCGTCATCGGCGAGTTCGCCACTGTCGGCGTGATACTTGAGCCAGTCCGTCGAGTCACCGCAATCGGTGATGGTCACCGACGTGGGCTTGTCCTGCGGATCCACCGACGCTACTTCGGGATGGTTGACCGGGCGCCCCTTGGTGACCAGGCCGTTGTAGTGATCGGCATAGAGGCTGCGTGAGATGGTCTGCAACGCCTCGCCCGTCGCGTTCTGAGCCAGCGTCGAGGACTGCCAATCTGAGGTTGTGGCGGCTGTCGCCATGTCACTCCACATACCAAGGTAGGCGGCGATGGCTTTCTGCTTGGCGTTATCTGCTGGGGAGGTGGCCGTGGTGGTCGTCGAAGATTGTGGGGCCGGGTCTGAGGTGGCAGGGGCTGCACCGCTGTCCGGGCTGCAGGCGCTCACGCTCAAGCCGAGTCCGGTCGCGGTGGTGAGTGCGGCCAGGGTGAGGCGGATGCTGCGGTGGGTCATCACGGTCCCCCAGTTCGTCGACGATCGCAGGTGAGTGCGGGCAGGCCAGGCGGTGATACGTCCCGATGGCGGGCTCGCCTCTAGACCGACTGTCGTGGCAACGCTGTTCCGAGCGGCCGCTCTGCCGGGAAGTTCACTCGTTGGGTTGAGTGCGGGCGGGACCGGGGAGCGGGCGGGCAGGATGGCGTTGCGGGTGATCATCCGACGGGTGGAGGGATCGTGCAGGTCACAGCGAGCGGCGCGTGGACCGTTGGCGCTGCCTCGGCCGGGCTGGTCCTTGGCACGGTCGCGAGCGGACTCACGCGCCGGTTTCTGCGACGGGACCGTGTGCTGGCCGGCTCGTGGTGGCTCGGTGCCGCGCTCACCGCCGCTGTCCTGGGTTTGCTGGCGTGGCGAGTCGGAGCCCGTGGCGAACTCGTCGTCTACGGGTTCGTGGCGGTGCTGGCGGTTCCCCTGGCGGTGATCGACTGGTGCGAGCACCGGCTGCCCCGGGCGCTGGTGTACCCGCAGTTGGCCGGCGCCTGTGTTGGCTTCACAGTGCTGAGCATCGTCCGGAGCGAAGCTGCCCCTGGCGTGCGTGCTCTGGGGGCGCTGGTGGCGGTGGGAGCGCTGTTCCTGGTCTTGGCGGTGGTCAGCGACGGAGGCGTGGGCGCCGGGGATTTGAGCGTGGCAGCCGTGATCGGAGTGGTGACTGGATGGTCCGGGTGGCCGGAGGTCGCCGGTGCATTGTTGGTGGCCTCGGTGCTGGCACTGATACTGCTCGCCGTTCCGAGTGCCCGCCGTCGCGACGAACGCGGTGGCCTGGTGGTGCCGTTCGGCCCGTGTCTGTTCGTTGGGGCGTTCATCATGCTGACACTCGGCGGATAGCGCACATTCCAGGTGGAGACTCTGGTAGCCGATGCATGCCGTCATCGCGCGTACTCCTCCGACTGCGAGGATCTGCGGTGCCGTCCGGCGGTCGGTGGCGCGACTGCATCCAAGCCAGGGGACGATTCGAGGTTGGCCGTTCCCGAAGACTGTCCGGCGCGGGGCTCCGGGACCTCCGTGGAAGTCCACTGAACGTTCACCTCGTCGTCGAGCATAGGTTCGTTCTCGCCACCGCTATCGGTAGTTGACACCGCGACGCTGACGAGATCCGAGACGGGCTGCCAGACGGTGCAGGCGTCGCACCACACGAACCGAGGTATGGACTCAGGATTGTCGACGAGTTCGCCGACTTCGGCGTCATCGGTTTCGTCCAGTGGTCGTGTGTGAGAGCAACGGAGGAGGAAGTGGGCCATTATGCGCTCCTGCCGGACCATCGGGGTTGATGCAATGTGGCGGTGCGGCGGACGCGTAGGCCGAGTTCCTGGCAACCGCCGCACCGCACAAGCCGGAAGCAACTGGTGCTCCGGCAGACAAGGTCCCCGTTTTGCGTCCTAGAGTTGTCAATCTCTCGGACTGGAGCATCGCCTCGAGCTTCCGCTGTTTCCAGCAAGTCGATGTCAGCGACGCCTGGGATGGTGTTCCCTGCTACCGGGGCGACCAGGAACACCGCTCCCCAACTAACTCGGAGTCCCTGGTATCGATCGGCTCGCATGACCCCACCGTGACGCATCGTCCGCCGCGTAGGCAGCCTTCGCGGGAGGACAGATCTGTCCAGGTCTTGTGCTCACCAGTCAAGACACAAGCGATTGCGCGGCGGTGGGGCGCTGTACGTACTGGTCAGCTCGCGCATGCGAACCAGCGCAGATCTTTATCCATAGGTCGACATCATCGGCCAGTTCCTTCGCGCCCCGTCGTTTGTTCGACGTCGGCGATCGTCGGTGTCGGAGAGCGATTCGCCCCGGTGCCTCGCGCTGACAGCGCAGCGTCAACCTCGTCACTCACGACCACTGGTACCGCCCCGGCGTGCTCGCAATCAGCGGACCATCGTTAGACTGGCGGAGGGCCGCTAGCTCAGTTGGTAGAGCAAAGGACTTTTAATCCTTGGGTCCAGGGTTCGAGCCCCTGGCGGCCCACCGATTTCGTCATTGTGCGAACCACGCCGTTTGGGGCCGTTTCCGCTGGTAGGGTGGCTTGCGGCCCGATCAGGCCGCAAGCCCAGGGCAAGATGCCGCAGAAGCTCACCCAGCACTTCCAACGTGATGCTGAGCTTGAGGCCGAGGTCGGGGCGTGGCCAGGGTTGGAGTTGCTGTTCGCCGCGTTCCCGGTGGCTGATCGTGGTGCGATCAACACTCAGCGCCTCGGGCCAGACGGCACTGTGTGTGTTGGTCGATGATCACGTGGTGCCTTTCCGTGCCGGTCGTAGGCTCCGACCTGAGCTGACTGACAGTGAGCTGACCACGACAGCCGTCGCGCAGATGCTGCAGCACTACGACAGTGAGCACCAGCGATCCGGCACATCCGCGCCGACACCGAGTGGCGCGCGGCATTCCCTGGGATGTTGACCCAGTCCGGCTACCATAAGAGGTTGAACGCCGCGCAGCCGTTGCTGCGCAAAGAAATGCTCACAGTGCTGCGTGCTGCCCGTCATAGTTCGACGACATGTGGATCACCGACGCCCCCCGCTGCCCTGGGGATGTCGCAGGGAAACGGCGAAAGCGCTCGGACCTGGCCGGACACGCCAGCTACGGCTACTGCGCGTCGAACTCGCTGTGCTACTGGGGCGTGAAGCTCTACCTTGCCTGCACCGGCGACTGGGTGTCTGTCAGGCCGCTGAGCAGGCAGAGGTCGCCGCTGCGCAGATCCTGACGTAAAGCTCGTCCCGGTCGCCGAGATCGTGGTTACATGCGATTCGCCGACCTCGGGGTCTTCATGCTGGTCGGGTGACTCGCTGAACGAATTGTGTCGGGGGTCGAGTGCATGCTGTGTGCCATGTCTGTTGCTGACCTTCGTACGCAGTTGACGAACCTGGCCGCGCAACTTCCCGTTTCCCATTTGTCCGCCGCTTACCGGAACGCCGAAGACTCTCGGGCGACTTTGGTCATAGCATGGCGCGGCAGCGACCACCCATCAGCCCAGGCAGCGCAGGCGGCGGCGTCCGCCGCAGTGGGACGCATCGCCGAGTTGGTCGCGGTCTTGGAACAGGTGACCGAGGACATCGCCTACTACAACGAAACCTTGTGAGCGATGTCGGCGCTCAGCGAGACAATCGGTAAGCTCCGTACCGCTCTCGACACGCTTCCAGAGGGAACAGTTCAAAACGCGCACGGGCGGCTTCTCGATGACCTTCTTCCGCAGCTTGCCGCATTGGCCGCCGGCACCAATAACGGCAGCCGTCTTGCCATAGCACACACCCGCTTGGCCTCTCTGCCAGACGACGTGGACCAGGTTCGAACTCTTCTGCGGACCGTGCGCCGACACACTGAAGAGTGGATCAGCCAGCACGGTGACACCGCTCCTGCCTCCGTAGCACCCTCTCGCCCAGCGGCCCCCGCATCCGCTCCGACGTTCGCGGATCGCGTGGTGGGCTACCGTGCCAAGCTGGACAATCCCTGGCCCTATGGGAGGCCACTGCAGGGATGGCGGCTGGGTGACACCGGCGAGCAAGGTGATCAGGAGCTGGCCAGTGGGACCACCCTGACTTCCGGGCAAATCGACCCCGCCTACACGGCCGCGGTCCAGCGTGCGCGTGAACTCGGGTTGGCTCGCGGCGGCTTCGTGCCCGACATTGCTCGACATATCGAGATCAAGCAGGCCTCCACGATGAGTGCGGGCGAGACACGCTCCATCGTGATCGGCAAGGACCCGTGCGGAATCGACCCGGTCACCAACGTCAGTTGCCACCGGTTCCTCCGGTACTTCCTCCCACCGGATGCCACACTCATCGTCTACGGTCCACAGGGGGAGCCGTACCGGTATGAAGGGAAGCGCACCTCGTGACGATCCAAGCCCAATACTGGGTTCACGCCCCCGACCAGCCGCCCGCTGAACACGTCGCCACACTCGCCACACCCGAGCAGGTGCGAGAGTTCGTCACGCTGTTGTCGCGTAGCCAGATCAGTGACGCCATCCTCACCCACACCAGGCGCCCTCGGATCGAGACCTTGATCCCCGACGAAGACGACCCAGAGGCGTTCCTCACCGTGCCGGACCACTCCCTGATCGTCGGCATCCATGGCGAGCACGGAGCGTTGTCCTACCAGGGCAATGACGGCCACGGCATCGATCCGGTACACCTCTACAGCCACGGCAACGGTCCCGAAATGGCCGCGCTGTACGAAACCGATGAATTTCCTCCGCACTGCGAGGTTGAAATCGACACGATCACTGAGGCGCTGGTGGCGTTCCTGCAGACCGCGAAACGCCCGGTCACACTGGCCTGGCAATCCGCGTACGACTCCGCTCCGCAGTAATCAATCGCGGCGGGCTTCCTCCACCAGCGATATGGCGACATAGGACGGCCACGGGCTATCTGAATCGTCCAAGCGGGCGGGGGGATGCTTGGCCAACTGCTGAATGAGGCCGACCGACCCTCCCGGGGAGGGTGGACACTAAGTCTGCGCAACTTCAACGGTCGACTCACGCGCGACTTGTCAGTTCAGTCCCCTGTGGGTGGTCAGTAGGCCCGCACGGCAGGCGCTACCTCGCTTAGGAAAACTCCCTACCAGCAGCTTCGTAGTTTTTGGTCGCACGGAGAGTACTTCTACTTACCGCCGTTCACTCGTATGGGTCTAGTTCGTCTGGGTTGCTTGCGGTGCCCACGAAGCACGAGATACCAACCTCGTATTGCCGTTTCGCCAGTTCAGGGGAGGACGTCCCGATCTCTGTCGGGTGGCGACCACGGCGACAAGGGGAGGAGTCACGATGACGAAGCGCTGTCTGCCGATACGAGCGGTAGGCCATTCGAGTTGCCCTCGGTTCAGCCGTCTCCATCGAAGTCGTCCTCGCCTGCGAGTCATCGCTCGATCGCTGCCCAGTGGTACGCGACATCCGTGGGCGCGCTGACTCTTCGCCGTCTGCTTGTCGAACTCGGGTCCCCGCCTAATCAATTCGTCTCGCCGCACCGTGCCTGGTGCCGTTATTGCACGTGATTACACGTGATCACTTCATTTTGGGGAGAGTATGGCCGGGATAACACGTTTTGGGATGGAAGTGCAGCGTTGGCGGCGTCAGCGAGGCATATCGCTCGCAGTGTTGTCCGAGATGACGAGCTTCAGTGAAAGCTATCTATCGAAGGTGCTGCATGGGCATCGGTCGCTGCCGCTGTCCTTGGCCACCGAAATCGACACTGTGCTCGGGGCGAAGGGTGCACTGTTACGGCTGGCGGAGCGGGAGGAAGGCCTGACGCGGTGGGACGCGATGCGCCCGTCGCAGCTCCCGCCAGCGCTCGCCGATTTCGTCGGGCGAACGGAGTACCTGCGCACGCTCGATACGTCGCTGCGTATCGCTACGCCGCCGGGATCGGCGATTACGACGGTGATTGAGGGAGCGCCGGGCATTGGTAAGACCGCGCTCGCTTTGCACTGGGCCGCGTCCCTCGTCGAGCGGTTCCCCGCGGGGTGTCTCTATGCCGATCTGCAGGGGTTCGATGTCGAACAGCCTCGTCAGCCGGACGCGGTATTGGACGAGTTCTTGGGGGCACTGGGGGTTGCGCGGGCCGCTGAGGACAGCCTGTCGCAACGGACAGCGCGCCTGCGGTCGGTGTTGGCGTCGAGGCCGATGCTGGTCGTGCTGGACAACGCCGCCTCCTATGAACAAGTCCGTCCCTTGCTGCCCGGAGCCGGCAGCATTGTGATCATCACCAGTCGGGTTCATCTGTCGGGCTTAGCGTTGCACGCCAGCGCGACCCATGTGCGGCTGAGTCCCCTGCGGCTCCACGAGGGGGTACAGCTTCTCGGAGAGCTTGCCGGTCGCGCCCGTGTCGCCGCGGAAACAGCCAATGCGGAGCTTATCGTGCGCCACTGCGGGGGTCTGCCTCTGGCTGTGCGCATCGCGGGAGAGCACCTGGCGACACAACCGCACCTCACCCTCCGGGAGATGGCACACCAGCTCGGGCCACAGAGCAGCCGACTGGACTTTCTTGCTTCCGCTGACGAGACGACGAACGTCCGTGGTGTGATCGATCTGTCCTACCGGGCGTTGAAACCGGCGGAAGCGACGATGTTCCGGCTCCTCGGGCTCCATGCGCAGACGCCGATCAGCGTGGGTGCGGCGGCGGCACTGGCGGGAACCGACATCGCTTGTGGAACTCAGTCGTTGTCGGCCTTAGCCAACAGTCATCTGGTGGAGTCATCGCCGGGGCAGCGTGTGAAGATGCACCACCTCGTCCAGCTGTATGCCACAGAACGGGTACAGGCGGAAGAGACTCCAGCACAACGCGACGGCGCTGTCGACCGTCTCCTGCGGTGGTACTGCGCCTCGGCCGCCAACGCCACCAACGTGCTCGCGCCGGACTGGGCGGGACGCGCGATCGCTGTGGACACGGCCGGAATCAGCCCTCAGCAGTTCGCGTTCGACGATCACGCCGGGGCAATGGCCTGGTGTGAAACCGAGCTGGACGCCATCGCGAGCGTGACGCACCTGGCCGCGACTCGGGGCATCAGCTCCGCGTGGATGCTGCCCAGCACGCTGCAGCCCTTCTTCTATCTCACCAAGAAATGGAGTGCATGGATCGACAGTGCCAGCCAGGCGCTGCACTGCGCGAAGGCAGCAGCTGATGACGTGGGAGTTGCACGCTGTCAACAAAACCTCGCCGCTGTCCTCAGTGAACTGGGCAAGACCGACGACGCGCTGACGCTCTTGCAGGACGCGACTCGCCTTCATCACAATCGGGGTGATGACGAGGGGCAGGGGTGGACCGCCGTCACCCTCGGGTTGACCTACACCCGCATCGATCGTCCTGACGATGCCATCGCGGCGTTCACCGAGGCGGCGAGGTTGTTCGAGCGCGGTGGGCTCGAGCTCAGCGTCGCGGTCGTTCACGCGATGCTCGGAACCGTGTACGGGCGGGTTGACCGTCTCGACGACGGCATCGACTGTCTACACGAGGCGATTCGCATAGCGAAGCGGCACGACTCTCCCCTCGCGGAGAGCCTGGCTCGTCATCATCTGGGTGCCCTGTACCTGCACAGCGAGCAACCGCAACGTGCACTACCTCAGCTCGACCGGGCCCTGGCCATTCGACGCATCCAGGGTGAACGCTGGGGTTACGCGGACACACTCGTGGTGCGTGCCGAGGCGTTGACAGCCATGGGCGAGCACGAGTTGAGCATGGAGTGCCTCCGGGAAGCCGTTGCTGTTTTCGATGATCTGAAGGACCCGCGGGGCCTGGAGCTGCACGCCACACTGGCCACCAACCCCAGCTTCCTCGACACGGAACCGTGAACGACGGCCGAGGCGCTGGTGGTGTGGCTACGCGTTGCGGATGAGCCCCTGGGCCCAGCGGCTGGTGCCGTGGCTGTAGGCGTGGACGCCCACGGCAGCGAGCACGCTGATCGTGGCGAGTGACCAGTTGACGTTCACCCCGGGATAGCTGGCGAGGACACCGGGATCGTGTCCGCTCGCCGTGAGCACCACATTCGACAGATAAGCCGTGGTCACCGCGGCGGCGGCCAGCGCGGGTGAGAGCAGCGCAGACAGGGTGAACGTGGTCCCGCTCAGGATGATCACGTTGGGCAGGAGCCACACCCAAGCCACACCCTCGGGAAGGCGCATAACACTCGCGAGCAGGGGGAGCATCACCAGCAGGGTGCCGATGACGGGTACAGCAGCGGCGGCCAGCCTGGTCCGCAGGCCCCCGAAACGCTCCCAATGCCAGAAGCGCGGGCGAGCCAGGGCTGCCAGCACAACCGCGGCGACGAGGCAGATCAGCTCGACCGTCGGCACCTTGTGCGGCGGCGTCAGCGGATCGAGGTCCACGTTGATCGCGCTCACCCCGAACGCCCAGGCAAGAGCACTCATCGCAGCGGCGATGGCCGCCATGTACCCGATACGGTGTGCACGCAGCAGGTGCGTGACGATCACGGGAGCTGGTCCGTCGTCAGCTGACAGCCATGGATCATCTCTCGGTGATGCCGCATCCAGTCACGCAGCTGCATCACGGAGATCTCGTCGAATCGGCCGCTGGGCTCAGCGGGGGACAGCCCGAATCCCGCGTCGCGCACCAGCCGGTCGCCGAGTTCGGCGGCGAGGGAGAACTGCTCGGACACTTCGCCCGAATCCCCGATATCGCAGTTGTCGAGGCCGCTGAGGGAGTACGCGACCGCCGAGGCGGCGTAGTAGCCGAGGTCATTGGTCGGAAAAATCGGTATCCATCCCGTCGTCGCCTCCGGCCGCCGCGGATCCTCGACTGGGGTAGCCAGAGCGGTGTCCCGGAGCCTGCGCAAATCCCACGTCCCCTCGCCAGTGACCTGACGAACGCGTGTGACCGCGTTCGCGATCTCGGGAAGCTGCGAGCGGTGTCCCGCGTGGACACACACCTCGATCCCCGACACGTCGCGACAGAGACGGGGGTGAGCCGGTTCGGCGGTCACCAACCTCGGAGCGCTGACGAGGGGAACCGCCACGGCGAGTGCCGTGAGGGCCGCCGCTGCGGCGGTCGTCGGTGACGGCACCTTCCACCGGTGCTGCCGCGCCAACGCCCGCGCGGCGACCACAGCGGCGACCACGGAGATCAGGGTGAAGAGCCCGAGGCGGTACCACGTCAGCGGAACCGACTCGGTTTCCCCGAGCGCAGCCGGAACGTGCGTCACGGGAGTGACGGCCGACAGAGCGGCCTCGATGTGCGGAGACTGCATGAGGACGAAGGTGACAACCAAGGTGATCGGGGCCAGCCACGCGGTGCCGGCGAGAACACCGATCAAATACCCGACAGTGATCGCCGCGACCAGCCCGACCACACCGGTGAGCATGATCAACACGTGGGGGCCACCGTAGTCCGCACTGGCAACGGTCACGGCCACGAGGGGTAACAGCCCCAGCAGGTAGCTGATCGTGAACGCGATGGTCAGCGTGCGCAGATGCCGAAGCACGATCGGCATTCCCGCACGGGGAGCCCAGGGCTGGCTGGCGATTCTGTCCGGCGCGGCATGCCGCCCCGCGTAGTACGTGGCGGCTGCGGCGGCGATGGGAGCGGCGAGGAGCAGCTGCTCGTGGAACTGCTGGGAAGTCTGGATCCACTCCTGCCACGGCCACGCAAGACGAGGCCACGTTTGGGCCAACACGACCGCGATAATCACCAGGCTGGGTTGCAGGACCGCGAGACGACCCAACGGCCAGCCGCTCACCGACCGCAGCAGCGCCCTCATGCCTCCCCCAGCTTCGCGATCAGCGCGTCGTAGGCACGCTCAAACCGGGACCCCGGCGCAGCCTCAGGCACCGCGGCCCCATCAATGAGGCCACTGAGTTCGGCCACCGTGCCGTCGAACACCACAGCGCCGCCGGCCAGAACACCCACGCGGTCACACAGGTGCTCGATGTCTTCCAACAAGTGACTGGCAAGCAGCACAGTGCGCCGCTCGCCGACCGCCGCGACGCGCTCCCGCAGCCGGAGACGCTGCCCGGGGTCCAACCCCACGGTCGGTTCGTCCAAGACCACCACGGCGGGATCATGGGCCAACGCCGCCGCCAGGCCCAGACGCTGTCGCTGACCCCCGGACAACGCACGAACAGGATCCTCGCGCCGATCGATCAGTCCGACTTCCTCCAACGCCCGCACAGCCGCCTGCGGACAGTCCCGTTCCGCCACCCCATGGACCCAGGCGGCATAGGTCACGGTGTCGCCGACCCGCATCTCCGGGGCAAGTGAGAATCGCTGGGGCACAAAACCGAGCAACCGCCGCGCCTGCCGCCGCCCCGCCCCAGTCGACAGATCATGGTCCCCGACATACACCCGGCCAGAATCGGCTCTCAATAACGTCACCACCAGCGACAGCAACGTCGTCTTCCCAGCCCCGTTCGGGCCCAGCAACCCCGTCACACCTCCACCGAAGCCCCACGTGACATCACGCAGAGCGCGGCGACCTCGGTAAGAAAAAGACACCTCATCAAAACGAACCCGCACGAAACCCCCTCGTTCGCCGAAACTCAGTACACCCACACTCATGCCGCAGGGCATGGCGACCACCACAGCGGCGATCGCCACACCCCACGTCATACACCGTGATCAGTGGCAGAGCGATTTGTGACTACCCTCGGACACTCCACCGGTGGAACTTCTCGTTTCGATGTAATACGGACCCGGGATGCTGGTACACCCCGCACTGACCGTCAGGTGCACGTTGCGGATTCCGTGACGACTCGCCGACGACAGCCGACGGTCCGGCCACCACGCAATCTCCTCATACACACCCACGTTGACATCTGCGTGTGTGGAGCACCCGGCCCTGCCACCACTGCCCGAGAGCACCCGCCCGGTCTGCTTAATCGACCCCGCGTAGAGCCTGCACGCCTGGGTCTCGATCTCACCTGCCGACGTGTCGCCTCCCGCCCACGCGGGCGAGGACACCACTACCCCCGCACTCAATGTCGCTCCCACGAGAACCAGGGGTGCGACCAACCTTCGAACATTCACAGAAACCCTCCCCTATTCGATGTCCGACTCCGGAATTCGCTGAAAGACACGACCACGGCAGATTGCTCCCAGTGATTCGTCGCCTCCCCCGGAACCGTGAGATCACGCTTGCACAGTCTCAAATGAACAGTCAAGACCCAAAACACACTTTCCGAAAAGCGCAGAAACCCGGCAGTCATCCCGGCACAGGTTCGCTACACCTCAAACCCGCAGTTCGATGCAAGATTTGACAGGCGGGAACCATGGGACACTTGTGGATCGTGGCTGCGCACAAAAACGCAGTCCGGCACACAAGAGCACACAATCCGCACAGAGCAGTGATGCTCCGTCGTACTTCCCGGGCGCGTTCAGAATGCATAGTAGGCACGTGTTCGCCGAGATGTTCTCAATGCGCAATCGAATTGCATGAGTCCCGACAACGCTTGATTCAGGGTTCGTGCACGATCGGCGATGCGCGAGCGGCACAGGACGGCGGACCCTGACGAAATCAACACGGTGAGTCCCGGGAGCAGTTTCCCACCATCGCCCTGCTTCAGTCAGCTCCAGGTGCGCCCACACCTCGGAGCCGGGGTGACGGGCACCCAGTACACCCCCAACTGACGGTGCCCGTCACACCCACTTCAGGAGCGGCCCGCTTCTGCACTAGCGAAACGCACTCACGTGTTCTGGTGCTCGACGACCGCGCCATCAGTCCACAGCCACCAACCCGACGACCGGCCTATACCGGTACTCCTATAGGGAGTAGCGAGCGAGACGAAGTCGTTAACTTGCAACATCGCTCCACGACACTCGGTCGCTCCCCCGTCGCCAGGAACTCGTGCAGCCCTCGGCGCACGGTAGCCAGGGGAACTTCCACGCTCGCTGGCACTTCGCTGTGATTGCCCATGTAGATGTAGGAAACGACCGCGTTGGGGTCGCCATCCCCGATGGTCCAGCCACCCTTCAGTACGGGAGGTATACCCGATGAAGCCCTTCTCCTTGCCGAGGCCGACCTCTAGGGCAGGCGAGCGCTTCACCCCGGTGAGGACAACCTGGATCATGGGTGGCGCGTCGTGCTCGGCTGTCTCACCGAGGATGCGGTCGACCAGCTCGTCGAGTTCGGCAGCAGTGCTCACACGAATGACGACGTTGCCCTCGTCATCCTTCGGCGTCTGGTCGTACCAGATGGCGAGCGCTACCACTGCTAGCCTCCTTCAAATGCCACCCTCTCAAGCAAGATCGCTCGAGAAGTATGGAAGCAGGGTTCTGCGCGAGGGGCCAGCAGAAGCCAGCGCGAGCAACAACCTCAGCTAAACAACCTATCCACCTCCTCCACTGCGTGATAGAGGTTAATACTGAGAACCATCGCCTGGCGGGCAAGTTCTGCCAGCTCTTGAAGTTGGACACCTGTCTGCCCAACTTGCGGATGATGACTGGCATGCGGGGTGACACGTGCGAACGTTTGCACGGCCGCTTCGGCATCTCTACAGAACGCCGAAGCCGCGAGAGCGGCAGCTTCAACGAACTGTTGTGTTGCGGCGATATCAGACTTCATTACGTGAAAGACATCCCAGGAGCTGAAATGTCAAGCCGCAACGTTCTCGGCGTGATGCGACCAGGCGGTCGTCTCGTCGTAGAGGGTGCCGGTTTTGAGGCAGCCGTGCAGGATGCCCACCAGCCGGTTCG
>NZ_PQHZ01000074.1 GCF_003385185.1 Amycolatopsis palatopharyngis | reverse complement strand
TACTGCAGCCGAAGGGCTGTGGGAGAGTAGGACGTCGCCGAACACCCGTTACCCGGAGCCCCGGTCGAGAAGCACACACTTCTCCCGGGGCTCCGGGCATTTTCATGCCCAAAACCGATCACGACCGGTAATGGCTCGCGGGCAAAGCCGACCCGAGAACGGTTTCCGTGAAGGGGTACGGCATCCGCGGGCGTGAGCACGCCCGCGGATCACCGAACCTGTTGCCCGATCAGACGACGGGCAGCGAGCTGCGCGGCTTCTCCGCGGGCGCGATCCGGCCGGCGGCCAGTTCGACGAACCTGTGAGCGAACGGTCGCCACGTCTCCGCGATGTCGGCGTGCGCGGTCTCCAGCACGTCGTTGTCAAAGGCCCCAGGCCGGGCGTACTCGGCCAGTTCGGGTGAGTTCCTGGCCCACGTGCGCACCACGTCGGTTGTTGTTTCGATGTGGAACTGGATGCCGTACACGCAGCGGTTCAACCGGAAGGCCTGGTTCGGGTAGCCGGGAGAGGACGCCAGCAGATCGGCGCCCGAAGGCAGCCGCTCGATGGCGTCCTGGTGGAACTGCAGCACGTCCTGAACCAGGGGGAGCTCGGCGAAGAGCGGATCCATCCACGCGACGTCCTTCTTCGACACCAGCGTCGGACCGGCCTCCGGTCCCCGCTCGCCCTTGCCGACCAGGCCGCCCGTCGCGACGGCGAGCAGTTGTGCGCCGAGGCAAACCCCGAGCGTGGGTACGGCATTGCCGGCAGCGGAGGCGAGCAGACCGCGCACTGTGCGAAGCCACGGATGATCCCGGTCGTCCTCGGCGCTCATGGCGCCACCGAGGCACACCACAGCCTGATAGCCCTCGATGCTGTCCGGCAGTTCGTCCCGTGGCGGGAGCCGTACATCGAGTTCGGCGCCTGCCTCGGAAAGCCAGTCGCCAAGGGGGCCCAGGGGGTCTGTCTCGTCGGGCTGGATCACCAGCAGGCGCACCTCGTTCACGCCCACCAGGGTACGTGGCCCTACCGCGGTGACGTCGCACACGGGAGACAAGGGCAGCGGACTACGGTAAGACGCGATGGCAGAACGAGCACGGGCGACCGCATCCGCGGCGCGGTTCGGATTCACCGAGGACCGGGCCGAGCAGCTACTGCGCGACGCCGGATGGTGGAGCGAAGCGGGACCGGTGCCGGGTAGCGACGCGCTGCTGACCGCGTTCGCGCGCAGCCCCGATCCCGACCTGGCGCTACGGGGCGTCGACCGCGTCCGAGAGGCGGACGAGTCCGCCTGGCCCGAGCTGGCCGAGCAGTTGCGTACCAACGCCGTGCTGCGGGGAAGACTGTTGTCCGTACTCGGCTCCTCCACCGCGCTCACGGACTTCCTCACCGGCAACCCGGCTGAGTGGCGCAGGATCGCGAGCCCGCAGCTGACCAGGCCTGAGGACTACACCCACACCCTGAGCGCGGCGGTCCGAGACGAGGACCATGCGCTCACCGGCACCGAGGCCGAGCAGGCGCTCCGGATCGGCTACCGCGGCCTGCTGCTGGAGATCGCGGCCGCGGACCTGGGACACCTGGTGGAACGGGAACTGGAACAACCCGACTACACCCGAATCGCCGCTCTGCTCACCGAGCTCGCCGAGGCAGCGCTGCGGGCCGGGCTCGACGTCGCGGCGGCGGAGGTGGATTCAGCGGAAGAGGCCCAGCTGGCCGTGATCGCCATGGGCAAGTGCGGGGGCAGGGAACTCAACTACGTCAGCGACGTCGACGTGATCTTCGCGGCGGAGGGCGACCTGCACGTCGCCACCAGGCTGGCCACCACCATGATGCGCACGGTCGGCAAGGCCTGTTTCGAGGTCGACGCCGCACTGCGGCCCGAGGGCAAGGCCGGCGCGCTGGTGCGGACACTGGAGGGCCACGAGACCTACTACAAGAAGTGGGCCAGCACCTGGGAGTTCCAAGCACTGCTCAAGGCGCGCCCGGTGGCCGGCGACGACGAGCTCGGTCGCCGTTACGCAGAACTTGTCGCACCACTGGTGTGGTCCGCTTCGGAGCGGGAGAACTTCGTCACCGACGTGCAGCGGATGCGGCGGCGGGTCGAGCGGCACGTACCCAGTGAGCTCGTCGACCGGGAACTCAAGCTGGGCAGGGGCGGCCTGCGTGATGTCGAGTTCGCCGTGCAACTGCTGCAGATGGTGCACGGCAGGGTGGACGCGGACCTGCGGTCGGCCTCGACCATGGAGGCGCTGTCCGCGCTCGGGTCCGGCGGTTACGTCGGCCGGTCAGATGCGGCAGAGCTGGAGGAGTCCTACGAGTTCCTCCGCACGGTGGAACACCGGCTGCAATTGCGCAGACTCCGCCGCACCCACCTGTTCCCGGACGACTCCGAGACCACCGAGCTGCGCTGGCTGGCGCGGGCATGCGGGCTGCGCCCCGTGCGTGGCCGCTCCGAGGGCGAGGCCCTGCTCACCGCGTTTCGCAGGCACGTGCAACGCATCCGCAGGCTGCACGAGAAACTGTTCTACCGGCCGCTGCTCGATTCGGTGGCGCGCGTGCCGACGGCGGCGTTACGGCTCACCACCAAGCAGGCGGCCAGCAGGCTCGCCGCACTCGGCTACGCCGCGCCGGACGGCGCACTGCAGCACATCAAGGCACTGACCTCCGGTGTCTCCCGCCGCGCCGCGATCCAGCAGGCGCTACTGCCGGTGCTGCTCGATCTGCTGGCCGACACACCCGATCCCGACGGGGGACTGCTCGCGTACCGGCGGGTGTCCGAGGCTCTCGCGGAGACACCTTGGTACCTGCGCGTGCTACGGGATGAATCGGCCGTCGTGGAACGCGTCGCGCTGCTGCTCGGTACCTCGAAGCTGGTTCCCGACCTGTTGGTGCGCGCGCCCGAGGTGTTGCAGCTGCTCAGCGACCCCAACCGGCTGGCAGGTCGAGCACCGGAAGAGGTAGCCACGTCCTTGCGCGCGGCGGCGCGCAGACAGCCCGGACTCAACGCCGCCGTCACCATCGCCCGGTCATTGCGCAGGCACGAGATGCTCCGGGTCGCGGCCGCGGATCTGCTGGACCTGCTCGACGTCCCTTCGGTGTGCGCGGCCCTGTCCTCGGTGTGGAGCGCTGTGCTGGAGGCCGCCCTGGCCGCGGCCGTGCGGGCGCGCAAGACGGAACTGGGCAGTGAGCCGGCCACGATCGCCGTGATCGGGATGGGCAGGCTCGGCGGTGCCGAGCTCGGCTACTCGTCTGATGCCGACGTACTGTTCGTCTGCGAACCCGCCGAGGGAGCCGCCGACGCCGACGCCGTCCGGTTCGCGTCCTCGGTCGCCGAGACCGTGCGTAAGGCACTCGGCGCGCCCAGCCAGGATCCGCCGCTCGAGGTGGACGCCAATCTCCGGCCGGAGGGCCGCAACGGCGCGCTCGTACGCACCCTCGCTTCGTATCGGGCGTACTACGAGCGCTGGGCCGAGGTGTGGGAGGCGCAGGCACTGCTGCGTGCTCGGCCAGTAGCCGGAGATCCCGGCCTCGGAGAGCGCTTCATCGAGACGGTGGACCCGTTCCGGTACCCGGCAGATGGCCTCGACCCGGTGCGGATCAGGGAGGTACGGCGGATCAAGGCCAGGGTGGATACCGAACGGATGCCGAAGGGCGCCGATCGCACCACGCACACCAAACTGGGCCGCGGCGGGCTGGCGGACGTCGAGTGGACCGCCCAGCTGTTCCAACTGCGCTACGCGCACGAGGTGCCCGGCCTGCGGACCACCTCGACCCCTGGCGCGCTGCGTGCGATGGCCGAGGCGGGACTGGTCGGATCCGAGGACGCCGAGGCCATGGTCGACGCGTGGATGCTGGCCACACGCGCGCGCAACGCCGGCATGCTGGTCCGCGGCAAGCCGGTGGATCAGCTCCCTGGATCGGGGCGCGAACTGGCCGCGGTGGCTCGCGTGCTCGGTTACCCCGCGGATGAGGATCCCGGCGAATTCCTCGATCAGTACCGGCGCACCACCCGCAGGGCACACGCGATCGTCGAACGGCTCTTCTACGACGAGTGAGCGAGGTGCCCGCACAGCGCACTGCCTGCTCGGTCACCATCGGCACTCGGCGTCGGTACGGAGATTTACAGTGATTCCGTGACCGAAAGCGAACCATTCCGGGTACAGATCAAAGTCCGCCACTACGAGCTGGACACCCTGGGACATCTCAACCACGCCGTGTACCACTCGTACGGCGAGGTGGCCCGCCTGGAGTTGATGGAGCAGGCCGGGTTGCTCACCAGCGGCATGCGGGAGGAGCACCTGGCCGCCGTACTGCTCGAATCGCACATCAGTTTCCGCAGGGAGTTGCGGGCCGGCGACGTCGTCGACGTTACCTGCGAGCCGAAGTTCGGCGAGGGCAAGACCTTCCGGATGGACTCGATGATCTACAAGGCGGACGGCATCACGGCCGCCGAGATCACCTGCACGCTCGGCCTGATGGATCTCGAACGCCGCAAGCTGGTCGCGGACCCGCTCGGCAGGATGGAGAAGGCCGGCGTGGACATTGGGGTACTCGGCGCGATCTGAGCCGCACCCGAGGACACGGACAAGAGAACGGGGCTGCGGTCGGGGTATTCCCCGCGACCGCAGCCCCGTGTCCGTGGGCCGCTACTTACACGTCGTAGTAGAGAGCGAACTCGTACGGGTGCGGGCGCAGGCGCAGCGGGTCGATCTCGTGCTCGCGCTTGAAGGCGATCCAGGTCTCGATGACGTCCGGTGTGAAAACGCCGCCCTCGAGCAGGTAGTCATGATCGCGTTCGAGGTTGTCCAGCACGGTGCCGAGGTCACCCGGCACGAGCTTGACGTCCTTGGCCTCCTCGGGCGGGAGCTCGTAGAGGTCCTTGTCGATGGGCTCCGGCGGCTCGATCTTGTTCTTGATGCCGTCGAGTCCGGCCATCATCATCGCCGCGAAAGCCAGGTAAGGGTTACCCGACGGGTCCGGGCAGCGGAACTCCGCACGCTTGGCCTTCGGGTTGTTGCCGGTGATCGGGATCCGGACGCAGGCCGATCGGTTGCGCTGCGAGTAGACCAGGCTGACCGGCGCCTCGAAACCGGGCACCAGACGGTGGTACGAGTTCACCGTGGGGTTGGTGAACGCCAGCAGGCTCGGCGCGTGGTGCAGGAGGCCGCCGATGTAGTGCCGTGCCGTGTCCGAAAGGCCCGCATAGCCCGACTCGTCGTGGAAGAGCGGCTGACCGTCCTTCCACAGCGACTGGTGGGCGTGCATGCCGGAGCCGTTGTCACCGAAGAGCGGCTTGGGCATGAAGGTGGCGGTCTTGCCCGCCTTCCAAGCCGTGTTCTTCACGATGTACTTGAACAACTGCAGGTCGTCGGCCGCGTGCAGCAGCGTGTTGAACTTGTAGTTGATCTCGGTCTGGCCCGCGGTGCCGACCTCGTGGTGAGCACGCTCGACCTCGAAACCCGCGGCGGTCAGCTCGGTGACGATCTCGTCGCGCAGGTCGGCAAGGTGGTCGACCGGCGGAACGGGGAAGTAGCCACCCTTGTAGCGGGTCTTGTACCCCTTGTTGCCGCCCTCTTCGTCCGCCCCGGTGTTCCACCAGCCCTCGACCGAGTCGATCTCGTGGAACGAGCCGTGTTCGGCGGAGTCGAACCTGATCGAGTCGAACAGGTAGAACTCGGCCTCCGCGCCGAAGAACACCGTGTCGGCCACGCCGGACTCGGCGATGAACTGCTCGGCCTTACGCGCGATGTTGCGCGGGTCGCGGCTGTACGCCTCACGGGTGAACGGATCGTGCACGAAGAAGTTGACGATCAGGGTCTTGTGGTCGCGGTATGGGTCGACGCACGCGGTGGCGAGGTCCGGCAGCAGCAGCATGTCGGATTCGTGAATCGACTGGAAACCACGTACTGAGGAGCCATCGAACGCGAGCCCCTCTTCCATGGCCTCGCGGTCGAACGCCTTCGCGGGGACGGTGAAGTGCTGCATCACACCCGGCAGGTCACAGAACCTGATGTCGACGAACTCGATGTTCTCGTCGGCGATGAGGCGCTGGATATCGTCTGGAGTAGTGGACACCCTCTGTAGCTCCTTCGTGTTCGTTGCCCGCGGGGGGTACTCTTCGGCTCACGCTAGGAGTGCGGTGTTGCCCGACAGTCACCCGAATGTTTCGCCGGTGTTAACGGGTCGGCGAGCAACGGAAACCGACCAGGGCGAACGGTCCGCCCGCTCGCGGAATACCCTGGACAGGTGGCGAGATGGACCGGTGAATGGCTCTCCGCGCCCGCGGCTTCTCGGAGAATAGACGAATCCGAGCTTCCGCGCTGGCCCGGCGAACGCCTTGGCCTGCCCAAGCAGGGGGTCGGCTCCGCAGCGGGGAGCGGCCGCCGCTTCCTGGCGCTGGCGATCGACCTGGCGATGGCGTCCCTGCTGACCGCGCTGGTCATTCGGCCCGACTTCAACGATCCGGTGGTTATGCAGGGGTTCAACCTCTGGGCCGGAGCGGTATGGGCCCTGATCACGATCGTTCCGGTCGCGTTCTTCGGTTTCACCCCGGGCATGCTGGCGCTCGGTATCAGGGTGGGCAGGCTGGACGGCGCATCCTCAGTGGGCCTGTGGCGTGCGGTGGTCCGGGGCGCGCTGACCTTTCTGATCATCCCCGCCGCGGTGCGCAACCCGGACGCCCGCGGCTGGCACGACCGCCTGACGGGCACGGTCGTGGTGCGCCTGCGCTGAACTTCGCCGACCGCGCGGGGTCAGCGGCGGCGAATGGTGCGCTGCACGTTGCGCATCTTCGCGCCCTGGGGCATCGGCCCCTTGGGCATCGCGGCGCCCCGGTTACCCAGCGCGGCGAGCTTGGCTTCGAGGGCGTCGACCTGGGCTGGCTTGAGGTTGCGCGGGAGCTTCATCAGGTGGCGCTGCAGTTTGCGCAGCGGCACCTGGCCCTCCTCGTGCCCGATCACGAGGTCGTAGATCGGTGTCTCGCCGACGAGGCGGGAGATGCGCTTCTTCTCCTGGGCGAGCAGGCCCTTCACCCGGTGCGGCGCACCCTCGGCGACCAGTACGACCCCGGGCCCGCCGAGCACGCGGTGCACGGCGTCCAGCTGGGTGGTGGCGGCGACGGTCTGGGTGACCCGCCACCGTCCGCGCAGGTTGTCCAGTGCCCAGGCGGCCGCGCCAGGCTGACCGTCTGCCTTCGAGTAGACTGTCTTCTGCACGCGCCTGCCGAAGATGATCACGGCGGCGAGCAGGCCGAGCGTGATGCCCACCGGAAGCAGTGCCCACTCGATGCCAAACAGCAGCCCGATGCCGAATACGGCGGCCGTGACCACCAGTACCGCACCGAGCATCCAGGGGATGAGCGCCTTGTCTTCCTTGCGCTGCATCTTGAAGGCTTCGAAGATTTGCCCGCGCTTGGCCTTGCTCGCGGCGCGCTTCGCCTTCTTCGCTTCCTTCTTCGCTTGCTTGTCCTGCTTACCCGCCATGCGGTCCAGGATACGGCCGGGTGGGCAGGCGGTGACCTGTCGGCCCCCTCTGCGAGGATGCGAGCCGTGGGTAGCGCAACGTCGGCGACGTCTCCGAGAGCTCCTGCGAAGGTCGACGACCTGCTCGACGGTCTCGATCCCGAGCAGCGAGCGGCGGCCGTCGCGCCTCGGGGGCCGGTCTGCGTGCTCGCCGGGGCCGGGACGGGAAAGACGCGCACGATCACCCACCGCATCGCACATCTGGTCCGGTCAGGGCATGTCGCGCCGGGGCAGGTCTTGGCCGTGACGTTCACCGCGCGGGCGGCCGGCGAGATGCGAGCCAGGCTGCGCGCTCTCGGTGTCGAGGGGGCACAGGCGCGCACGTTTCACGCTGCTGCCCTGCGTCAGTTGCGCTACTTCTGGCCACGGGTGGTCGGCGACCAGCAGTGGGAACTGCTGGAGGGCAAGCTGCGGATGGTCGGGCAGGCGGCCAACCGGGTCGGCGCGGGCACCGAGCCCGAGGTCCTGCGGGATCTGGCCGGGGAGATCGAGTGGGCCAAGGCCTCGCTGGTCAGCCCCGACGATTACCCAGCGGTGGCCAGCAGGCTGCAGCGGGACATACCGGAGTCCCCGGCCAGGGTCGCCGAGGTCTATCGGATGTACGAGAGATTGAAGACCGGCGCATCCCTGCTGGACTTCGACGACCTGCTGCTGCACACCACCGCGGCTCTCGAGGAGCACGGAGCGGTGGCGAACGAGTTCCGGGACCGGTACCGCTGTTTCGTGGTCGACGAGTACCAGGACGTCACTCCGCTGCAGCAGCGACTGCTGGACGCGTGGGTAGGTGGCCGCGACGACCTGACCGTCGTCGGGGACGCGAATCAGACCATTTACTCCTTCGGCGGGGCCTCGCCGAAGCCGTTGCTGGAGTTCACCAGGCGGTTTCCCGAAGCGGCAGTTGTGCGGCTGGAACGCGACTATCGCTCGACACCTCAGGTCGTGGAGCTGGCCAACCGGGTCATTGGTGCGGCGCGGGGCAGGCCCGCCGGATCCCGGCTGCGACTGGTCGGCCAGCGGCCGGACGGGCCGCCGCCACGGTTCGCCGAGCACGACGACGAGCCGGCCGAGGCGGCCGCGGCGGCCGCGCGGATCGCCGAACTTCTCGACTCCGGGGTGGCCGCCAGCGAGATCGCCATCCTGTACCGGGTGAACGCGCAGTCCGAGGCCTACGAGCAGGCACTGGCCGAGCGCGGCATCCCGTATCTGGTCCGGGGCGGGCAGCGGTTCTTCGATCGGCGCGAGGTGCGACAGGCGGTGATCGCGTTGCGCCAGGCCGCCGCGAGCTCGCCGGAAGGTGAACTCGCGGACCTCGTCCGCAGGGTGCTCGCTGCCGTCGGCCTCACCGATCAGCCGCCGCAGGGGGGTGCGGCGAAGGAGCGATGGGATGCCCTGCTCGCGCTCGTCGAACTGGCGGAGGAACTCCAGCGCACGGTCGAGGGCGTCACGTTGCGTCAGTACATCGCCGAACTCGAGCAGCGCGCCGCGGCGCAGCATCCGCCGACCGTGGAGGGCGTGACCCTGGCTTCGTTGCACGCGGCGAAGGGGCTGGAGTGGGACGCCGTGTTCCTGGTCGGGCTCGCCGAGGGCACCATGCCGATTCAGCACGCGGATGGGGACGAGCGCGCGGTCGAGGAGGAACGCAGGCTGTTCTACGTCGGCGTGACGCGCGCACGGGAGCACCTCTCGCTCAGCTGGGCGCTCTCGCGCCACCCCGGGGGCAGGCGCAGCCGCAGGCGCAGCCGATTCCTCTATGGACTGGTCCCGGAGGACCATCCGACGGCACGAGTGGCACGGCAGGCGCGACCACAGCCCAAGTCCGCCGCGGGCAAGGCCAAGTGCCGGATCTGTGGTGGAGCGTTGCTGGCCACGATGGAGATCAAGCTGGGCCGGTGTGGCTCGTGTCCGTCCGATCTGGACGAGGACCTGCTTTCCAGGCTCAAGGAGTGGCGTGTGGAGCGGGCACGGGAACTCAAGGTGCCCGCCTACGTCGTTTTCACCGACGCGACACTCGTCGCTATCGCCGAGCAGCGCCCGATGGATCACAGCGCACTCGTTGCGATCTCCGGTATCGGCGCGGGGAAGCTGGATCGTTTCGGCGCCGAGGTGCTTGCCGTGGTGCGCGCGGCGAACTGAGGGAGCTTGTCGCGGTCGGTAGCCGGCCCGGCACGACTTGCCAGGCGTATCCCCTGTTCAGGGATGTTTCCGGAGATCTTTGGAGATTTCTGGAAAATCGGTTGCCCCCGCGTGCCGAGGAGCAATAGCCTGCATGTACTGGGTGGAAGCAACCACGCATGTTTCGCCGACGAGCACCATGGCGAGCCGTCCGGACAGCGTGAGGAGGTGGCAGCGAGATGAAGATCTTCGAACTGATCGGCACTCCTGGCACCAGGCTGTCCTGCGCCGCCGACCCGCGCGTGACCATTCGCCGGGGAATCGGCATGTCCTGGGGCACCCAGCCTGCCAATGAGATGAGCTCTCGCGCGGCTCGTTCGCGTAATGACCTCGTCCAGACGTTCGCTGGTGCCGACGCGAAGGCAGCTCGCCTCGCGTTCGTCCCGGTGCCCGTCGATCTGCCGATCTACAAGCAGGTCTCTGCTCCGTCGTCTGCACATGAGCGAAGTCCCTGACGCTCCGTCAGGAGAACAGGCTCACGAAGGCCGCGGAACCGTAGACCGGATCCGCGGCCTTCGTGCTGTTCAGACCACCTTTTTGTCCAGCCGGCCTCGTCAGTCAGCAGTACAAACACGACACAAAGGAGAACGAGAATGTCATCGGCAATCGCCTTCGCGTCAGAGAAGGCGTTATCCGACGAACTCGTCGACCACGGAATAGGGGACCTGCTCGACGCGGTGTCCTCGCCCGACCTGGACCTGCCCTGCCGCTCGGGTGACGCGGACCTGTGGTTCGCCGAATCCCCCGCGGAACTCGAGCGCGCCAAGGGTTTCTGTGCCGACTGCCCGGTGCGGGCAGCCTGCCTGGCAGGCGCGCTCGCGCGGCGTGAGCCGTGGGGCGTCTGGGGTGGGGAGATCTTCGAGCGCGGCGCCGTCGTCGCGCGGAAGAGGCCGCGGGGGCGGCCCCGCAAGAACGCCGTTGTCGAGCACAAGCAGACAACTGATCGCAGCAGGAGCGTCGCGGCATGAGTGAACAAACGCAGCTTGCACCGAAGGTCGCCAGTGGCGAGGTGCGCAAGCAGAACACACCGAACGACGCTCCCAAGAACCGCAAGGAGATCCTGGAAATGTTGATGTATGAAGAACTGGCCAGAGCCCGAATACGCGACCTCGAGGAGGCCCTGAGCGGCCAACGGGCACCCGCGCGGGGTGCGCGGTGGCTCGACCGATGGCAGGGACGAAAGCCGCGACACAGCGGAAGTTCGACCCGGTCTTCCTCGAAGTCAGCCTGATCGGCGGCTTTGCGTCGAGAACTGGGCGGGACGAGCGCCGGCGTGACCGAGTGCTCGTCCCGCCGCTCGCGTCGCTTCGTGTTTAGATGTCCGCCATGTCCGCACATACCCACGACGACGTGAACTGGGCGGCCAAGCTCCCGTCGATGCGCAGGGCGGACGCCTTGTTCGGTACGGCTCTGCGAGCAGTGGCCGATCGGCTCATTCGCGACCTTCCCGCACAGGCAACCGTGATCGACGTCGGATCTGGTTCCGGCGGCATGAGCAGTGCGCTGGCTTCGGCGCTCGCCGCGCGAGACCGAGTCCGCGAGGCGGAGGCGCCGGCTCTCGTGCTCCTCGACGCCGTTGAGGAACTACTGCATGCCGCGGCTGACGCCGCTCGCGCTGCGCGTCCGACTTCCGCGGTGGGTACGGCAGCAGCGGGCACGGCATCCGGCGAGGGCCCGGAATCGGCCGCCACGCCGGTACGAGTGTCCACGGTCCTCGCCGACGCCGCTCGCGCCGACCTGTCCTCGCTGCTGCCCGCGGCCGATCTGGTCTGGGCCTCCTCGGTGCTGCATCACCTCCCTGATCAGCAGAAGGCCGTGGACAACCTCGCGGCGGTGCTGCGCCCCGGTGGGCTGCTGGCGGTCGCGGAAGGCGGGCTGGACACCCGGTGCCTGCCGTGGGATCTCGGCGTGGGTGAGCCTGGCCTGGAAGCCCGGTTGATCTCCGCGAGGGACGCGTGGTTCGGCGAACTGCGCGCGGGCATGGAGCAGGGCGTGCGGATGCCATACGGCTGGCCGGCGGCGCTGAACGCCGCAGGACTCACCGGTGTCACCTCCTTCAGTTACCTCGTGGACCATCCGGCCCCCGCATCGCGACAGGTCAGCGAATTTGCCGTAGAGCGAGTTTCCTGGCTGACCGAGACAGTGAGGGACCGGCTCACCGACGGCGACCGCGAGGCCGCGTTGTCGTTGATCGACCCGAACGGTCCGCACTATCTGGGCCATCGATCGGACGTATATCTCCTCTCTACCTCGACTGTCCACTATGGGTGGTGCCCGTGACCGCACACGAGACCGTGAACTGTGCCCGTTGCGGACTCTCGCGTGACCCCGAGGGAGACCCGGCCCGGAACCTCGCCTGGGTCGCCGAGCGCGATCGTGGCGTGCTCCGCTGGCTTTGCCCGGACTGTGCGCGTGCGCACGTGCGCGATATCGAAGGAAAGCTGCCGACCGAGTACTGGAGCTGACCCCGATCCGGCAGATTTCGACGCCGGGCTCGGCCGCCCGACTACTGTCCCGGTACCGCCCTCGTGGTCTCCACCTTGGGACGAGGACACAACGCCGCCTGGCGGAACGCGCTGACGAGTTCGCGAATCACCTCCTGCCTGTCGTGATACATCCGGTCGGCGGGAGTGCGGACCAGAACGACCCCCGCTGCGGTCAGCGCGAGGTGGGTCATCCGGCCCTGACCCGCGTCCTCGTCGTACCGGGGGCTGAACTGCCAGCCCAGTCCGGCCTCGTCCCACCAGGCGTCGACTGTCCCGATGGGTTTTCCCCTGCGATCGCGCACCGTGACATCCCATTGCGGGGCGGGCAGGGGAGCCTCGGCACTGATGCGCCGCGCGACGCCGAGCAGGAAGGTGTCCCAGCCCCCGGACAACTCGCGTAACTCAGCGCGGACGGCCGCGCTACCGCGCTGATTTCCGGACTCGAGTTCCGTGTGCAGTTCACGGGGTGTGCACAACCCCTCATAGACCGGCACGGTGAGCAGGTCCCGAAGACAATCCGGATCGGACTCCCGTCGTGCCGCGTCGATGGCGGCGCGGGTGACAGGAGCGCAGGGCAGCCCTTCGACATCCACTGGATCGGGCACTCGGGCAGTCCGTTCGACCAGGACGAACTCCGGCGGCAGAACCCGCCTGCACGCGGGAATCAGGACGTGCACGGTACGCGGCGGTGGCAGGTTCGCACCCTGGGCGCGCAGCGCGTCGATACCGGTGATCATGGCCCCTCGTCCAAGTCCCGCCACGGCGGCGTTCAGGAGCTGGTGGCGGGTCGGTTCTCCCCCGGCGAGCAGGACGACGCCGGGGGAGAGCCGGCGCCATGGCCCGCCTGGCCTGCACCGGGACCCGATCGACTTGGCAGAGATCCCCGAGGAGCGGAGCTGGGCGATCGTGGCGACGCCATGGTGGAAGCGGCTGGACTTGAGGCAGTTGGTGTCGCGGTCGGCCGCGAGAGCTGAACTGGTCATGGTTCGAGCGTGCCGCGGCAGAGGCGGCCCGGGAACCGGAACTCACGGACTGTGGACAACTCGCGGGCGCGAACGGAACCCGCGCGCCACGAGGGACTCACCTGTGGATCGTCAGTGAGTGGTGTAACCCGGTTGCCAGTGCTCCACGATCGCGCGTAGTTCGATTTCGGCGTCCAGCTGGCAGAGGATGCCCACGGCTCCGGCGGTCACGCGGTGGATCAGTAGCCAGTTGGGCGGGAGATTCAGCGAGCGACCAGTACGGAAGTCCTGGCCCCTGGTATCCCCCATCCGAAGGGCCTGCCGCTGCGCCCAGCGTCGGGTGAAATGGAAGCGTTCGCTGGTCAGGGGCGCGACCAGCGGCGCGAGGTAAGCCTGGACGTCCTCGGCGTCGAGGCTCGTGCCGGGCCGGACGAAACCCTCGTCGCGCAGGCTGTCCAGCAGTTCCGTCGAACGGCCTTCCAGCGCCAGGCGCATGATGCGGCCGAGCTGCGGTGGTGCGCCGTCCGGCAGGCGGGCGACCGCCCCGAAGTCGATCACACACAGCCTGCCGTCCTCGAGCAGCATGAAGTTGCCGGGGTGCGGATCTGAGTGCAGAAGCCGGGCGCGGGCAGGGGACGAGTAATGGAACTCGGCGAGCAGTCTTCCCGCCCGGTCGCGTTGCTCCGCGGTCCCGTCGGCGATGATCTTCGCGAACGGCGTGCCGGTGACCCACTCGGTCACGATGACCCTCGGAGCGCTGGCCACCACCCGGGGGACCAGCACCTTGTCGTCGCCGGCGAAGGCCGCGGCGAATCCGCGCTGGTTGTCCGCTTCGGACCGGTAGTCCAGTTCCTCGTCCATGCGGGCGGCCAGTTCGGCGAGTAGCGGTTTGACCTCGGTGCCCGGTGCCAGCGCCTGGAACAGGCGGGCGAACCGTTGCAACTGGCGCAGGTCACTGCGTAATGCCTCGTCGGCGCCCGGGTACTGCACCTTGACCGCGACCTCGCGACCGTCGTGCCAGACGGCGTGGTGCACCTGACCGATGCTGGCGGCCGCGGCGGGGACGTCGTCGAATTCGGCGAATCGCTGCCGCCAGCTGCTGCCCAGCTGTTCGGCGAGTACGCGGTGGGTCTGCCGGACCGACATCGGGGGTGCCGCGGCCTGCAGTTTGGTCAGTGCCTCCCGGTACGGTTCGGCCATCTCGTCGGGCACCGCGGCCTCGAACACGCTCAGGGCCTGGCCGAACTTCATCGCACCGCCCTTGAGCGTGCCCAACACCTCGAACAGTTGCTCGGCGGCCTTCGCGGACAGCGCGGCATTGACCTCCTCGGCGCTCTGCCCGGACAACCGCTTGCCCCAGCCGCCGACGGCGCGTCCCGCGATGCCCAGCGGAAGGCTCGCGAGTTTGGCGGTGCGCACCGCCGCCCTGCGCGGCATCGCGGCGTCGGCGTTGCCTTCGGTCGAGTCGAGGGATTCGGTCACGCCCTCGATTCTGCCCTGTGGACCGGATGTCGTGCAGCCGTCACGCACATCAGGTAAGCCCGGGAACCGCTGCCCGTGGCCCGATCTCTCCCGGCGCTCGTGCGCCGCATTCGCAGTCCGGGTGCGGTAACCAGGGGCGGTGGTAGACGGTTGCCTCGTAGGAATCGACTTCCAACGTCGAGTTCCACACCGGAGGTACGCCCTCGTTGTGACAGAGAACACGCAGCGCCTGCGTCGCGGCCAGCGAGGCAGTGGCCTGTACGGCCGCCAGATCCGCGCGCCTGCCCTGGCCCGCGAGCTGGCCCGCGATCCTCGGCCAGCAACTGTCCCGGTCGGTCCGATGCAGGTCCGCGCAGCGCAGGCAACTGCTGCGACCCGGCCACACCAGTGGGCCCACGATGCCGATGCCGTCGCGCACCTGCACGGGAAGATGCGGCAGACCATCGGCGATCAGGTCCCGTACGACCTCGGGTGCGGGCACGACGGCGTCGGTGAGCAACACGAGGTCCGGTGGTCGCCGGTCCGCGGGCCGCCCCGCCCTGGTGTCGGGGTTGGCCCTGACCACGGCCTCGAGAATCGAACGTCGTCTCGGCCTGCCGACGTCGCTGTCCAGGAAACCGGATCCCAGTTCGCCACTGCCGACGGCTCCCGAAGCCCGGACGTCGATGCGGCCGATGCCGGCCGTGGCCAGCAGGACGCTCACCGCGACTGCGAGCCGTCCGCCGCCATGCACGAGGACGCAGCATTGCTCGCGCCGAGCCGCCGCGTCGCCACGGCTCACCCCGGCCCGCAGCGGCCACAGTTCGGGTTCGGCTGCCGCCTTACGGTGCCGGGCGCCCGGATAGGCCTCCTCCACCAGCCCGCACTCGGTCAGCCCGGTCAGGATCTCTCGCAGTCGCTCGCTGTGCGCTACTCCCGCGGCATCCAGCAGTGTGCGCATGCTGCGGCTGCCGTCTAGACCGCGGAGCAGGTCGATCAGGTCGGGTGGCAGGCCCTGCGCGACGACGGCGTGTCGCGGATCGAGGCCGATCTGTATCTCGTCGGCGGTGCGTTCGAGCACGTCGAGTCCCGGCAGCAGCCGAGGTCTGCGGGGCAGCGGGACGGAAATCGCGGTGGAAGCGTATTGGCCCATGTGCACACTGTGACCGAACCCGGCTAACCAACGGCTAAGGATCCGCTGAGTTGTCCACAGGTAGCAAAACCTGTGGACAACTGGAGCAGATGTGCCCATGAAGCCGATTGCACTGTCGGTGCTTGGCCTTACGGTGGACTCGTGGCCGAAGCACGGGTGCCCTCATTGAGGAACCGGGATCAGAAATTCAGTCCGGGGATGTCCCCACAACCGAAGATCGAGGTGCGGCGCAGTGCTCGAAGGCGCCGCACCGTTACCGCCTACCTCGATGGCGACACGCTCGTCGTGATGATTCCCGCCAAGATGACCCGGAAGGAGGAGGAACACTGGGTCGCCGAGATGCAGCGCAAGCTGCTGCGCAGCGAGAGTAAGCGGGCCGCTCCCCGCAGTTCGGACGCGGCGCTGCTCGCCAGGTGCGCGACGCTGTCCGCGCGCTACCTAGACGACACGGTGGCACCGGCGAGCGTGCGCTGGGTCCCGCCGATGCGTACTCGATGGGCCTCCTGCACACCGGTCGACCGCACGATCCGGGTCAGCGAGCGGCTGCGCGAGGTGCCCACCTGGGTACTCGATTACGTACTCGTGCACGAACTCGCGCATCTGCGGGAGGCCGGGCACAACGCCCGGTTCTGGCGGCTGGTCGGCAACTATCCGAAGGCCGAGCGTGCGATCGGCTACCTCGAGGGCCTTTCCGCCGCCGCTGGCTGGGGTATCACGGATATGGACGATCCCGGCTGAGCTGATCGCCCCGCGGAGGCATACCGGCCTGCGCGGGGCGAGCCAGGTCAGGCCTTGGTGCCGCCCTTGCCGTCGTCAGGGCCGTCGTCGGGACCATCGTCAGGACCATTTTCGTCACGGTCGTTCCCGCTGTCCTTGTCACCGGACTCCTGCGGGCCCGACTCTCCCGACTGCCGCTCCGCGCGCTCGGTGCGCTCCAGCTCGGCCATCGGGTCGAACGACTCCACACCTTCTGGGCCGTCACCGAGGCGGTCGGCGAACTCCATCGGGTCGTCGAGGTCCTCGGCGGTCGGCAGGAGGTCGGGATGGGACCAGATGCCGTCCCGGACCTTCGCACCGTGCCGGTCACCTACGAGCTTCCACAACGCGGAAGCGGCCCGCATACGCCTCGGACGTAGTTCCAGACCGACGAGGGTGGCGAACGTCTGCTCGGCGGGACCGCCGGTGGCCCGGCGCCTGCGCAGCGTCTCCCGCAGCGCGTCGGCTCCGGGTAACCGGTCGCCGACGGCTTCGGCCACCACCACGTCGACCCAACCCTCCACCAGCGCGAGCAGCGTCTCCAGGCGACTCAGCGCGGCCTGCTGTTCCGGCGTCGTCTTCGGCTCCAGCAGTCCGGAGGACATCGCCTCCTCGATGCTGGCGGGGTTGGTGGGGTCCACCTGGCCGGCGAGCTGCTCGAGGGCGGAGGTGTCCACACTGATGCCGCTGGCGAATTCCTCAACCGTCGCCAGCAGTCGCTGCCGCAGCCAGGGCACATGTGCGAACAGCCGCTGATGGGCGGCCTCGCGTGCGGCGATGAAAACGAGGACCTCGCTGCTGGGGCGCTCCAGCCCCTCGGTGAACTTCTCGATGTTCGCCGGCAGCAGGGCGGAGGTGTTGTCCGGCCCCAGTGGGAGGCCGACCTCGGAGGAGGTGAGTACCTCGGAGGCGAGTTCGGCGAGTGCGTTGCCCAGCTGCGAGCCGAACGCCATGCCGCCCATCTGCCCCACCATGGACAGCAGCGGGCCCGCTGCCTGCTTCGCCTCGTCCGGTAGCGCCTGCACCCAGGCACCCGAAACCTGCTTCGCCACCGGGTCACAGAGGCGCTGCCAGGTCGGCAATGTCTTGGACACCCAGTCCCGCGCGGTCCACGCGACGGTGTTGTTCGCGCCCGCGGGCAGGATGGTGGCCGCGTCGAGCCACAACTCGGCGAGGTGAGCGGCCTCGCTTACCGCGGTCTCCCCGGACTTCTCCGAAGACGAGAACCCCAGCGAACTTCCGCCCGTGCCGGCCAGCCGCTGCTCCGCGATCTGCTTGGCCAGGTCGTAGTTCACCGGCCCGGTGGAACTACCCGCCTGGCTGAGCATCTGCCCGAGCTGGCTGAGCATCTGCCCGAGCTGGTTGAAAGCCTCGGGCCCACCCGGGGGCTGCTGACCACCGGAGCCTGAGGACTTGTCGGGATCGCGATCGTTACCACCACTGTCGTCGGGATCGGGGAGTCCGAAGCCGAACGGGGGATTGCTCATGCCTTCTGCCTCATTCGCCGGCGGGCTGCACGCTGAGTGCTGTGCCCGATTTGCTCACGGTGCCGGTCGCTCATGCTTTTTGCCTCATTCGCCGGCGGGCTGCACATCGCTCAGTGCTGTGCCCGACTCGCTCACGGTGCCGGTCGCTCATGCTTTATGCCTCAATCGCCGGCGGGCTGCACATCGCTCAGTGCCGTCCCCGACTCGCTCACGGTGCCGGTCGCTCATAACACCACCGTACGCGGTACGCCAGATGGAGTCCGCCGCCATGGCCCACGGTTCGCCCTCAGCCGAACCCGGATCGTCGTCGGCCACCACCGCCGAGAGGCCGGCGGCGTGGCCTGCCCGGCCTCGCCCGTGCTGTCACCGTACGCTGTTGCGCTGTGAGCGAGTCCCGCGACAAGGCCGACGGAAACACGCAGGCGAGCACGCCCCCCACCGGGTTCCCGGCGCCGCCGGTGAACAGCCAGACGAGCGGCCCCGGCGAGCCGGGCACCGGCGACTCCGGCAACCGGCTGAGCAGGCGCGGCTGGACGCTGGTGGTCAGTGGTGTGCTCGTGGTGGTCTTCGCCCTGCTGGGCACCTTCGTCCAGGTGCCGTATGTGGCACTCGGACCGGGCCCGACCTACGACACGATCGGGCTGGACGACGGCAAGCCCGTGGTCAATGTCGATGGGGAGGAGACCTACCCGACCGAGGGCGAGCTGCGCATGACGACCGTGTCGCTCAACGACGAGGTCACCCTGTTCGGTGCCCTCGGGCTCTGGGTCAGCGGACGGTACGCGCTCGCCCCGCGCGAGGACTACTTCAAGCCGGGGGAGACCGACGAAGAGGTCAAGCGGGAGAACGTCAAGCAGTTCCAGGACTCGCAGAGCAATGCCGAGGTCGCCGCGCTGCGCAGATTGGGTTACCCGGTCAAGGTGCTCGCCAAGGAGGTGGTCGCGGGCAGCCCCGCCGACCACGTGCTCGCGGCCGGGGACGAGCTGGTGGTGGTCAACGGAAAGAAGATCACCAAGGAGGAGGACGTCCGCACGGCCCTCGAGGGCACCCGCCCCGGTGAGACCATCTCGCTCACCTACCAGCACGAGGGCCAACCCGAGCGCACCGAGTCCGTCACGCTGGCACAGCACGAGGACCCCGCTCAGGAGCAGGGTTTCATCGGCCTGGTGCCGATCGACCGGGCGGACGTTCCGTTCGACATCAACATCTCGCTGGAGGACGTCGGCGGACCTTCGGCAGGGCTCATCTTCGCCCTCGCGATCACCGACCGGTTGACGCCGGGCTCGCTGGTCGGCGGCGAGCACATCGCCGGCACCGGCGAGATCTCCGAGAAGGGTGAGGTCGGCGCGATCGGCGGCATCTCCTTCAAGGTGGTGGCCGCCAGCGAAGCCGGAGCGACGACCTTCCTGGTTCCGGAGCGCAACTGCGCCGAAGCGGCGGCTGCCGCGCCGGACGACCTCAACCTCGTCAAGGTCGGTGACCTCGACGGCGCGCTCAGCGCACTCGAGGACATCAGGGAGGGCAGGCAGGCGCCGTCCTGCTGAACCTCGCTCAGGGCGCGAAGGTCGCCTTCAGCGCGTCCACGAGGTTCGGTGCCAGCTCGGGGTGCTCGACGACCTCGTCGACGCTGTCACCCTCGCCAAGGCCACGCAGTCGCAGGACGCAGGCGGCGCTCCCGTCGCGCAGCACAGCGGCCACCAGCCGGGCCTCCGTTCGGCGCGGGTGGTCCGCCGCGGCCTGGCGCAGCCGCTTCGCGTCCTCGTCCCCGTGGCCCCCGCCGGGCAGTTCCTGCTCGGCATCCGGCGGCAGGACGATGATCTCCTGAGCCAGCGCACACCCGTGGACCGCCTCTGGCCATGCGATGCGGCCGAGCGCTTCGGCGAGGTCGCCCTCCGGCAGTTCCTCTTGCGCGACGGGGGTCAGCGGCGATGCCGCGTCCAGTTGCGCGGCGAGTTCGGGTTGCTGGCTGAGCAGGTCCGCGGTGGGGACCAGGGCGAACAGTTGGGGCGGCTGATCCCACCCTCCGGACGCCACGAAGTCCTCGACTTCCCGGGCCAGCGCGGCCACACTCGGATTCATTGACTGGTTCGTCTCTGCCTGCTGTTCGCTGTCTGGCATGGCGCCATCGTGGCAGGAAGGACCCGGTCACGCCGCACCCGAGTCCGATTTGAGAGGCTTTACTCGGAACTCTGGTACGTATCCGTAGAGTTAGACAATCAGGGGACGCTCGCCGAGGCCCGCGCCCCTACGAAGTAGATCACGACATCTGGAGCGTGTGCAGTGGCCACTCGGCCCCCCGTGAGCTTACCGAAGCTGTCCCGGCGCAGCCGATTCATGCTGATCCTTGGCGGAGTGGTGGTACTGGCGCTGTTGCTCGGCGCCCGGCTGCTCGACACCTACGTTGATTGGCTGTGGTTCGGCGAAGTCGGAGCGCGTGGTGTTTTCACCACCGTGGTGATCACCCGGATCGCGCTGTTCTTCGCCGTCGCGGCGTTGGTCGGCGGTCTGGTCGCGCTGAGCCTGTGGATCGCCTACCGAACCCGCCCGGTGTTCGTGCCGGTGTCCGGCGCGGACGATCCGGTCGCCAGGTACCGGACGACAGTGGTGAGCCGGATTCGGTTGTTCGGTATCGGAGTTCCGGTTCTGGTGGGACTGATCGCCGGCGCCAGTGCCCAGAACGACTGGGAACGGGTGCAGTTGTTCTTCAACAGCACCAGTTTCGGCAAGACGGACCCCGAGTTCGGTTTGGACATCGGCTTCTACGCGTTCAGCCTGCCCTTCTACAACTGGATCCTGGGCTGGCTCTTCGTCGCGATCGTCGTCTCCTTCCTCGCGGCACTCGGTGCGCACTACCTCTTCGGGGGTATCCGGCTGGCGGGTAAGGGCGGAACGATCGCCGGACCCGCGCGGGTGCAGCTGGCGATTCTCGTCGGTGTGTTCGTGCTGTTGAAGGCCGTCGAGTACTTCTTCGACCGCTACAACCTGCTGATGTCGAACAACAACGAGTTGTTCACCGGCGCCACTTACACCGACCTCGCGGCCCGGCTGCCCGCGAAGTGGATCCTGCTCTGCATCTCGCTGTTCGTCGCGATCGCGTTCTTCGTCGGTGCGTTCCTGCGTAACGTTCAGCTCCCGGCGATCGCGCTCGTATTGCTGCTGCTGTCGGGAATCCTGGTCGGGGTGGCCTGGCCCGCGGTGCTGGAGCAGTTCGAGGTCAAGCCGAACGCCATCGAGAAGGAATCCGAATCCATCCAACGCAATATGGACGCCACCAGATCGGCGTTCGATCTGCAGGATGTCAAGTACGAGGACTATTCGGGCACGACGGAGGCCTCGCCCTCGGAAGTCCGTTCGGAGACCGGCACGATCTCCAACATCCGTCTGCTCGATCCGGGTGTACTTGAGCCGACCTTCACGCAGCGGGTCGGCCGGGAGAACTTCTACGGATTCTCCGAGAAGCTCGACATCGACCGCTACGTGAGCCCGGACGGCGACCTGCAGGACTACGTCGTCGCCGCGAAGGAGATCAAGACCAGTGGTCTTGCCGAGAACCAGCGCAGCTGGATCAACCGGCACCTGCGCTACACCCACGGCAACGGTTTCGTCGCGGCCCCGGCCAACACCATCGACAGGGCGGTCGAGGGGGCCGACAGCGAGGGTGGCTATCCCGTCGCGGGCACCAGTGACACCCAGGATCCCGATGGCGCACACGGCATCGAGGTCACCGAGCCACGCATCTACTACGGCGAGCTGACCACGGACTACGCGATCGTCGGCGGACAGCCCGGTGAGGCACCAGGCGAGTACGACACCGCCAACGACAGCAGCTACCTCTACACCGGTGCGGGTGGTGTGCCGATCGACAGCTGGTTCAACCGCCTGGTGTTCGCCGCGAAGGAAGGCGAGCGCAACATCCTCTTCTCCGACGCCATCAGCGAAGGCTCGAAGATGATGTACAACCGCGACCCGCGTGACCGCGTGGAAAAGGTGGCGCCCTGGTTGACCGTGGACGGCGACCCGTACCCAGCGGTGATCGACGGGAAGATCAAGTGGATCGTGGACGGCTACACCACGATCAACAACTTCCCGTACTCACAGCAGACGGCGCTCGACGACGCGACACAGGACTCGCTGTCCGGTGTGGCCCGCCAGCAGCCGGAGATGATCAACTACATCAGGAACTCCGTCAAGGCAACCGTTGACGCCTTCGACGGCACGGTCAGCCTCTACTCGCTGGACGACAACGAGCCGGTACTCAAGGCCTGGCGGAACATCTTCCCCGGCATCGTGAAGCCGACCTCGGAGATCACGCCGGAACTGCGGAGTCACTTCCGCTATCCCGAGGACATGTTCAAGGTGCAGCGGGAACTGCTCACCAAGTACCACGTGCAGAACCCCCGGGAGTTCTACAGCACCGAGACGTTCTGGGACGTACCGCCAGACCCGACGCAGGACGGCGGCAATGCCACCGCTGAGGGGCCGAACCAGCCGGCGTACTACCTGCTCGCGCAGGCGCCAGGACAGGACGAGCCGACGTTCCAGATCACCAGTTCACTGACGCCACTGCGGCGGCAGTATCTGGCCGCCTGGGTCTCGGTGTCGTCTGCACCCGATGACTACGGCACGATTCGTGTGCTGAGACTGCCCACCGGCGGAGACGCGGGCAGTCAGGTCGAGGGTCCGGTACAGGTGCAGAACCGGTTCCAGAGTGATCCGCGGGTAGCCCGGGAACGGACGCTGTTCAACAACCCGCAGATCAACGTCATCTACGGAAACCTTCTGACACTGCCCGTCGCGGGTGGATTCCTCTACGTGGAACCGGTCTACATCCGGCAGAAGAACGAGAACAGTTATCCGCAGCTCGCCCGTGTCCTCGTGTCCTACGGCGGAAAGATCGGCTTCGCCGCGACGTTGAACCAGGCACTGGACCAGGTCTTCGGTGAGGGCACAGGGGAAGCGGCCACCGGGCCGGAACAAGGCGGCATCCCAGACCCGTCGGCCCCCGAGGACGGGGACACCGAGGAACCGACACCGCCGGAAACCGATCAGCAGGGCACCCCGCCCCCCAACGGGGACCAGGGCGGCACTGAACTGGAACAGGCCACGGCCGACATCCAGGCAGCGCTGACGAAGCTGAAGAACGCCCAGCAGTCCGGCGACTTCGACGCACAGGGTGCGGCGCTCGCCGAGCTGGACGCGGCGGCCCGTCGCTGGGAAGCCGCCCAGGGCGGCGGTGGCGGAGGATGACCCTCGTCACCTGAGTGACACCCACTTTGCGCCCCAGATAAACCGGGGCGTAAGGTGGGTTTCACCAACGCGGGGTGGAGCAGTTCGGTAGCTCGCTGGGCTCATAACCCAGAGGTCGCAGGTTCAAATCCTGTCCCCGCTACAGAGGTTGGAGGCCCGTGCCTGCGGAAATCGCAGGCCGGGCCTCTTTCGTATTGCCCTGGGGGTGCAACCCCCAGACCCCGCCCGGAGGGGCTGCGCCCCCCGGACCCCTGTGGGGCTGCGC
>NZ_PQHZ01000073.1 GCF_003385185.1 Amycolatopsis palatopharyngis | reverse complement strand
TACTGACCGGCGAAGTCCTGACCGAACTTGAAGCCACGGTTCGCGCCCTGGAGAAGCGTGTGGGGGAGTTGGAACGCAACGAGCACGGCCACTGCACCCAGTGCGGCAAACCCACCCCCACCGGGTGTATGACCCACTGTTCCCCTGACACCCCATGCCCGAAAGTGAGGGCAGCGTGACCCAACCCTGCGCCACAGGTTGCACTCGTCCCACTCAGACGATGCTGTGCACCACCTGCCTCACCGAGGTGGTGACCGACCTCCGGCAGATCGTCCACGGCGGCATCCTCCGAACCAGGGAGCATGCGCGGGGGAACGTGGACGACTACCGGCCTGGCCTGTACGAGGAACTCGTCACCACGCTGGCTCGCCAGCACCAGTTCGGCACCCCCATGAAGACCTCGGGAGGCTCCGATCAGCCGGTGATGTTCCACAAGGCTGCAAGTGAGGCGAAGTGGATGCTGGAGAACACCATCTCCACGTGGGCCAGGGACTTCGCCGAGACCTACACCCACCTGACCCTCACCGCCACGACCACGGTCGAAGCAGCAGGGTGGATGGCCGACTTCGCCGGACTCCTCGCCGACCATCCCGCAGCAGGGGAGTTGCACGACGAGATCACCTCCGCCGTGAGGACCGTCCGCAGGGTCATCGACCGACCGGCGGACAAGGTCTACCTCGGACAGTGCGGTTACGAGGTAGGCGGAGAGGTCTGCCCCGAAGACCTCTACTGCACTCCCGAGCAGACATGGGTGCATTGCCCCACCTGCGGATCGGACTGGGACACCCAGGCCCGCAGGAAGCGTCTCCTGGAGGTCGCGGAGGACCAACTCGACACCGCCACCAACATCTCCAGGGCACTATCTCGCCTCGCCCGTCCAGTGTCGGCAGCGGCGATCCGTGGCTACGCTCACCGAGGGAAGCTCACGCCCCATCCACCGCGGCACGACGACCCCCGGAAAGATCCGCTGTACCGCATCGGGGATGTCCTCGACCTGCTCCACGACACCCAGAAAGAGGCCAGTTGATGGAAGCTCACATCGACCCCGAGGTTGAGAAGCGCCAGAAGCTGATCAACTACCTCGAGAACATCCTCGATGAGGTTCGCGACGAGTCCCGCCCGATCGAGAACTTCGTCCTCACTGTCGATCGCCCATCGGAGGAGGTGTCCAACCCGGAAGGCATGTGGGTAGAGCGCCGACCTACTGGCGGTTCGTCGTACAACCTCGATCTGACGATCGGCCGACCTCGGAGCATCTGACACGCCGTAGATCACCCCGTCTTGCCTGCGACCAGCGCGAACGCGTAGATTGGTCACAGTGGGTGTCGTGTCCGAGTAGGACACCACCCGAAACCCCCGTAGACCAGCAGGTCACGGGGGTTTTCTCCTGCAGGGAGGCGATCGTGAATGCCCCACACCGCTGGCTGCTGTGGCTCGCAGCGACCCTGACGTCCTTCCTGGCCCTCGAGCTCCCCGCCCTCCGTGACCGCGCCCCCGACAAGCCCTCCGGCACCCTGTCCACCGTGTTCAGGGCGTGGCTGGGTGTCGACCCGCTGCACTGGCGCCGCTTCCTGCTGGTGCCCGCGTTCCTCGGGTGGTGCGGCTGGCTGGCCTGGCACATGGCGAAGGGATGGTGGAGACGGTGACGTGCCGAGACACGAAACAGATCCGCATCAACATCACCCGGGCCCGTATCGACCTCGCCCTCGAAGCTGGCGACAGGCGCAAGTTCGTGCAGCTGGCCATGCTGCTCCGGGACCTCAAACGCCAAAGCCAAGATCAAACTACCGCCGAACCCGCAGGTCGCACCCATACCAACCAGTAACTACTGCTCGACCCCCGACGCATCCAAGCAGATCTGCGCGAAC
Source organism: Amycolatopsis palatopharyngis (assembly GCF_003385185.1). Lineage (GTDB taxonomy): Bacteria > Actinomycetota > Actinomycetes > Mycobacteriales > Pseudonocardiaceae > Amycolatopsis > Amycolatopsis palatopharyngis. Next base: position 22,258 of record NZ_PQHZ01000073.1, on the reverse strand, counting down.
GAATCCGCCGCCAACTGCCACGCACCCGGCGTCAAGTCAGCAGCGTTACCCAACGCCTTCCCAGCCTCAGCCAACCCCGTGGTCTGCGACTTAGGCGCCCACTCGTTCACCGTGTTCGCCAACTCCACCCGAGCCTGTCCCGTCTGCGCCGACTCATAGCCCGTCCCGAAGTCCTCACACGCGAACCGCCCCGCCTGGTCCAGCTTCGACGGGTCCACCGGTTCCTCCTCGGGAACCGAACAGCCAACCAGCACCAGGGCAGCACACATCACACCGACGAATGTCCTCATGGCCCACCCCATCGCCAAGGACACCCCCAGCGCTACACCGTGGGGAGGACTACCCATGGCGGGTCACACGATTGGCCGAACGACCAGACGGTTCAAGCGCCTCGCCGCCGACCTCCGCACACAGCGACGACCATGCTGCCGATGCGGACAGAAGATCGACTACGAGCTACGACACCCCGACCCCGGCTCGTTCACCGTCGAGCACATCAAGCCCTGGTCCACACACCCCGAACTCCGTGAAGATCCCAGCAACCTCGACGCCGCACACCTCGGATGCAACAGCAGCAAGGGCAACGGCGACGGCAAGCCCACCCTCGGCTCCACCTCCCGGCGGTGGTGATGCCCCGCAACGTAGTCCTGATCTGCGGACCCCCCGGGGCAGGCAAGACCACCCACGCCCACTCCCTCGACCTCCCCGTCTACGACATCGACGATCCCCAGTGGAACAACAACGAGCGCTACTTCCGCACGGCACTGCAACGCCTCGGCCACGCACCAGGTGCACGGGCAGTCGTCATCCGCTCCGGCGCCACCCGCTCGGCTCGAGCCAAGGCGGCCGAACTCATCGACGCCACTCACGTCCAGGTGATTGACACCGACCCGAAGCTGTGCATCGAGCGCGTCATCAGTCGAGCAAGACCACGCCCGCCGCTCCACGTCCAGATAGCAGCGGTCACGAGTTGGTGGGACAAGTACGAACCAGACATCGGGATCACCTCCCGACGGTGGTGAACAAGACCCACCCCAATATCACCCACCGTCACTGACTACAGAGAGTGGGGGAGGGGGTCGGCGAGCTCAGCCGCCGCAGGGGGCCAAACGCCGGGGGACTGGGCCATCTACCGGAGAGGACCCCACCCCATCGCGCGCATGCACGCGCGCGACGGAAGCAGGGGAGGAGGTGGGGATTCCATGGCTGACATTCGAGGCGCGTTCGAGAAGTCGGTAGCCGCGAACAGCGAACTCGTCGAAGACCTCGACGCTGCGCTGGTCGAGTCGGGACGAACCATCGCCGAGCGTGTCGACGCCGCCATGAAGAGCGGCGAGGGTCAGGAGGTCACCAAGGCCCTGTACCTCGTGCCGCATCTGATGAACGTTCTTCGCGAGATGTACGCGACGCCGAAGTCGCGGCATGAAGCTGGCCTTGGCAAGGAGGGGGCACGTGGCAAACTCGCAGAAGTCCGCGACCTCCGAAAGCGGCCGGCGCCATCGAAGAAGCACGGCGAGACGGCCTGACAGGCGGGGCAGCGAAACTCCTCGGATCTTTACGCCACCACTTAGGCCGCTGACACGCTCGACCACTCTGGGGTACGAGTGCATCGATTTTGCGGAGGACTCGCTCCGCTTGGAATTGATGCCCTGGCAGAAGTGGTTCCTGCTCCACGCGCTCGAACTTCATCCCACAGAGGTGGACGAGCAGGGCGATCCAGTGTTCCGTTTCCGTAAGGTGATCCTGCTGGTCGGACGCCAGAACGGAAAGTCCACCGTCATGCAGGCGCTCACGTTGTGGCGCATGTACGTCGACCGGTGTTCGTTGGTTATCGGGACTGCGCAAGACCTGGAGATAGCCGAGTCCCTGTGGGCCGAGTCGGTGGAGATGGCCGAGGAGACCGAAGAGTTGTCGGTCGAGATCGCCAAGGTTGAGAAGGGGGCGGGGCGGAAGAAGTTCCGCCTGCGAACCGGCGAGGAGTACAAGGTAAAGGCCGCGACCCGCCGCGGAGGCCGCGGACTCTCGGGGGAGCTGGTGCTCCTCGACGAGCTGCGCGAGCATCAGTCGTGGGACGCATGGGGCGCGGTCACGAAGACGACCAACGCCAAGTCGCGTGCCCAGGTGTACGGGATCTCGAATGCTGGCGACGCGACGAGCATTGTGCTCCGGTACCTGCGCAAGATGGCCCACGCCGACCTTGGTGACCCTGATGGGCTCAATACTGACGAGGCGCCGGAAGACTTACTCGACGATGGCGAAGAGGTCGACGATTCCGCGCTGGCCATCTTCGAGTGGTCAGCGGCACCCGGTGCCAGTATTAGTGACCGGGATTCATGGGCGCAGGCGAACCCCGCGCTCGGGTGGCGGATCCGGGAAAGCACGCTCGCCAGTGATGCACGCACCGACCCGGAGTGGATTTTCCGCACCGAGGTGCTGTGCCAATGGTCCGACGGATCGTTGGAGGGCCCTTTCCCGCCAGGCTCATGGGAGGCGACGACCGAGGCGGACTCTGCGGCTGCAGAGGACTCGGATCTGACGATTTGTGTGACAACCTCCTGGGACAGGTCCACGACGTACATCGGTGTGGCGGGGTGGCGGCCCGATGGGCTGCCGCACGTCGAGGTGATCGCGCAACGCACCGGCTCGGAGTGGGTGGTTCCCTGGCTGACCGACACCGGCCGCGACGAGGCGATCAAGACCGCGCCAGTCGTGGTTCAGTCGAACAACGCGCCAGAGTCGGGCCTGATCGAACCGCTACGTAGGGCCGGGGTCGAGGTCGTCGAATGGAAAGGCCCCGACCTGGGGATATCGTGCGGCGATCTCTACGACCGTGTGCGCGCCGCGGTGGAGGACGGCGAACCGGACGAGCAAGAAGAGCCTGCTCGCGAGATTCGCGTATACCACCGCCCCCAGCCAGTCCTAGACCTCGCAGCCGCGACGGCTGTGACGAAACCGCTGGGCGATGCGTGGGTGTGGGACCTGGCCCGTTCGCCGAACGACGCCGCGCCGCTGAAGGCAGTGACCGGCGCGCTGTGGGCGCTGCTGACACACGAGGCAGAGGAACTGCCCGATGCCGACATCTTCTGAGGGAGGACACCGCCGATGACGCGAGCCCGTATCGCTGTGACGTGCCTGGGGGTCGGCGTGTGCGCCGCCCCGACGGGCGCGTACCTGCAGTGGGGTCTCGGCCCGGCGCTGCTGCTGGTGGGCTTCCTGCTCGTGCTGATCTCGATCGTCCTCGGCTGGGGCGCCTGACATGGGTTGGCTGACAGGCAAGACCGAAGCCAAGACGTCCGGTGCGAGCGCGCCCGAAGTCAAGAGCGTCGGCGGTGGCGCCTTCCTGTCGTCGATCCTGGGCGGCGGGTCTGGCGACGAAGCGCTCTACCCCGAGCCGGGTTTCGAGTCGCACGCGAACGTCGGCTTCCGGCGCAATGAACTGGTCTACAGCTGCATCATGGAAAAGGCGACGTCGTTCCCGGAAGCTCCGCTGCGTGTGTATGGCGGCGACGGTATCGGCGAGCCGCGAGAGAACCACCCGTTGCGTGTATTGATTTCGAATCCAAACGCAGCATTGTCCGAGTTTGAATTGATGGAATTAACTTCGATTCATTTAGATTTAGCGGGCAATGCTTTTTGGGAAATCGTTCTTAATAGGGCGGGCGTTCCGGTTGAGCTGTGGCCGCTGCGGCCGGACCGTGTGCGCATCAAGCCGCAGCGCAACGGGCAGCACGAGTACAGCTACGTGCTCGACTACTCCCGCGAGGTCCCGCTGGGCACGGACGTCGTGCACTTCAAGTTGCCCAACCCGCTGGACCCCTACCTCGGTCAGCCCGCACTACGGCCCGCGCTGCGGGCGGTCGCGCTGGACAACGAGGCGACCGACTTCGTCAAGGCGCTCCTGCAGAACCGCGCCGTGCCTGGTGTGGTGATCGAGACCGAGCAGAAGATCGACCAGGCGCTGACCGAGCGGCTCGAGGCGAAGTGGTTCCAGAAGTTCGGGGGCAATCGGCGCGGCGCTCCAGCGTTCCTGCAGAAGGGCATGAAGCCGCACGTCCTGGGGCTCAACCTCAAGGACCTCGAGTTTCCCGATCTGCGGACCATCAGCGAGACGCGGATCTGCATGGCGCTCGGCGTACCCCCGATCCTAGTCGGGGCCAAGGCAGGACTGGACCGCAGCACGTTCGCGAACTACGGGGAGGCGCGCAGCGCGTTCTGGGAAGAGACGCTGATGCCGCTGCAGCAGCGGATGCAGCAGACCATCGCGAAGAAGCTGATGCCGTACTTCGAGACCGGTCCGCGGCCGCGGCGCAAGGTTGTGCGGTTCGACAACAGCCTGGTCCGTGCTCTGCGTGAGTCGGAGGGCAAGCGCTGGGAGCTCGCGACCCAGGCACTGCGCGCCGGCGGTATCACCATCAACCAGTTCGCCCGCCAGGTCGGCCTGCCCACGAACCCCGATGCCGATGTGTACCTCCGGCCCGCGGGTGTCATCCCGACCGACGCCGCTGGACGCCCGCTGTTCGAGCAGCTGCCCGGCACCTCACCCGTTGACGAGCCGGACGAGCCGCTGACGGATGACCAGAAGCGCATCGCTGAGGCCCTTCATTGGATGAGCAAGGGCGACCCGCCGAAGTACGCGAGCCAGAAGCGTCTGAGTGCCTCCGAGGTGAAGAAGCAGGTCACCGACGCCGAGCGGGAGCGGTTCACAAAGGCCATCGCGAAGTACGTCGGTGACCTGCAGGAAGCCATCATGGTCGACCTGGCTAAGGCCAACGCCAAGGCGATGGCGGTCAAGGCCTGGGACGTGCGCCGGTGGAACACGGCCCTGACCGCGGTGCTGCTGGCGCATACGACCGTGTTCGCCAGGGCGTCGGCGCGTGAGGTGGATCCAGACGAGGACGTCTCGATCATGGACGGTTGGCTGGAGTCAGTCGCCGCGAGTACCGCGGCCGCGTGGAACGCCGCGACGCAGGACGACGTCGCGAAAGCGGCCAAGGAAGCCGAGTGGGAAGACGCTGTGGCCCACGTGTTCGAGATCGCCGCGACCTCCCGGGCCGCAGAGCTCGCCACCTCACTGGCCACCCAATCCTCCGGGTTCGGGGCGGTCGACACCGCGAAGCGCGCGGGGCTCGGTACCAAGACCTGGGTCACCAGCTCCGGAGACCCTCGGTCGGCTCATGCCCGCCTGAACGGCGAGACGGTCTCGGTGAAGGAGAAGTTCAGCAACGGCGCCCGCTGGCCGGGGGATTCCAGCCTGCCGGACGACGAACGCATCAACTGCAAATGCAGCGTGATCTTCGAGGAAGGGAATTGACCATGGGACTCGAAAGGCTTGTCGTCCCGATCGAGTGGAAGGCAGCCGACGACGACCAGACCCTCGAGGGTTTCGCGTCAACGTTCGGCAACGTCGATCTGCAGGGCGACATCGTAGTAAAAGGCGCGTTCAAGAAGACGATCGCGAACATCAAGGCCAACGGCATCCCGCTGCTCGCCGACCACATTCCCAGCACCGCGCACGTCCTCGGCACGATCTTCGACGCCGAGGAGCGCGACAAGGGCCTGTGGATCAAGGCGAAGCTGTCCAAGGCGCCGTCCGCGCAGGACACCCGCACGAAGCTGATCGAAGGTCATCTCAAGAAGATGTCCATCGGCTACGAGACGATGGACCACGCGTTCGAGGACACCAAGGACGGCCAGCGGGTACGTCTGCTGAAGGAGCTGAAGCTCTGGGAGACCTCCGTCGTGGTGATGCCGGCGAATCCAGCCGCGACGATCAGCCGGGTCAAGTCGGTGGTCGCCGAGCTCGGTGACGATGACCGCAAGGCGCTCATCCACGAGATCGCCTCCCCCCAGGACATCGAAACGGCAGACCCCACCTACCGCAGCGAGGTGGAATCTAAAGCCACGGTCAACGAGATCCGTCAGCAGCTGGCCACAGCCCTGCGCAACGACGTCTCGATGAACAAGGACCGCTGGCGCTGGATCCGTGACTTCGACGCCAGCCACGTCTGGTTCGAGGACGAGAGCCCCGCCGAGTCGGCCATCTTCGAGCAGACCTACTCCGTGTCCGCCAGCGGCGGGGTCACCCTCACCGGCGAGCCCGTCAAGGTGCGCGCGGTGACCACATACATCCCGGTCGACGAGACCGGGGCGAAGAACGCCCCTGCCGACGAGGCAGAGGCCAAGGCAGCCCCGACTGCACCCGTAGCTGACGAAGCTGCGCCGCCGCCCGACGAGGGCGCTTCGGGATGGGACCGCTGGTCCAGCGAGGCACTACTCGCCGACCGCGATCCCCAGGCGATCGCTGACTCCGCCCACGTTGCGGGCCTGGCCAAGCGTCTCGAGCTGTTCGAGGACTTCCTCAAGCAGGCCGACGCTCCCCGGCCCGTCGCCACGCGCGCGGAACTCAGTGAACGCCTCGCGTCGCTCGAATCCTCGAGCGACGTCGAGTCAGTGCCATCCCGATAAGGAGAAACACAGTCATGGCACATCCTCTGTTGGACAAGGCGGCGCGGCACACAGCCCAGGCTCGTGCGATCAACGACGAGTTCGAGGGCAAGGCGATGCCCGCCGAAGCCGCACACCAGATGGACGGTCACCTCGGCAAGGCGGCCGAGTACCGCAAGCAGTGGAACCGTGAGCAGGCGCTCACCGACAACGAGTCGTTCCTGGACGAGCCGGTCTACAAGCACGACATGGGCGCCGGCGAGTTCAAGGGCTCGGTAGGCGGGACGAGCGCTGGCGAGTTCCTGCTCGACTCCGAGCGCAAGGAGCGCAAGGGGCAGGCGTTCTTCGACTACTGCCGGAAGGGCCTCGACGCCCTCACCATCGAGCAGAAGGCGGACCTCGTCGAGAACGCCACCGGTGAGAACCTGGTGCCGGTCGACTTCTCGGGGACCATCCTCAAGGAACTGCCGCGCGAAGGCGTACTCCGGAACCTGGCTTTCATCCGGCCGACCACGAAGAACCGTGTCGACATCGGCAACGTGGTCATCAACTCCGCCGGATGGGGCAAGTTGGAGACCGGCACCGTTGCGACCGACGGTCTGGCCGCGACTCCGGCCGACAAGGACCAGATCGTCGTCCACGACCTGAACGCTCTGGTGAAGTTGGGGCGGGACGAACTCGAGGACAGCGACGAGAACCTTGCCGAGATCATCCGGTCCGCCCTCGCACTGAAGTTCGGCGAGATGGAGGACGACGCGTTCGCCGCCGGTTCCGGTACTGGCCAGCCGTTCGGCATCGCTGTCAACGCCGACGTGACCCAGGGAGTCACCGCGGCGAGCGGTCAGACCGTGGTCGGCGACGAACTGAAGAAGGTGCCCTTCACGGTGCCCGCCCAGTTCCGTAAGTCCTCGTCTGCCGTGTGGATGGGCCACACCTCCGCCGAGCAGGCCATCGCACTGCTCAAGAACACCGAGGGCAACTACCTGCTGCAGGAGAAGGCCGCCCTCGGCGAGCCCCCGACCCTGTTCGGGTACCGCTGGTACACGGTCGACGGCCTCCCCGCCATTACCACCACTGCGGACGCCGGTGCTGGCACCGACAAGTCGGTGATGTTCGGCGACATGAAGTCGGGTTACATGATCGCCGACCGCCGCCGTCTCACTGTCCAGCGACTCGAGGAGCGCTACGCCGACGAGGGCAAGATCGGCCTGCTGTTCACCCACCGGGTGGGTGGCGACGTGATCCGGCCCAAGGCCCTGGCCTGGTACAAGCTCTGATGGTCGCCGTCACCGCCAGGACCGAGTTCGCCACATACGTCGACGGCGATTGTGTTTCGGTCACGAGCGGACAGACGTTCGACGTATCGCAGGACAAGGCAGACTCCTTGGTCGCGGGTGGGTTGGCGGAACTCGCCGCCCCGCCAGTGACGACGGCCCCGCCGGTGACGACGACTGAGACCAAGCCTGCCGGGGATTCGCCGGAGGCCAAGGTCGTTCAGGTTCCCGAGGTCAAGACCCAGGACCCCGAGAGCACTGACGCTCCGGTCGTCACGTCGGCCGAGGAGAAACCGACCGCGCGCAAGGGCAAGCCGACGCAGCGGCGCACGCGGCGCTAGTTGTTCTCACGGTTTCGGACAGGGGCCGGGTGCCGCCCCTCGGCCCCTGTCTGGACCACCTCACCTCTCGGAGGAACGACCCATGCCTGAACCCAAGTTCTGGGACGAGGACACCCACTCGCCCACCCACGGCCCCGGAATCGCGGACGTGGCACTGACGACGCCCTCAGCTAACGAGATCGAACTGAGGGACGCGCTGAACAGTGCCCTCGCCGCTCTCCGCAGCGCGGGCATCATCGCGCAGGACTGATCCCCATGCCACGACCCATTCACGTCGCCAGCGCTGCGACAGACGATCAAGCGCTCACAGGTGCGGCCACATTGGTCGGGCTGACCGTGCGCGAGTCCGCGGGCACTGCGGCTGTGGCTTCTGTCGTCCTGCGCGACGGTACAGCCGCGACGGACCCAGTGATCGCGGTGGTCGAGCTCGCCGCCAACGAGTCGAAGGTGATCACCCTGCCTGCAGTGGCCATCACTACCGGGGTCTTTGTCGACCGCGAGGCGGGTTCGTCCGAACTGGTCCTCTACGTCCTGTGACAACTGATCGGGGAGGGGCCGTTCCATGACCAACACGCTCGTAACCCCGGCCGAACTGAACGATTTCCCTGGGGCCCCGTTCACCGATTCCATTGTGGATGCGGCCGTCGCCGCTTTGCGACGCGATGCCGGGTGGCACATCGCGCCCGTAGTGACCGAGACCCGGGTCATCAACGCCAACGGCGGGGTATTCCTGCTGCTGCCGACACGGCACCTGGTTGACGTCACTGCAGTACGCGACACATCGGGCGAAAGCCCCGTGGACGTCACCGGCTGGCGCAAGTCGCAATCAGGCGTGCTCTACCGCGAGTACGGCTGGCCTGGCGGCTTCGAGACCATCGAGGCCGACATGGTGCACGGGTACGCCGAGACACCCCCAGAACTGCTGCCCCTGATCGCGCTGTACAGCCAGCTACAGCAGGTGAACGCGACCGTTACCCAGGAGGCCCTGGGCTCGTGGTCGCGAACCCTGCGGTCGCAGGCTCCGTCAGCTGAGGCCGGCTTCCCTCTGGACACGCTCGACGACTTCACAATCCGGGTCGGCTTCTGATGCTGCCTAGCTACTTCCGTACCCACACGATCACGGTGGAGCCGTACGAGGGCGGTGGCGCCTACGGGCCGATCTTCGGCACCGGGGTGGCAGTGGAGTGCCGGGTTGAGGACAAGGTGCAGCTGGTCCGATCCAGTGCCGGCGAGGAAGTTGTGTCCTCGGCGACTGCGTACTGCGATACCAGCGTGCTGGCTCCCCCCGGGTCACGAGTCACGGTCAAGGGCAGGACGACGACGGTGCTGGCGATTACGGACCCTTCTACCGGTGGCCGGTCCCCACTCGATCACCTGGAGGTGTTTCTCAAGTGAAGAGCAGCAACACACCTCGTGGCGGCTACGCCGGTTCAAGCCGCCCGGTCACCGCCGAAGATCTCCCCCTAGTGCCGAGCGGGCCCGCGCAAGGCGCTAAGCCAACGCTCGCCCCGGCTGTTAGTCCCTGCCCCACCTGCGGGCGATGCCGAAAGTGCGGCCGATGAGTTTCAAGTGGCACGGCGCGAAGGTGAAGGCAGCGTTCAGTAAGGGGACCGCGGACGGCATCGAAGCGGCCGGCAAGGCTGTGTACAACGAGTCCCAAAAGCGCGTTCCGGAGGACACCGCGAGGCTGCGGCAGTCCGGTGAGCTCGAGGTCGACAAGGCCAACCTGCGTGCCGTCATCAGCTACGGCAAGAACCTCCCTGACGCTCGTGCGGCGATCGCCCACGAGAAGCTCGAGATCCGCCACCCCGACGGGACGGCGAAGTACCTCGAGAACCCCATGCGCGAGTTGGCCGACGAGATCGGTGGGCTCATCGCGACCAACATCAAGAAGAACCTCCAGTAGAGGAGCAAACGTCATGGCAGCACTCACCGCGCAGGTGATTGACACCGCGGGCACTGCGGTCACCTTCGCCTCCGCCGACGTCGCCGGTGACACGTTCAAGGCGTCCAACGACCGCGCGAAGCTAAAGGTCGACAACGCCAGCGCAGGCTCAATCACCGTCACGATTCCCGTGCACCGCAGTGTCGTCGGACTCGATGTTCCCGATCGCGTCGTGGCGGTTGCTGCGGGCGCGTTCACGGAGATCCCGCTGCTGAAGTCGCTGTATGCCGATCCCGCTGATGGGAACATCGACATCACGTACTCGGCGGTCGCGTCAGTCACCGTAGCCATCACCACCGACTGATCATCATGGGCTTCACCACCAACCTGCTGACCGGGATCGCCGAGCACCTCGACGCGGCAGGTGCGGGAGTGTGGAGGCCCACCGGCGCCTACCTTGACGCTGAGATCGGCATCGTCCTTGGCGTTCCGTCGCAGCAGCCGCCGTCACTGATCGCGCTGGCGGCGTACAACAACTCGGACGATCCGTCTCTATCGGACTCCTCCGTGACGATGCAGGTTCGGACACGGGGTCCGGACGCCGACCCGCGCAAGGCCGACGACCTGGCTGACGCTGTGTTCGACGCGCTGCAAGGCCTACGTGCCACGGCGAATGGGATTCGCGTCGTCTACAGCAGACGAATCTCGACGTTCCCTCTCGGCATCGACGACAACGGTCGTCATGAACGCACGGACAACTACGACCTGACGGTCCATCGGCCGTCGACTCACCGCGAGTAAGGAGATCAGTCATGCCCGCAACCACCAAGGTCCCGCTCGGTGCGTCGACGACCACGAGGAAGTGGTACCTCGACGTCAACACCGGCACCGACGCCACGCCCACCTGGGTCGGGGTTCACGGCATCACGGAGTTCAAGCCCGCGATGGATCCGACACTGCAGGACGACTCCGACTACGACTCCGAGGGCTACAAGTCCCAGACGAAGACCGCCGAGGAATGGGCGGTGGAAGCCAAGGTGGTTCGGAAAGTCACCGCCGCCGACGCCACTGCCTACGATCCCGGCCAGGAGTTCCTGCGGACCAAGTCGGTGGGCAAGTTCGGCGTCGCGAACTCCGCGCAGATCCGCTACTACGAGATGGAGCCCGGCGGGCCCAGGGTCGAGGCGTACAAGGGCAACGCCGCGGTCACCTGGTCCCCGGAGGGTGGCGCCATGGACGAACTGGACATGGTGTCGGTGACCCTCACTGGCCAGGGCAAGCTCGAGCCGATCACCCACCCGGACACCGTCTGACATGGCGTTCAAGGACCTCGGCGACTGGTACGAGATCGGCGGCCTGAAGCTGCCGATCAGAGGCAAGACGTACTCACTGCCGCCCATCTCCGCCGAGCTCGGGCCACGACTGCAGGCGGTGGTCGCGTTCGGCGTCGACGTCAGCCAGGGGCGCAAGGGCGAACTGTCCGACAAGGACAAGGTCGTCCTCGACGACATGGAGGAGTTGGACCTATTCAAGGACATCCTCCACCCCTGCAACGAAGATGACGCCGAGTGCGACCCCCTGCCTGAGGGCCGGTGCTCGCGGGACGTGTACCAGGAGATGACCGACGACGGCGTCCCCTGGAACGCGCTCAAGCTGGCCGCGATGACATCGATGTTCGACGCGGTCTTCGACCGGCAGACTGCCGAGAAGTACTGGGAGTCGCTGGGAAAAGCACCGGCGCCGAACCGGGCGGGGCGTCGATCCAAAGCTACGGAACCGGCGAGCAAAACGAAGAAGGCCTCAGCCGCTGGTACGACCTCCCGAAAGGCTACGGCCAGAAAGGGCACGGGTGGGCGGAAGTCCTCGAAAAGTGGGACTTGATCCAGCTTGACCTGCACCAGATCTACCGGATCGACCTGGACGACCGGGCGCTGCTGAGGTCCCGGCGGTGGAGCTGGCTACGTCTCCGCATTCAAGGCCTCATGACTGAGCCGGAGTCCCGGCTGTGTCGGGCCCTCAATCCTGAGAAAACGGAAGGGGGCCGGAGTCGTGGCACTCACGGTAGGTGAGATCGAAGGAGTCATCGGTGTCGACGACTCCAAAGTCGACTCAGGCCTGAACCGGGCAGAGGGGAAGTTCAAGCGGTTCGCAAAGACAGCGGCGGTGATCGGCGCCGCTGCCGGCGCAGCGCTCGGGATCGCCCTCGCCGGCGCGATGGACATCGAGGCGGGCAACGACAAGTTGGCAGCACAGCTTGGGCTGACGGTGGCGGAGTCCGAACGGATCGGTGCTGTCGCTGGTTCGCTGTACGCCAACGCCTACGGCGGCAGCATGGAGGAAGTCAACACCGCAGTCGGCGCGGTGATCTCCTCCATCAAGGGCATGCGTAGCGCCACCTCCAGTGATGTCGAGGCGATGACGGCGAAGGTGCTGGATTTCGCCACGGCCTTCGAGGTCGACGTGGCGCGGGCGTCGCAGGTCGCCGGGCAGATGATCACGTCCGGGATCGCCAAAGACGGCGTGCACGCGATGGACCTGTTGTTCGCGTCGATGCAGAAGGTGCCGACCGCGGTGCGGGAGGACCTGCTCGACGCGATCGACGAGTACGGCCCGTTCATGGAGGCCGTGGGCATCAAGGGCGAGCAGGCCATGGGGCTGCTGGTCAAGGCCTCCGAGAAGGGCATGTTCGGCATCGACAAAACCGGTGACGCGATCAAGGAGTTCGGGATCCGCGCCACCGACATGTCGAAGGCCTCGGCCGCCGGTTACGAGGCTCTCGGCATGTCCCAGGAGGAGATGACGGGCAAGCTACTCGCTGGTGGGGACACTGCGAAGACTGCGTTCAACACGATCATCACTGGCCTCCAGGGCATCAAGGACCCCACCGAGCAGAGCACGGCGGCGCTGGCTCTGTTCGGCACGCCGCTCGAAGACCTCAGCGTGTCCGAGATCCCGAAGTTCCTCGGGTCCCTCTCCTCAGCAGAGACCGCGCTCGGCGATGTCGCTGGCGCTTCGGAGCGCGCGGGGCAGACGCTCAACGACAACGCCACAACGAACCTCACGTCATTTGGCCGGCAGGCGAAGCAGGCGTTCGTCACGATCGTCGGCGGCATGGTGCTGCCGATCGTCACCAACGTCGCGAGGTTTCTGGCGACCATGTTCGGGCCCGCGCTGCAGGCGGTGGGCGCGGTCCTCACCGGCACGGTGATCCCTGCGGTTCAGCGGTTCGGGCAGTTCATCGCCGACAACCAAGTCCCCATCACGATCATCGGGGCCCTGATCGCCGCGGTGTTCATCCCGCACCTGATCGCGCTGGGCGTCCAGTCGACCATCGCCGCGGCTCGCAGTGTCGCCGCCTGGGTTGCGATGAAGGCCCAGGCTATCGCCGGGGCCGCGGCCCACTCGATCGCGATCCTGGGGATGATCGGCAAGTGGCTGCTGCTCGGCGCACAGGCTGTTTTGCACGCGGGCATCGTGGCCGGGGCGTGGCTGCTGTCGACCGGTGCTGCTGCGGCGACGGCTCTCGCCACGATGGTCGCGACCTCGGCCGCGTTCGTCGCGAAATGGGTGCTGATGGGCGCGCAGGCACTGATTCAGGCCGCCCGCATGGCCGCGGCCTGGCTCATCGCGATGGGCCCTGTGGGGTGGGTCATCGCCGCCGTGATCGGGCTCGTAGCGCTGATCGTCGCGAACTGGGACACCATCGTCCGTGTCACCACGGCAGCGTGGAACGCGGTGTGGAAATGGGTGTCCGACAGGGTCACGGCCATCGTGAATTGGGTGCGCAGCGGCATTCAAAAGGTGGTGGATTTCTTCGGCTGGCTGGGCTCCCTGCCGGGTAAGGTCGCCGCCTGGTTCGGTGAGGTCCGGGCCTCAGCGATCGCCAAACTGGGTGAGCTGGTCGCCTGGGTGCGTGGCCTGCCGGGCCGGATCCTCGAAGCGGTCGGCAACCTCGGCTCCCTGCTCTTCAACAAGGGCAAGGAGATCATCCAGGGGCTCATCGACGGCATCAAGAACATGATCGGCTCCGTCGGGTCGGCGATCTCCAGCGTCGCAGGAACCATCGCCGACTTCCTGCCCGGCTCGCCGGTGAAGAAGGGTCCGCTTCGGGTCCTCAACAACGGCTACGCGGGTGGGCAGATCTCGAAGATGCTCGCTGCCGGAATCGACATGGGCATACCCAATGTGGTGCGGGCGGCTCAGCGTGTCGCCGCCACCGTGAAATCCCCGATGCAGCGGGCTGCGGCCGAGATCCTCAAGCACGTCAAGGGCGGGGGGAAGTTGTTCGAGGACTTCTCGTTCTACGGCAACAGCCAGAACGTGCGGGGCTTGAACGACCAGATCTCGAATCGGTTCTCCTCCACTGGCCAGGACTTCACCCGGGGCAACGTGGAGAAGTTCCTGAAGGGGATCACCGTGGAACGCCTCGAGGTGAAGGCGTTCAGTGACCAGTTCAGGTTGTCGCAGGTACAGAACGAGCTCGCGATGAACGGGGTGGCGTGATGGCCCTGATCGAAGGCCAGGTGTCAGTACGCGACTTGGTGATGGGCCGCGGCACCCAGTACAAGGTGTTGGAGTTCAACCCGTGGGCCCGCACAGCCAGGGCGGATCAGGCCGGGGCGAGAGCGTGGAATCACGGCTCGTGGTCGGGTGTGGAGTGGGCGACTGAGGTCGCTGTTCCTCTGCGGGTACAGGTGCTGGGTACGGACGCGGCATCGTGGATGGCACTGCATCAGGATTTGTCTGCGGCGTTCCGGCCGGTCGGGGAGTCGACCCTGGACGTTGAGCTGCGGTGGATGCTCGGCGGCGTCGAGTACGTGATGTTCGGCCGACCGCGCATGGTCGAGCCGGAGGCGTCGATGCTCGGCACTGGCCTGGTGTACACCAAGGCCGCGTTCGTCGCGCTGGATCCGTTCATCTACGCCGGGGCCGAGACCGTGGTGACTGCCCTCGGGCTGCCGACGTTCACGGGTGGGTTGACGATCCCTCCGGCCGCGACTCTGAACACCAACGACGGTTTCGAGGTCGACACCGCCGGATGGTTCGCGAGTGGTGGAACCCTGGCCCGCTCGACCGCCCAGGCGATGGAAGGTGCCGCGTCGGGCCTGGCCACCCCGGATGGTGTCGCGGCGACCGGGGTGTACGGCATCTCGTCGGCCGATGCGCCAGCGGTCACCGAGGGCCGGTCCTACCGGTGGACGGCGTGGGTGTATTCGCCGAACGGCTGGTCGGCAATGCGTCCCGTCATTCGCTGGCTGGACGGCACCGGCACGCAGGTCACCCAGGTCGAAGGCGCCGATGTTGACGTTCCTGCCGGGGTGTGGACTCGACTGCGGTTGTCCGCTACCGCCCCGGCCGGTGCTGTGTCGGCCTCGGGGAGGGTGTGGCAGCGGCTCACCCCGACCGCGGCTGATGTGTTCTACATCGACGGCGCACGGTTCGTCGATGACGCGGCGGCCGGATTGACGGTTCCGTTCACTGTGGACGGTGTGGCGGCTGACGGTTTCGTCGTCATCACCAACTCCGGTAAAGCCGAGACCGGGCTGTTCCTACGGATCGACGGCCCGGTGCCATCCCCATCCGTGACGTTGGTGCGCGCGGACGGATCGTTCCAGCGGCTGACGTTCGACCTCGAACTGACCACGGGCCAGTGGCTCGATGTGGACACCGCGAACCGGGTCGTGCTGCTCAACGGCACCACATCGCGCCGGGGCCAGACCTCCGGCGACTGGCCGATTCTTCCGCCCGGGACGCACACCCTGCAGTGGTCCAGCCCCAACTACAACGACGTCGCCACGTTGAGCGGAAGTTTCCGCTCGGCGTGGCATTAGGAGGCAACGCATGGTTGACGTGGACCCGACCTGGATCAACGCCTCCGGAGGAGTACCGGCCTACGCCGCGAGCGAGCTGCGGCGCACCGAGGCCGTGCTCATGTTCGGTGGTGTGGCGGACCGTCTCGGCGCGCGGCAGGGCGTCCGGCCGGGTGCGGATGCGGTATCTCTGGCGGGCACGACGGTGACGGTGCACAACGTTCCGGCTGTGGTGTATCCGGCGGTCACATCGATCTCGGGTGCGTATCGGGTGGCGCTGCTGGAAACCAACCACGAGCTGAACCCCGCGGACGGGACGAACCCGCGCAAGGACATCGTCGTGTGCCAGGTGCAGGACCACGACGAGGATGCGTCCGGATTCCGCCGGGCGCGTAGCTTCGTCGTGGCAGGCACCCCTGGGGCGACCCCGGTCGAGCCCGAAGTGCCAGCCGGGTCGTTCCGGCTGGCGACGGTCACTGTGCCGCAGTCCGGTGGTGGAGGCGCGACGCTCGAGGTCAACACTCCGTTCGCGGTCGCGTCCGGCGGGGTGCTACCGGTGCGCACCGCGGGCGAGTTGCCCACGGACGGCCTGTACGAGGGCATGACGGCGTTCCAGCAGGATGGTGACAACCTGGTCATCTGGGACGGCGCGGCGTGGCAGCCCACCGCCTCCACCAAAGCACCCAACCAGCAGCGGTACACCGCGTCCACCACGTGGTCGAAGCCGCTCGGGTTGAAGTACGCGGTGGTGGAGGTGCAAGGCGGTGGCGGTGCTGGCGGCGGTGCGCAAGCCACAGGCGCGGGACAGTCCTCGGCAGGCGCGGGAGGACAAGGCGGGGCCTATGCCCGCACGACGTTCGCGGCGTCCGCGCTCGGCGCCAGCGAGCAGGTCACTGTGGGCGCCGGTGGCGGCGGGGTGTCCGGTGGCGGCGGCAACGCTGGCGGAACCTCCTCGTTCGGTGCGTCCGGGACGCTGGTGTCCGCGGCTGGCGGCGCCGGGGGTTCGGCGATCGCCACCTCCGCGTCCACGGGGTTCGGGCATGGCGCGGACTCCACGCAGGCGATCACCGGGCAGATCCAGATCCCCGGCGGTGGTGGTGGGCCCATGGGCCGTGGTGGCCTGCAGGGTTGTGTCGGTGGCATGGGCGGGCCGTCACAACTCGGCAAGGGCGGCGGCGGCAGGGGCGGCCCCAGCTCGACCGGGTTCGCCGGTAAGCAGTACGGCGGCGGTGGTGGTGGCGCGACCTGTGTGGAGAACTCCACCGCCCGGACCGGTGGTGCCGGCGGTGCTGGCATTGTGATCGTCACCGAGTACTTCTGATGGCCGCACCGGGCGCGAACGACCCCTCGAGTGTGTCGGGGCCGGTCGGGACACGGCTGATCATCCCGACGCATGTGTCGCCTGCAGGGGGGCAAACCACCCACCCGTCGGTGGTGCACATTCCCGGCGGGTGGAATGGGTTCGAGTACTGGATGGCGCACACCCCGTACCCGGGGGGGAACGACGATCACGAAGACCCCAACATCGTCTCCTCGGCGGACGGGGTCAGCTGGTTTGTGCCCGAAGGTCTGGTCAACCCGATCGACGACGCGGATGGGCAGCCGGAATACAACTCCGACGTCGATCTGCGTCTTCACCCCGACAACACGATGTACCTGTTCTGGCGGTTCTACGACGTCAACAGCACAGGCACAGAGGAGAAGCTCTACTACTCCACCAGCACCGACGGTGTCACCTGGGCCCCGAAGATCCAGTACTGGGTGTCCGACGCCGCCGCGCTGCGACTGCTGTCCCCATCCATGCTGTACGAGGACGGCCGCTGGATCATGTGGGCCGTCGACATCGTCCCCTCACCGAACCGTGTCGTGCGGCTCGAGGGCGGCGCGAACCCGGAAAGCGGCTGGACCGCACCCGCCACCGTCGACATGGGGCCGATGCAGACCGGCAAGGAGTCGTGGCACCTGTCGATCCACAAGGTCGAAGACTCCTACGTCGGGTTGCTCACCGACATCACCACCGACAGCGGGGGCCTCGACGGTGACAACCTGTTCATCGCCAGCCAAGACGGGCTGATCTTCACCAACTCCGGCACCACGGTCACCCCGCGGGTCCAGGTCGGGGAGCACGACAACCTCTACCGCGCCACGATGATCCTCGACACCGAAGGCGACGCCACCGGCTACCGGGTGTGGTACTCGGCGTGGCAGAACAACTCCCCGTCGATCTGGAACATCTTCAGGACGTTCCTCACTGCCGAGGTCGAGGCGGAGCCCGATCCGGATCCGGTGGAACCGGCGCGCCCCGATGTGGGTGTCGCGTCGGTGCGCCAGTCGGTGACGTGGCTGGGCTGCGACCTCGTTTCGGGACGCATCATCGCCGAGCTGCCCGAAATTCAGGGCTCGGTGTCGCGGGTTCTGGGTACGTACACCAGCCACGGGCTGAAGATGCCCATCCCCATCGCCGGGCCGGGATCGTTCTCCTGGCAGGGGCAGTCGCTGGCCCACATCTGGGAGCAGGCCACCGTCCCCGGGCAGACGATGATCGTGCCGGTCGTGAACGACGTACCCGCGGCGGCGTTCATCGTCCTCACCCGCAAGGGCGGCACCGGTGCGGAACTTCAGCTGGGCACCATCTCGCTCGAGGGCTACCTGGCCCGCCGCTACGTCGGCGACCACACCTGGGTAGGCCAGGACGAAGCGTCGGTGATCGCCGCCGGGCTGGTGGCCGACGCACAAACCGAGGGCATCGACCTGATCGTGGACGCCCCCGCCACCGGAACGCTGCGGGAGCGGGCCTACCAGCACACCGACGACGGCACCGTCTACCAACGCCTCACCGAACTGATGGACGTCCAGGGCGGGCCGGAGTGGACGATCGACGTCGACTGGAAGGACTCGACCCGGCGGGAGATCGCCAAGGTCTTCCGGATGCGTAAACGCATCGGCACCCCGTCCGCCAACCCGGACGCGGTGTTCACCACGGAGGGGTCCAGCCAGGCCACCTACGAGCACGCCGAGTCGTACGAAGACGGCAAGGGCGCCAACCACTTCCGCGCCACCGGTTCCGGCGAAGGCGAGGACCGGCCGGAGTCGTCGGAGATCGACGACATCCTGCCGGGGTGGCCGAGATGGGAACGGCGGTTCTCCCCGTCGTCGTCCATCAAGGACGTTGGTGTGCTAACGGACCACGCCGTCGCCAACCTCGGGCGCATGCGCGACGGCGCCAAGACGTGGGAGATCGCCGCCCGCTGGGACGCCTACCCCCGCCTCGGTCTCGACTGGCGGCTCGGCGACGACATCGGCTACGAGCTGACCGGGCACCGCCACCCGTTCGGCGTGACCGGAACCGCCCGCGCTATCGGCTGGGAGCTCGACATGCAGGCCGGAATTGTGAAGCCGATCCTGCTGGAGGTGGACTGATGGCACTGGGTGATGCCGCGTTCAGCAACGGCGACATCATGCGCCGGCTGCGGGAACTCGAAGCCACGGTTCGTGAGCTGCGGGGCGCCCGGCGTCTGGAGTCGTCCACGATCGGCGCGGGCGGTGTCCGCGTCAAGGGCGAGGGCGGCATCCGGCTGCAGAACGGCGGTGGCCTCACTGTCGAAGACGGTGGAGACATCGTCGTCGAGGGAGGCACGTTCCGCTCTATCGGACACGACCTCGCTGGTGTGAAGGTGGTCGGGAACGGCATCGACATCATCCCGCCGCCCACACCCACCGCCGTTGCCGGCGACGGGCGCCTGTTCGCGCAGAACATCGGTGAGTCGCTGTGGCTGGAGATCATCCCGCCGCGCGAACTCGGCACGACAGGTGACAACAGGATCATCCTCGGGGGACGAACTGAGGCCGATCCCGGGAACTTCTACGCGCGGTCCGCCGGGCCGGCCATGGTCGAGGCGGCCGGTGGTAGCGCGACGCTACAAGGCACGGGCGACGCGTTCGTGCGCAGCACCGGCGGTACTGCCTGGCTCGACGGTCAAGCAGGTGACGCCAATGTCCTCGCCAGCGGAGCCGTCTACGTCGACGGCAAGGGCGGGCAGGTAGTCGTCCATGCGGGCACGACCCTGTTCCTGAACGCCGATCAGCAGATCCAGCTGAACTCTGACGCGAACCAAGTCTTCATTACCCACGTATTGGACACAGCGCGAAGCGCGAACTGTTATATCGGTGAGACCGGGATCATCATTCGAACCTCGTCCTCACAGCGGTACAAGACCGATATTGAGGACGTGCAGGTAGATCCCCGCCAAGCGCTACGGCTGCGGCCACGCACCTGGAGGGACAAGGGCAAGGTCGAGGCCGATCCCGGCACCGACCAGTGGGGCGTTGGGTTCATTGCAGAAGAGGTCGACGGCATTGGGTTGGGAATCTTCGTCGACTACGACGAGGACGGTGTTCCCCAGTCCGTTGCCTACGACCGGTTATCCGTCGCTCTGCTGGAGATCGTCAAGGATCAAGATCGAAGGCTCAAGGATTTGGAGTTGCGAATGTCTGCACTCGACGATCGTTCAGCCGAACCGGAACCGGATGTTGAGACGACCGTGAAACCGAAACGAAAAGAAATGGGACGTACTGAGAATGTCGTACAGCCAACCGCAGGACATGGGGACTGGGCACCGTCAATACCGGGCGCGCATCGGAAAGGTCGGACTTGACGGCTTCGCCACGGAGATCGAATTCCGCCCCTTCACGCCGATGGGCGGAACCGCACCGGATGAGGCCACTTCGGATGCGGCCTTCCAAGCATTCGTTGACTTCGTGCACGGATCGACGGATTTCGAATTCCTCGACAACCCATCGGACATGTACCCGCCCCAAAAGTGGGAGACAGTCAAGCAGGAAGTCACCCCAACAGTCCCGTAGCGCCCCCCCGTACGCGCCTCGACGCCTTGGAGGCCACAGTGAACGCTGAAATCCTGCCGTGGCTCGGAGGAGTTGTCGCGGCCATCGCGATCCTCACCGCCGTGTCAAAGGTTGTGGCGAAGACAACCCGCGCGATCCGACGGGTGTGGCGGCCGTTCACCGATTTCCTGGAGGACTGGAGAGGCGAACCCGCCCGACCGGGTAGGGACAAGCAGCCCGGCGCGATGGAACGAATGCAGGCCATCGAGACCCGGGTCACCGCCAACACCGAACACCTCAGCGCCATGGATGACCGACTAGTTCGGGTGGAGGCCGAGTTCCGACCCAACGGCGGCTCGTCGTTGCGTGACTCCCTCAACCGAGTGGAGTCCTACGTCTCGCCGGAGGAGTCCTGACATGGCATGGTGCCCATTCGCGGTACACCGACCACTCTCGGAGAACCACACTCAAGGCGGCATCACGCCTCGCGCCGTCATCCTGCACACCGCATGGAGTGGTGCGTCATCGCTGTACGGGTTCTTCCAGAACAACTCGAACCTGGAGTCCCACTTCTACGTCGCGAACGACGGCACGATCGAGCAGTATATGGACACGGGGATCCGAGCGGACGCGAACAAGAACGCGAACGGGTTCGCGGTGTCGATCGAGACGCAGGATGACCGCGCGATCAAGTCGTGGAACTCGGCGCAACTGGATGCGCTGGTGCGTCTCGTCAAGTGGATCTGCGACACCCACGACATCCCGAAGCGCCGGATCGAGTCGGCGTACGGCAGTGGTATCGGCTGGCACGTGCAGTTCGGCGCACCCGGCCCGTGGACGCCCTCAGCGAAGACCTGTCCGGGCGGCCCGCGTATTGAGCAGGTCAAGAACCACATCATTCCCAGAGTTGCCGGAGGTGGCGGTGGCGCCGCACCAGGAGGAGATGACATGAGCGCAGCAGCAGAGCGCGACATCAACGCCGTTCACGCTGGGCTGTTCTACGGCTCGAGCGTGGGAGGAAAGGAATGGCCGTCGGTGCTGGCGATCCTCGCCGAGACCCAGCGGCGGGTCACCGTGAACACCAACCTGCTCGCCCGCAAGAACGGCATCGACGCCGGCGACGTCGCTGAGGCGCTCGCGCCGCAGCTGGCCGCCGTGCTGCTCCCTGACCTCGACGCTGTCATGCGCGAGGCCCTGGGCGCGGACAACGCGGGTCAAGCCGAAGCCATCATCACCGCCCTGTCGCAGCGACTGGCGGAGCAAACCACCGAGGAAGGACAGGAAGCATGAACTACTTCAAGGATCTCGCGGAGCGGGCGGTCGCGTCGTTCGCAGGCGGCGCACTGTCGGTCACTGGGCTGGACGCGGTCAACGTCCTGAACCTCGACTGGAAGGCCGCGCTCGGCGTGGGTGGTGGCGCCGCGCTGGTGTCGCTGCTGAAGGCCCTCGCCGCGCGCCGTGTCGGCGACCCGGAGAGTGCGTCGCTGGCCAAGTAGAACTGGGCCGCTGCCCCTACCTCGGCGGCCCACAGAGAAGCCCCCCGCTCCCGTCCTGATGGATGGTTGAGCGGGGGGCTTCCTTTGCGTGCGGGGGGTCAGGCGCTGCAGAGTCGGAACTCGCGCGGCTCCTCGAGCACGTCGCCGTCGTTTTCGATGTGGGCGG
>NZ_PQHZ01000072.1 GCF_003385185.1 Amycolatopsis palatopharyngis | reverse complement strand
TTTACGCTTGGCGTTGTGTCGAACCAGCCATTGATCGCCCCGTCCATCCTCTCCGCCGACTTCGCACGGCTCGCCGACGAGGTGGCTGCCGTGCAAGGACAGCCAGGCCATGGAGCGGATTGGCTGCACGTGGATGTCATGGACGCGCATTTCGTGCCGAACCTGACCCTGGGCCTGCCGGTCGTACAGTCGCTGCTGGCAACCACTGACCTACCGCTGGATTGCCACCTGATGATCGAAAACCCGGATCGCTGGGCGACCGATTACGCGGAAGCGGGTTCCTACAACGTCACGGTGCACGCCGAGGCCGCCAACGATCCGGTCATGCTTGCGAAGGACCTGCGGGCCGCGGGCTCGAAGGCGGGGCTGGCGATCAAGCCCAACACGCCCCTGGAACCCTACGTCGACGTGCTCAAACACTACGACACCCTGCTGGTGATGTCCGTGGAGCCCGGTTTCGGCGGCCAGAAATTCATCGTCGAGGTCCTCGACAAGGTGCGCAAGGCCCGGACCATGGTCGACACCGGCCACCTCAACCTCGTAGTGGAGATCGACGGCGGTATCAACGCCGACACGATCGAACAGGCGGCCGAGGCCGGTGTCGACTGCTTCGTGGCCGGCTCGGCTGTCTACGCGGCCAAGGATCCGGCACAGGCCGTGCATGGGCTGCGCAGCCAGGTGGAAGCCATGTCCGCGCGCACCGAGCGGTGATTCTCGCCCAGCAGCCTGATTTCGTTCGCTTTGGTCGGATTCTACCTCAATTCAGCATTCGGTAGAATCCGACCAAACCGCTACGCTCACACGCCGAGTATTCGCCGGAGTTCCGGGGCGTGCCGCCGCGAAACGGGTACAGACTCATGGGAACGAGAATCCATGATCAGAAAAAGCTCACTCTTGATTCCCCGCTCCAGTTCTGCGACCCGGCGAAGGTTTACCAGGAAACGTCGATGCACTCGACTAAACCCATAGGGCGCCAGCGACCGCTCGACATTGTCCAGGCCGCGGGTCGCAGCTTGGATCCTTCCTCGTTCCGTGACCAACCAAACGATGTTCCGGTCAGCCTCTGCATAGCGGATCTCCGACGGAGCGAGCAGGACCAGCCGATCGTTACGCATTCCGACAATGCGCGGAGGTAGCGAACTAACCGCCGCTTCTGGATTGGGCTCGTAAGGTTCACCCTCTTGCAGTCCGAATGCGCACAGCATGCCCACAACGTAGTTCGAGTCGACGACGGGCAGCATGGTTAACGGAGTGGCGTGCTCCCCCGGGCTTACTGGTAGATACGCGTAGCCACTCCACTGTACGGACCCCTGCGCGCGTTTTCTGGCCCACCGCACCACCTCAGGAAGTCCGGAAATATCCGGGAGCCAACGCTTCGCCGGTTCGATCGCACCCGCGAAAGTCAGGTTTTCGTCCGTGCACCCGAGAAGCGAGACAGCTGCTTCATTCGCGGCTACCACATTCCCACCACGGTCCATCGCTATAAATGGGCCACTGAAGTGGGCGCACTTCTTGTTGAACTCAGAGATTACCTTATCCGCCTCATAGATAGCGCGCCGGTAAATTTCCTGTTCGACGCAGGCGGCTGCTTTCGTCAGCCACGACGGCACCAAATCGGACAGCGACGCGTTCCATCGCGAGATGTTGATCGACGCGACCGGCGAGCCGGTCACCACGTCGCGTATGGAAATACCCGCGCATGCCCACCGGTGGAAGGCTTCACACCAGTGCTCCGGCCCCGTCACAGTCACCGGGCCAGCCACCTCGAGTGAGGTTCCCATCCCGTTCGTGCCGGTGCACTGCTCCGACCACGACGACCACGGAGCAAGGTTGTGCAGCTCAGCCCGCCGCTGCGCGGTGGGGTCGCCCCACGCCCCAAGGACGCGCCCATCTCCGTCAGTAACGGTGACGACGGCACCATCCCGTTCTACTTCCTGACCAGCCAACGCACCGAGACCGCCGAGCGTAGTAAAGATCACGCCGTTGTCGAGCCGCTGGACGTCCTCGCCCCGCGCCCCCGGTGCGACGTCCAATGTCCTGTCTACATCGTACCGATCTCGGCATCGGTACCACGAAGCCAGGATCTCAGGCCGGATGCCCGTTTCGATGTCCTCGCCGCCGGCAAAGCTTTCCCATGCACGAGCTACTTCTCTCGCCGATGAGGTGGCAACGAGAGAGTCATCCGCCACGCGGTCAGTTCCGCTGGGCAGACCCGACGCGATCGCCAGCGGCGGCACTTTCCCGGTCATTGCGACCTCCTTGTCCCTTTGTGCACCGGAGCTCTTGCTACCACCGGGCAGTGACGGACATTACACAGTAACCCGTGCTGAGCGCAGCATTCAAGTCATACCCTCCCCGTGCAGCCAACGGGCTCAGGAATACACCATTGGCTTATTGACACCGAAAGGCCAGTGCTATCAGCACAGTTCGTCGCCAAAACAGATGACGATCATCGCAATGATCATGTTCAAGCATTACAAGATCGATTGAATTCCTTGGTCAGGATTCGTCTCGGTCTATCAGAACTCGCCGGATCGCCGGATCGCCGAAACATCTTCCGACAATCAGTCAACTTCGTCAAGCCGTCCATGCTGGAAGCCACGCATCCAAGAGGTCCTGCCGCATCGAGCTGCACCGGTTCGCCCCTGGTGCCGGCCGGTTCGTTGACGCGCTCGAGGAGGTCCACGAGCACGACCGCTGGACACCAGCGGGCAGGAGGCTCCGATGGCTTTGGCCATCCACGCGATCCACGGTCGCCGGGGTGAAAGCATGCTGACCGCTGGTGGGCGGAAGAGCGCCGATAGTCGTCGATTCACGACCGTTCGTATGTCGTTCGGCCGCAGTCATCCCACCCTGCTTGCCCTCAAATCAAGGAACAGATTAGCTTGCGTCGGTGGCCAAGCGACGCGGCCAGGCCCGGTACATCAGGCAACATACGAGCGGTCATCGGCCCGCGCGGTAGCGCGCCGTCGAGGTTGGCGACAGACCAAAGGCGGTCTTATATGGCACAAGGACGCTGGCTCGACTCGACCTCTCACAGCGGTGGCGAGGCAACGGTGTACGAGGCGTGGGAGCGGTTCATGCGGGGCGAGGACGACCTCCGTGGCGTGCGACCCGAGATAGCGATTTCCTGGCACCGGTGCCGGGACCAGTACGGGGTGGACCCCCATCTTACCGAAGCCCCGGTAGCCGTCGCTGAAGTCGACCATGCGCTGGAGCACGATGTCGTCATCGCCGAGCTCGGGTTCCGCGCCGCCTCGTTGGCACGCGAAGTCAGCGCCCTCGGCGGCATCGTGACCATCACCGACGCCTCCGGCCGCGTCCTGGCCCAATGGGGAGACCAGGCCACGCGCACGGTCGCCGCCCAGGCCAATTTGGCGCCGTGGTTCTGCTGGTCCGAGGGCGCCACCGGGACGAACGGCATGGGTACAGCGCTGATGTCCTACGCCCCGGTGTTGATCCGCGGTGCCGAGCACTGGTGCCAGGCCTTCCACGACTGGTCCTGCGCCGGTGTGGCGGTACGGGACGTGGTGACCAGGGAATCGATCGCGGTGCTCAACGTTTCGTGCTGGCGCAGCGAGCTTCCCGGAGCTGTCGGAGCTTGGCTCAGCAACGCCGCCACGATGACGCAGCGCATCCTGCGACGGCGCGCCCAGGATGACGGCACCGAACTGATGGCCGCCTTCAACCACGCCAGGTCGCGCTCGAGCGCGGCGCTCGCTGCCGTGGATTCCGCGGGCCGGGTAGTACTCGCCGACGACACGGCGGGCGTGCTCCTCGGTATCCCGGGCTCCACGCCCGCGCCCGATCCCGCGGTGCGGTGGAGGCCGGAACTGCCGGAATTCATCCGGGCCGCAAAATATTCCGCCAAGCAGGCGAGGCGCAATCCCGACTGGGTCGGCTCGACGCAGATCTTCACCCGGCTTGCCAATGAACCTACGTCGATCAGCTTCCGGCCGGTGTTCTTGTCCGGGCACCTGATCGGCAACCTTGTCTCATTCGGTGTGTCCGAAGGGGATCCGCTACCAAGGACGGGTGGGGACAGCCCGCTTCGGGCGCAGCCGCACCGGATGGTTGCGACGCGCGAGAATCGCATGGTACTGCTGCGGCTCCCCGAAGTCTCGTTCGCGCAGTCGGACGGCAACGACGTGTGGCTGTCCACTGATCAAGGACGGTTGCGATCCGCTTCACCGGGCCTTGACAAGCTCGAAACCGAGCTGAGTGATTCCGGTTTCCTGCGGGTGCACCGCCAGTACGTGGTGAACCTCAGCCGTATCCGGGAGGTCGAGCGTCGGTTCAAAGGCGAGTTGTTACTGGTCATGGATGACCAGGCGGAAACAATGGTGCCGGTTTCCCGGCGGAACACTCCAGTTGTGCGCCGGGCGCTGGAGATTTGACGGCACTCGTCGAGGCCCGAAAATATTTTCCATATGGTGAAGGATCACTCCGCGGTCAATCCCCTTGCTGAGGGATTTCGATTACCGGCTGCAATCCAGACCGTCGACCTAGACGTCTTGGCACATGATGCGGACGAGATCCTAACGACCTCGCAGGCCTCGGACATGCTCGTTGTCCCACATCGTGGCACCGGCAGGCACACCTTCGGCAAGACCCATTGGCGCCGACGCGACAGTGCGTCCATGCCCCGGCCAACGACCATCACAAGTCCGTAGGGCTCTTCAGCCTCGATACCTGTGCACGTCGCAAACGCAATACATGAGACGGCAGCTGAAGCATGCGGGCTTGTCGACACACGTGATACAGGGCCCGCAGTGCACCGGTTCGGTGTGCCACGCGAGATCGTCTGGTCCGTAGGCCTCCGCGCAGTACAGGCACGACAGACCCTCAAGTTCCTTGTCCTGCCGGGGCACCGATGACTGGCTCATCAATTCACCTTTTGTTTCCGTCGCGATCTTCACATGACCATGGTGCCGCTGAAAAAGGTACCAGGGTGGGAGTTGAAATACCCACCATCGGCGAGACCACGGGGAATCTTGGCGTAGCCCCGATCTCCGCTGCCCAGCGCGAAAGCACCCGCCCGGTGATCGAGACATCGCCAGGACGACTCGATCACCGGGCGGGTGGAAAGGACACCGCCAGGGCGTTACCTCGGGTCTCGCGTCATTACCACGTCAGCGAACTTCCCGATCACAGGGAGAACGTGATCACCGCGGCGCCGTGACCCTGACCGGACATGCCGGGGACAATGCCTTCGAGCCAGCCACCCCAGCCGACCGGCACCGTGATGTACTGCTTGCCATCGATGGTGTAGGTACTCGGGCTGCTGTGGTGACCACTGCCGCACTGGAAACTCCAGAGCTTTTCTCCAGTCTCGGCGTGCAGCGCCAAGAACTCGCCCTCGGGTGTGCCCGCGAACACCACGTTCCCCGCGGTGCTGAGGGTCGAGGCGGCCATCGGCATGTTGTTGAGCCGGTAGCGCCACTTCTCTTCACCGTGGGAGTCGAACGCGCTGACCGACCCGGCCATGTTGTCGATGTCGACCTCGACGGCGGCACCCCAGTAGGGCATGCCCTCCTTGAACTCGCGACGACGTCGAGTGGCAGTGGCGCCCACGTCGGCCACCGGAACGTAGAACAGATCGTGCTCCGGGTTGTACGACGCGTGAGTCCATTCCTTCGCACCGGCAGGCCCGGGGAAGAAGTGGCAGGGCTCGCCTTCCTTGTCCGGGTACTTCCGCGGGGTCACCTTGCCATCGCGGGTGATGACGCCCCAGTCGATCCGGTCGACGAACGGCGTGACGTGCTGCAGCTCGCCGTTGGTGCGGTCAAGGACGAACATGTACCCGTTCTTGTCGAAGTGGGCCATCAGCTTCTTGCCGTCCCGCTCGAACAGGGTCATCTCCATGGTGGAGTCGTAGTCCCACAGGTCGTGCGGCGTGAACTGGTAGTGCCACTTGATCTCACCGGTGTCGACGTCCACCGCGACCACGCTGTCGGTGTAGAGGTTGTCCCCCGGCCGCACCTCGCCGTCGAAGTCGGGAGCCGGGTTCCCGGTGCCCGCGTAGTAGAGGTTCAGCTCGGGGTCGTAGGTTCCGGTGACCCAGTGGTTCGCGCCACCACGCTGCCAGGCCTCACCGTCTGCGGGCCAGGTCTCCGAGCCGGGCTCACCCGGCTTCGGCACGGTGTAGGTGCGCCAGCGCTGCTCGCCGGTCTCCAGGTCCCAGCAGTCGATGTGGCCGCGGACGCCGTACTCGCCACCGGCGGAACCGGTGATGAGCGTGTCC
This sequence comes from Amycolatopsis palatopharyngis, assembly GCF_003385185.1. GTDB lineage: Bacteria > Actinomycetota > Actinomycetes > Mycobacteriales > Pseudonocardiaceae > Amycolatopsis > Amycolatopsis palatopharyngis. Next base: position 18,128 of record NZ_PQHZ01000072.1, on the reverse strand, counting down.
TTGATGACCAGCGGAGCGATCGACGCGCTCTCGCCCGCCCGCACGTCACCGATGGTCTTCTGCCAGATCTTCCGGCCATTCGTGGCGTCGAGCGCCAGCAGCTGGGCGTTCTGGGTCACCATGTAGACCTTGCCGTTGGCCACCGCACAGCCGCGGTTGACGTTGGCGCAGCACAGCGTCACGTCGAAGGGGACCGCGTGCTTGTAGCGCCACAGCTGGTTGCCGGTCTTCGCGTCGAGCGCCCAGATCTGGCCGTCCCAGCCGGTGACGAACATGATGCCGTCCACGACCAATGGGCAGGCCTCGAACGCGTAGGTCGAGGTGGAAGCGATCAGACCGGTCGAGCTCGCCTGGTGGATCCAGGCGACCTTCAGGTCCTTGACGTTCTCGGCGTTGATCTGGTCGAGCAGGCTGTGCCGCTTGCCGTCGTAGTCGCCGTAGTACGTGATCCAGTTCTGCGATTCGCTGCGCGCCTGGAGGATGCGCTCGTAGTTGATGCCGCGCGTTACGTCCGGAGCACTGTGCGGCAGGTTGGAAAGCCGACTGTGGTCGAACGCCTCGCCGGCGTCGACGTATTCGAGGGTCATGGTTGGTTCTCCCCTTCTACGGCCGCGGCTGGGCGGGTCGGTCGAGCTTGGCCTCTGGCGGCACTTCGCCGGTCACGACGATGGCGGCGGTCAGCCCCCTGCCCTCGTCGTTGCCGGCCGGCGAGCCGTACCAGTAGCAGCCGGGACCGTCCAGTTCGAGTGTCGCGCTGCCCTTCGAGTGGTTCAACAGACCGATGAACTGCTTGTCGCCATTACTGGGCAGCAGGCAGGCATGGGTGTTCTTGTCGTCATTGATGATCGTCAGCTCGACCTTGCCGCCGTGCGGCAGGATCAGGACGCCCGGCTCCCACGCCATCGCGTCCTCCGGGATCCGGATGGTCGCTTCCATCGTCCCGTCCGCCCGCTCGGTTGCCTTGGCGATTGAGCCGGTCCCGAGCACGGCACCGATCGTTGCTCTGTTCTGTCCGCCGAGCTCGGCCAGGAGATCCTCTCGTTCCTGAACAATCGTCATCGGACTTCACCTCCTCGTCAGCAAAAATGATCATTCTGACAGATTTCGCGGAACACATGCTCTCTCAAACACCACGCCACAAGTCGAGCTTGACGCGACGCAGAATTTACGGTGTTGATGTGTGTCCGGTAGCGCGTCAAGCCACGTCCCGCGACCCGAGCACTGATTTCTTATCGTGTAACGAGATTGAACGCTACACCCGGGCAGGCCGTTCCGAAATACATCGCCACCAACCCGCCCGACCCCGCCGTTCCCCCGGCAAGAGGTACCGTTCGTCAACCGTGCGCCTGACGGGTGGCTGAAGCGGCAGTTCCACAAAGGGCCGACACGAGTTCGGGCCGGCTTTGTTCCCGGCTTAGACATGGCTGGGAAGGGTGCGCAAGCTGCGCGACTTTGCGACCGTGACACGGTTTTTGGCTCGCAAGTGAGATCGACGGTGGAGTTCGCGGTCGGCGAGTTGCCGGCGTTCTTCACCGGAACCACGGTGCGAGATGAGTCAGCGCATGGTTTCTGATACAACCGATCACCAAGGCACAATTTCCGCGGCGGAAATACGCGGCCGGCCACGGAGGAACACGTTTAGTCGCAGGCTTCGCGTCCATTAGCGACCGCTCGATTGCTTTACCCAACGGGGCTTTGGACCCCAATATTGCGAGCGGGCCGTTTCCAGGCCAAGCCGGCCTGGAAACGGGCAGGGTCAGTGTAGGTCGAAACGGTCGAGTTCCATGACCTTAACCCACGTGGAAACGAAGTCCCGGACAAACTTCTCGCCCGCGTCCTCGCTCGCATAGACCTCAGAGAGCGCCCTCAGTTCGGAGTTCGAACCGAAGAGGAGGTCGACCCGGCTCGCGGTCCACTTCACCTCGCCGGTAGCTCGATCGCGGCCCTCGTAGATCGCCGTCCAGATGTCGCCGCCCTGCCTCGGTGCCCACGCTGTCCTCATATCCAGCAGGTTGACGAAGAATTCGTTCGTCAACGATCCTGGCGCCGAGGTCAACGCACCCATCGGGGAACGCCTGTGGTTGGCTCCGAGCACCCGCAGCCCGCCGATCAGCACGGTCATCTCGGGCGCACTCAAGGTCAGCAGATTCGCCCGGTCGACCAGCAGATGCTCCGGCGGCATCCGGAAGCCGTTGCCCAGATAGTTCCGGAAGCCGTCCGCGACCGGCTTCAGCGCGCCGAACGACTCGACGTCGGTCCATTCCTGGGTCGCATCGGTGCGGCCGGGGCGGAACGGAACGTCCACCTCGTGGCCACCGGCCGCCGCGGCGTGTTCCACCGCCGCACAACCGCCGAGCACGATCAAGTCGGCCATCGAGATCCGCTTGTCCCCCTGCTGAGAGGCGTTGAATCGCTTCTGGATCGCCTCCAGCGCGGACAGGACGACGTCCAGCTGCTCGGGTTCGTTGACCGGCCAGCCGCGCTGCGGTTCGAACCGGATCCGCGCCCCGTTGGCCCCACCGCGCTTGTCGCTGTCGCGATACGTCGAAGCCGACGCCCATGCCGTGGAGACGAGCTGCGCGACCGTCAGATCCGATTCGAGAACCTCGCGCTTGAGGGCGGCGACGTCGTCGGTATCCACGAGTTCGTGGTCCAGCTCGGGCACCGGGTCTTGCCAGATCAGCCGTTCGGCCGGGACGAGCGGCCCCAGGTAGCGCTGGATCGGGCCCATGTCGATGTGAGTCAGCTTGAACCAGGCCCGTGCGAACGCGTCTTCGAACTGGTCCGGGTGCTCCAGGAACCGCCGCGAGATCGCGTCGTAGCGCCGGTCCTCCTGCAACGACAGGTCGGTGGTGAGCATGACCGGGTGGTGTTTCGTGTCCGGATCAAAGGGGTCCGGCACGGTGCCCTCGCCCTGGCCGTCGCTCGGAATCCACTGCCACAGGCCGGCCGGGCTGAGCTCGACGTCCCATTTGTACTCATACAGCGTTTCGAAGAACGTGTGGTCCCACTCGACGGGCGTGCGCGTCCACATCCCCTCCAGCCCGCTGGTGACCGTGTCCCCCGCGCTGCCGGTGCCGTACCCGCCGAGCCAGCCCAGGCCCTGCGCGGTGAGCGGTGCTCCCTCGGGCTCGGGGCAGCCGGTCACGTTCGGGTCCGCCGGGCCGTGGGTCTTGCCGAAGGTGTGTCCGCCCGCGATGAGCGCCACCGTTTCCTCGTCGCCCAGCCCCATCCGCTTGAACGTCTCCCGGATGTCGCGGGCCGCGAGCACCGGGTCGGGGTTGGTGGCCGGGCCCTGCGGATCGACGTAGATCAGCCCCATCTCGCTGGCCGCCAGGGGCTCATCGAGCTCGCGCAGACCCCTGTACCGATCCTCGGCCAACCACTTGCCCTCCGGACCCCAGTACGTCTCGTCGGGCTCCCACACGTCGGTACGACCGCCGCCGAACCCGAAAGTCTTGAAACCCATCGACTCCAGTGCCCTGTTGCCCGCGAAGACCATCAGGTCCGCCCAGGAGACCCTGCACCCGTACTTCTGTTTCACCGGCCAAAGCAACCGGCGCGCCTTGTCCAGGTTTCGGTTGTCCGGCCAGCTGTTCAACGGGGCGAACCGTTGCATTCCGGCACTAGCGCCGCCTCGGCCGTCGAAGACGCGGTAGGTACCCGCAGCATGCCAGGCCATCCGCAGCACAAGGGGGCCGTAGTGACCGAAGTCGGCGGGCCACCAGTCCTGCGAGGTCGTCAGCACCTCGTCGATGTCGCGCGCCAGTTCCTCGAGGTCCACCGTCTTGAACTGCTCGGCGTAGTCGAAGTCCGCGCCCAGCGGGTTGCCTTCGGGTTGATTCCGGCGCAATGCCTTCAAGTCGACCCGGTGCGGCCACCAATCGTTGGCGTCGCCGCCCACCGTCGGATCATTCCGCCGCCGAGCAAGCTTCGTCCCGCCCAAGACCTGGTCGTAGGTGCGGTAGACGTGGGTATCGGGATTCTCGGGCATCGGTGTCCTTCCAGGTGCTGACGAGCCTGAGATATCGAGCGCCTGGGCGCATCACCCTGGTAGACCGGCACCAACATGTTCTTCCGGCCGCCCGTGAGCAGTACGATTCGCCCTTGTCGCGGGTGCTCGACCTCACGAAACAGTCGCTATGGGGACGCCGTCAGTCCATCTCAACAGGAACGGTCCCGAACCCGACGAAACTGACGACCCAGTAGACAATGTAGAGACTGAGGAGCGTGTAACCGTGCCCTCGCTTCAGTCGACCCGTGGAGAGGAAGTAAGCGGCGAGCCAGGTCAGAGCCAGGAGCGTTGGCAGATGCCACGACAGCACGTTCGGACCCACTACGAGACCGCCTGCCAGGAGAATGAAGCCAAGTTTTCCCGTTACCGAGAATACGACGCTCCCAATAATGTTTCCGATTCCGATCTCTGGCGAGCCTTTGCGGACAGGCTGCACAGTCAGGAATATATCTTCGATCGTCAATACGACGGTTAGGATGGTAGCACCAAAGATGGTGCCCTCAAGCCCATAGGCTTCCAGTATACCTTCAATTCCAATGCCAGTAACGGCAGCACCGACAATAATACCGGCGAGCGCGAGAACCGCTAATCCTATTCCGGCCCAACTGGAAAACTCGCGTGCTTGTACGAAGAGTGCGTGTTCGGGGAAATGCTGATCCTTCCCCTCGCTCGAAAATCCGTTTCCGATGTCCGATTCGGGCGTGTTAACGCCGGGCTTCGCCTCCGTAAGGACTGACGTTCCGCCCCTGGCCTTTTGGGCGGCTGCAAATGTCTCTTGCATCTCAACGTCCCGAAAGACCGGAACTTCGCCCCTAGTCTCCCGCACAGCGACGTACGCAAGGAACAGCACGAACAGCCCAAGAAGTATTACTCCGTGAACAGCGTTGAGTGGTGCCATCAGCGTGAACACGACCATCACGAGCGGCGCTACCGCAAAAATAACGACGTAATTTCGCGGGATGTTTATGTCGATAGGCTTGAGGATGGCAGCAAGCGCGAGCACGATTCCAGGAAGCGAGAGCGCGGTCCCGAACACGATACCAAGCGCGACGCCGTCGAGGTCTTCGAGGTTAAGTACACTGCCAAGAAAAATATCGTCGAATTCAATACCCGTGAAGACGATAGCAAGCAAAAATACAGAAACTCTGAGGCCGCTTGCGACTCCAACGAGGTAGCCGACCAGCTTTTCGGCACTGTATATCAACAGAGCCGCCCCAGCGATGAAAACTAATATTGATGCCATAGGGAGTCTCCCTCTCGACCGACTCGAACTGTCGCGCCGCCATTAAGAAGGACACGGCACTTACGTAGGGTGCATATCAGTGCTGGCTTCTCGACGGCTCACGCCGTCCGCTCGTCGAAATCGAGCCCCGCTGGTATCTACGCGGCTGAATACACTTCCAGCGAGTGACGCAAGGCCCCTGTGCGATCGAGGTACAGATCCGGGGGCCTTGCGCCAACGCAGACGTAGTCCCGTCGCAGGCCTAGCCATCTGCCGCGACTACAAGAGATTGCGCAACACGGGCCGCGAGACCCAGTCAGCCCCGGTAGAAGTAGCCGGTGGCCTCAGCGCACACCTCGACCACTGTGTATTCCGGAGTTTCCCACTTCATATTTCCTCCTACTGTTGGCTGACCCTATAACTGGGTGAAGAGCGGGCATTCGTGATCCGCGTAATTTCGAGGACAACCTCACGAAATCTCGCGGTCACGAACGACCATCTGCGATTTAACACAGTTGTCGCAACTGACCTTGCACCAGTGGTCGGTAACTGGTGCCGAACGGCGTCCCGAAGCCTACGAGCGGGGAGGATGCTCACCGGCGACTCGCGGCACGTCGACAGGTCCTCAACGCCGACCGAAGAGGTGGCACGAGAGGTCAACTCGAGCTGGGCAACTGCACGGACCGGCAGAGGTCACCCTCAACGACCTGCGAACGCTGGACACAGCGTTCGATCACGAGGCCGGTGTCCCTGGACATGCTACAGAACTAGCCTACAATCGCGCAGGAGACGAGGGCAATGACGAGGGCGAGGCACCCAGCGCTGCTCGGCGGCCTCGCTGGTAGGCGGCCTCGCTGGTAGGCGCGTTCGCGACCACAGCAGTGATCTTGCGGCGGCCCAAGCTTCCCGAAGAACGTGGACGAGCGGCCTTTGTTGCCTACGGAGTCGTCCAGGCCCCGGCGGGCCGGCACCCCACCCGTGGTAGGAAACATCGGCGGCCGGCTGGCACCAGCGAACCCAAGGGCAGCCATGGCCCTCGACGAGCTGGTGTGGGCCCTTGGTACCAGACGGCTTTGTCAACCCCGCCCCGGTTGTCGGGCACCTTCATGGCATTGCCTTCTCGGGCTCGATCCACAGCCAGGTTCTCCCGACCTATAAGACTTTTTAATGTCGGCCGACCGAATTCCGGCCCACAAATCCATGGCTGTCGGATTAGAATAGCAACGTGCGAATCTACCTTGGCTCCGATCACGCCGGACTCGAACTCAAGAACCACTTTGTCAAAAGGCTCTCCGACCTCGGCCACGAGGTGATCGATGTCGGTCCCGCCGCCTACGACGCGGATGACGACTATCCACCATTCTGCATCGAGGCGGCGCGGCGCGTCGTCGTCGACAAGGGCAGCCTCGGTGTCGTCATCGGCGGCTCCGGGAACGGGGAACAAATCGCCGCGAACAAGGTACGCGGCGCCCGCGCCGCACTGACCTGGAACGTGGACACCGCCCGGCTCGCCCGTCAGCACAACAACGCACTGCTGGCCGGCATCGGCGCGCGGATGCACACGGTCGAGGAGGCCGAGCGTATTGTGGACGCGTTCCTCACCACCGAGTTCGAGGGCGGCCGCCACCAGCGCAGGATCGATCTGCTGTCAAACTACGAGCGCTCCGGTGAGCCGCCCGCTCTGCCAGGAAATTGATCGTCCGTGCCGTGTTGCTCGCCGGTTGCTCCCGCGGTGGTCCTCGACTTTCTCGATGGCCACCGCGAGCGCGTAGGCGAGGAACACGGCACGGAGTCGGTCGTCACGGTCCTGAAGGACCTGCAGCACGAGATCGACCGGCTAGTGATCACCGAGTCAATCGCGTGCTTTCATCCGGCTGGCCGAGCCCGAGCTGTCGTTCGATCTCTCCCCACAGGCCGGCGTCGTCGGATATCGCGCGACCGTTGTCGCGCGCGGCCCATGCCGTCGTGACGACGGACTGCAGCAGTTTGCCGCTGTCGCCGGCACTCGGCATGCGGGGTACGGCGTCCGGCCCGAGTTCGACAAGGTACTCGGGCGAGGTGGTGTGCAGGGGCAGTCCGGGCGCGAGCAGTCCACTCAGGTCGGCGGCGACATAGGTCGGACGCGCGGACTGCTCGGCCAATGCCAAGTCCCGGAGCCGGGAGGACCCGCTCAGGACGAAGAGCGAGTCCAGGCCGGCCGAGTTGGCGCCCTCGATGTCGGTGCCCAACAGGTCCCCGCACACCAGGGTGTCCAGCTGATCGGTACCGAGCCGGGACCGGGCCACATCAAACAAGGCGGCTTGTGGCTTGCCAACCACGTGTGGCGATGCGCTGGTCGCTGTCTGCACCAACGCGACCAACGCGCCGTTCCCAGGCGCTCGACCGTGGGGTGTGGGCAACGTGAGGTCGACATTCGTGGCCACCCAGATGGCTCCAGCTTCGACGAGGTGGCCAACTGCCGCGAGCTCGCGCCAGGTGACGTCGAAGCCCAATCCCTGAACAACTGCCTCGACCGGTGTGCCGTCCAGATCCGCGACGCGGACCGAGTTCAACCCGGCTTCGGTCAATGCGTGAGCGACGCCCGGCCCTCCCACCGCACACACGCGCGCTCCCGGAGCCAGAAACGTCGCCAGGTGTGCCGCGGCCGCTTGAGAGCTGTTGACCACCGACCAGCCCTGCTGTGCGACGCCCAGCCCGCGGAGGTGGTCGCCCACATCCTCGGGAGGGCGGGATGCGTTGTTCGTCGCGAACACGACGGGTAACCCGTGCGCCGTCACCTGGTTCAAGGTCTCCACTGCGTGGGGAACGGCAGTCGCGCCGCGGTAAACCACACCGTCGAGATCACAGATCAGTCCGCGGTAGCGCGTGATGAGGGGCTCGCCCCGGACGGATGTCGTGGTGATCTCACCTGTCATGCGAATCGGCGCTCCTCTTGAGTACGTTTGCGATTTTCGGCAGCCGCGCCATCGCCCGCAAAGGTCGGTACTCGGCTTCCTGCAAGAAGTACGGAGGACCAACCGTTCTCTTTCCTCAGAAATCAATTCCGAGGTGCTCGCACTACTTGGCGTGCCGGTGTTCGGATCTGACAATCCGCAGGGTGTCCGGCTTCGAACACATCACGATAGACTGTGTAGAAGTGTAACCCGAGTGTTGCTGTACACCGCGCAGCAACTCGTTGCCAGTCACCCCGGTGGCGCAGAACAAGACATCTTCTCCGCGTACCAGGTCGTCGGTGTAGAGAACCTTGTCGAAGTCGTGGCCGGTATCGGGCTTCTTCTCGCCGTTCTCGGAGTCTTTGGGCCGTAGCCGGGCCTGCAACGACCCACCCAGGCAGGACAGGGCAGCCGCGGCAATGACTCCCTCCCCTGCTCCCCCTGCGCCCAGCAGCATGTCCACCGGGCTCTCCGAACGCGCCGCGGCAATGGCACCCGCGACGTCGCCTCCCTCTAACAGATGGACCCGCGCACCTGCATCTCGGATCTCGTGCACGAGCTCCCGGTGCCGGGGCCGGTTGAGAACGGCAACGACGACATCCGGCACCCGAACGTCCTTGGCCTTGGCAACCGCTCGCAGATTCTCTGCTACCGGGCGATTGATGTCTACGACGTCGACGCAGTCCGGGCCGACTGCGAGCTTGTCCATGTAATGAATCGACGCCGGCCTGTACATCGCACCGCGCTCGGCTACCGCGATCGCCGAGATCGAGTAGGGCACATCCCCGACCAGCGAAAGGGCCCCGTCGCCGGCGCTGATTCCGACGTCGCACACCGGCCCGTCCCCATCGCCGACGTCCTCGCCGTTGAAAAGGACAGGCGTGTCTCGCTTGTCACCCTCACCGATGACCACAACTCCGCGTACCGACACTGACTTGATGAGGTCGTGCATCGCATCGATGGCGGCGGCCTTGCCGTTGTTCTTGTCGCCGTGTCCGACCCACCTCCCGGCCGCGATCGCCGCGGCTTCGGTGATCCGCACGAGTTCAAGAGCAAGAGTGTGATCGGGTTCCCGGATCCCGGCGAGGACGGGACCCCCAGGGGCGTCCCATTCCTGAGTTGTCATCGAAATCAATCTCCTCGAACGAGCGATGGCAGGAGACCGCGCGAAACGGCCGGACCGGCAACCCACGCAGCCGGTCCGGCCGCTGCTTGAGGGTCGAGCGCTCAGCGGGCGGCCGAGTTCGCGATGACTCGCTCGGAGAGCGCCTTCTGGGCAGCAATCCGCTTGCCCTCGTCGCCACGCCAGGTCTCCAGAGCCGGACCGACCAGTGCCCGTCCGAATGAGAACGTGAGCTCCCAGGGAAGCGGGTCGAGACTCTGCATGGCTCCGAGATGCTGTGTCGCTAGTTCCGGACTTTGCCCACCGGAAAGGAAGGCGATGCCAGGTACGGTCACCGGCACAGTCGCCCGCAGCGTGTCCACTGTGGCCCGGGCGACGTCTGTCACCGCGGGACGCTCCAGACTGCCGGCCCCGGCAACCACCATGTTGGGCTTGAGGACGATGCCATCGAGTTGCACCTGCATCAGATCGAGTTCCTCGAACAACGACTCCAGCACGGAAGTCGTCACCTGCTGGCATTGCGCCAGCGAGTGGGCACCGTCCATCAGCACCTCAGGTTCCACGATGGGCACCAGGCCCCCCTCCTGGCAGAGGCCGGCATACCGCGCCAACGCGTGCACATTCGCTCGCACTGCACGATCCGACGGAAGATTGTCGCCAATCGTGATGACCGCGCGCCATTTGGCGAACGTCGCGCCGAGTCGCACGTAGTCCGCCACTCGTTCGCGCAGCCCGTCGAGACCCTCGGTGATCTTCTCGTCCGACGCTCCCGCTAGCGGCTTTGCTCCGGTGTCAACCTTGATTCCGGCGAGAATACCGAGATCGTCGAGAAACTCCGGGAACGTGCTCCCGTTGTTCAGTTTCTGATGGAACGTCTCGTCCGCGAGAATGATTCCACTGGTCGATTCCGAGAGCCGAGGAGTCGTGACAATCAACTCCCGGTAGACTCGGCGGTTTTCCTCGGTTGGCTCGACCCCCACCTTTTCCAGTCGGGAGGACATCGTGCCGATACTCTCATCGGCAGCAAGGATACCGCGTTTATTGGAAACGAGTGTGCGTGCGATCTTATTCAGGGCTGACATCGATCGTTAATCCTCCTGCGCTCGACACCTGACGGTGTGGCATGTTCGCGACTGCTTTGAAAATCAGGTCATCGACTCAACAGACGTAGACCGTAGTACTATGTTGTTGTGGCGGTCTTCACCTCCGCAAGCCGACTGCTATTAATTTTCTGCTCTGGCAAGAAGACTGGCATCAGACTTCCCTTTGTCGCGGCAATCTCGACCAGTTCTTTCGCATACTCCGGGAGGCTCCGATGTCCGCTCCAAGCCGCATAAATTGGCTTTGCCGGCATTTCCTGGTCGACGGCCACTAGCTTCAGCCGACCTTCCGCGAGTTCGGACCTCACGGTGGAGATATTGAGTACCGTCGCCCGCTGGCTTGTCGCGACTGCTTGCTTGATCGCAGCACTGGAGGGAAACTCAACGTAGCTTCTCGGAGCGCGTCCCGTTCCCAGTAGATCATCCGTGAACTCCCGGAGTCCTGACCCTCGCTCACGCAGGACAAGTTGAGCGGATACTAGCTCCCGTATCGTCAAGGGACTCGATCTCCTGGCCCACGGGTGCTTCGAGCCGACCACCACGGCCAGCTTGTCGTCGCAGATGTACCGGGTAGCCATGTCATCACCGAATTGCTTCTGCACTTGAGTTCCGGCCTGGCACCAGCCATCGATGAACGCGAGATCGACATGGCTCGCACGGATCAGTTGGCGGAGCGTGTCGACGCTGCCGGTATGCACCTCCACACATGCCTCGCCGAACGAGAACCCGGAACGGTTCAACCATTCAGGGATCAAGTGCTCGGAGATTGCCGGGCTGCCCGCAACCCGTAGCCGCTTCGTACCGGACGACTGGGATCCGGATCCGAACTCCAGTAACTCCCGCGCAGCAATCATCACATTACGGGCGTACTTCGCCAGCATCTCTCCTTCCTCGGTGAGCTTCGAACCGGCAGAAGAGCGCTCCAGCAGCCGAAGACCAAGACGACGTTCCATCGCGCTAATCCGGATACTGGCGGCCGGCTGGGAAAGACTGTGCGCCTGCGCAGCCTTTCCTACGCTGCCGTAGCTCTCGACAGACAGCAGCAAATCAAGGTCGGCGAGCTGAGGCATCTTTGACGGAAGAACCACGATTTCACCTCTCGCTCCATACGACGTTAAGCTGTTACGTGCGGTCAGAATGCCCGGCTTGCGAAGGGTGCCGGAAAGCAGTTGCCGGCTACACCGGCGACTCGCGGTGCGTAACAAGACTGCCTGGACCTTGTACGCGTGGTCAATCTGTTGGACACGAACGCGCGCCACGCGCGCATGAACGGTGTCCACAGGGCTACCTACGGCAGTTTCGGAATCGGACATCGGTCAGACATCGTGACCGCCTCGGTCAATGGCTTGACCTGCACACAGCCGGGAAGTCCAGCACGGAGACGGCTGCCAGTCGAGGTGCTCGCCCTTCTCCCTTCGTGGCAACAACCGCACCGTTCATTATCGATTTTCTGCCATTCGTTCGGCTTGAAATGCCGCAATTCTGAAGCATCGATGACAGCCTGCGGCGAAGGCCCAAACTGCAGAGATCGAGGCAACGTGCCGTCTTATTTCTCGTCGTCGCCACGGTTAACCGGTGCCGGCAACCGGACGCCTGCTGGCGCGATGCCTTGGCGTGCACGAGACGCCAGAGCCCTGCGCCATCCACTGTCTGGACCACCGAGCTTTCGGTCAGGGCGTGCCGTGCGCCGCATCGCACGCTCGTGCTGCCCGCATGATGACGAGCTCTGTTCGCTCCTCTGCGACGACCTTCAGCACATTCTCGGATAGCAGCTTGTTCTCCAGCAGGTCATCCGAACCCGCCAGCACGCCTTGCTCAACGTTGGTGAAATGGGGATAGAGCGCGCGAGCGAACGCCAACGCGAACTCGGGCTCGGACTCGGCGGCTTCTGCCATGCTATCCAGCGCCCGCACGTAGCGGTCCGCGTACGGAGTAAGCAACGCCTCTTGCCCCGGTTGCCGCAGCCCCGCCATGACGGCCTTCCGTTCGGCAAGCGAGAAGCCATCGCTGAACAACCGCGTCCACGCTTCTTCCTTGGCGGCACTGGTGGGACGCGCGGCTTCTGCCGTCAAGGTGTTCCGGCGGCCGCTGTCGCCCGGATCGGCTTTCATCGCGGCGTCCAGAAGCCCGTCGATGTCGCCTCCGGTCGACGCGAGGCGGAGCAATCCCCGCCACCGCAGGTCTCGGTCTACTTCCAGTTCTGCCCAGGGCGACCGTCCACGTACTATTTCGCTCAGCAGACCGTGGCCATCGGTCTGGACGACACTTACGAGGGTGCGGGCAAGAACCAGCTGACGATCGCTACCCAATGCGGCGGCGGCCAACTGCTCGCCAACCTGGTGCGCCAGAACTGCGAGCATTCGACGACTGTTCAACGGGTCCCCGTAAACCTGCACCGCCCGCACCGCGCGCTCCAACAGCGCTTCCAGGACACCGACATCGCTCTCCAGCGTTCCATGCTTGAGAACGGCCGATGCATAGCTCCGCGCGGGCAAGCGCGCGTCGAGCACGTCGTCCCACAACGCCCCCCAGACGACTGCTCGCGCTCGTCGGTCATCCAATACGGACAGGCTGCGCAAGGCCGTTCGTCGAGATCGTGTATCCAGCCTGACTTTTACGTGACTCACCGCATCATCATTGGGCACCAGCAGGTCCGCGCTCGGGCTGCCGAACATGGCGAGGTCGGCTTCGCACCCGCGGGGACTGAGCGACACGTTCGCGCGTTGCCGCAGCACCAACTCGCCATCGTGGTCATCGAACGCAGCGATTCGCAGTTTCAAGTGGCGCGGCGAAACATCCAGATCGGGACGCTGCACCACCCGATCACCACTCACATGGCGAGACACCTCGACTGTGTTGACACCACGGCGCAGCAGCCATTCGTCTACCCACCGGTCGACATCTTCGTTCGATACCTGCCGCAGCGCCTCCACAAAGTCATCGAGGTCGGCATTTCCCCACGCGTGCGTGCGCAGATATGTCCGCACACCAGCGACGAAAGATTCCCAGCCGACGCGCTCGGCGAGGTCGTGGAGCACCGCTGCGCCCCTCCTGTACACGATCGGGCCGAAGTTCGACCGCGCAGCGTCGGTGTCGACGGTTTCTACCCGGATCGCGTGGCTGGTAGGCAGCTGATCGGCATGTCGAGCTATCGGCAGGGCGTGGTGTGCAAAGGCGGTCCAGCCTTCCCCGTACCGCGTCGCTTCGGCCTGGGCGACGACCGACATCATCGTGGCGAAGGCTTCGTTCAGCCACAGGTCGTTCCACCACCGCATCGTCACGTAGTCGCCGAACCACATGTGCGCCATCTCGTGCAGCAAGAGTTCGGCTCGTCTTCGCCGCGAGTCCTCTGTGACACGATGCCGGAACAAGAATCGTTCATTGAGCGTCACACAGCCCGGGTGTTCCATTCCGCCGAACGCGTACTCGGGTGCGAAAACGTGGTCGTACTTGGTGAACGGGTACGGAAGGTCAAAAAACTGGCGGTAGAAGTCGAGGCCACGGCTGATCACATCGAAGAGCTCGGGCGCTTGGTCGACGAGCTCCTCGAAGAGCGAGTTCCGCGCGTACAGCGCCATCGGGACTCCGTCGTGGTTGGAACGGAGTCGGCGGAACGGGCCGGCGGCGAAGGCCACCAAATACGGCGGCAGCGGTGGCGTGCGTTCGAACCGCCACGTCGAACGCTCGTCGCCTTCGGGCGACAGCACCTCCTCGTGGTCGGTGTTGCCAACCACCACCCAGTGAGCGTCAGCGGTAACGGTCAGATCGACCGTTGCCTTCAGATCAGGCTGATCGAAACAGGCATACACCGTGTGCGCCGCGAAAGGTTCGAACTTGGTGTGCACGTAGACCTGCCCGTCAAGCGGGTCGCGAAAACGGTGCAGCCCTTCTCCCGTTCGCGAGTACGAAGCGGAACCGACTACTCGAACCGTGTTCGCGCCGGGCTGCGCGTCCAGCCGAACTCGCGGCCCGTATTGCGCGTCCGGCCCCAGCTCAACGCCATTGCACTCGACCGACTCGACCTTGCCCGCGAAGTCGAGGAAGACGAACGAAGCCGCGGAACTGGCCTGAAATCGGACCACAGTGGTCATCGCGAACTTCCGCTCGCCTACGGTCAGGTCGAGTTCCACCGCGTAGTGGACGTCGGAGACCCCGGCCGAACGCGCTGCCGCCTCGTCCTCCGTCAGCGTGTTTCCAGACGCGACACGACCTTCGAACTGCATCCGTTAGCCCCTCCGTGTCGACGCGGACGGGCGTCGGTAAACCAGCTTCTCGCGGAGCACTTCGTCGCCTGCTACGGCGTCTTCCTGGTTGGCACGAACGAGAGCGTCTTGCACCAAGGAGTGGTCGGGCGAGTGCATACATACCGGATCGGTGCGCGCCGCATCACCGGTCAACGCGAAAGCCTGGCACCGGCATCCGCCGAAATCCATCTCTTTTCGGGGGCAGCTCCGGCACGGATCAGCCATCCACTCCGTTCCCCGGAATGCCTCGAATGCCTCGGACTTCGACCAGATCCACGCGAGGTCGTGGTCTCGAACCGATGAGAAGTTCATCGTCGTGATCTCCGCAGCCACCGGACACGGATACACGACGCCGTCCGGGGCGACGGTCAGGGCAGTCTGCGCCCATCCACCCATGCACGGCTTCGGGTAGGGCTCGTAGTAGTCCGGGAGTATCCAGAGGAGCTCCATGTGCTCCCCCAACTCCGCCTTCCGGCGTTCGTAGACGCCTACAGCCTGATCCAGCTGGGTCCTGCTCGGCAGCAGTAGATCGCGGTTGCGAAGAGCCCAGCCGTAGTACTGGGTGTTTGCGAGCTCCAGTCTCTCGGCGCCCCAAGCCACACAGACGTCGATGATCGCGTCCAGACGATCAAGGTTCATCCGGTGCAGAACCACATTCATGTTCAATGGCAGTCCGGCCTCGCGAATGATGCGTGCAGCGTCCTCTTTTTTGTCAAATCGCTTGCTCGCCGCAACCAGGTTCGTCGACTCAGCGGCGTCGCCCTGAATACTCAGCTGGGCACTGTTGAGCCCCGCCGAAACGAGCGACCTCGCACGGCTCTCGGTGAGCCCGAGGCCGCTGGTGATCAGGTTCGTGTACAGGCCGAGGCGACGACACTCGGCGACCAGCGTCTCCAGATCCCCGCGGACGAGGGGTTCACCGCCGGAAAAGTGGACCTGCAAGACACCGAGCCCGACTGCCTCGCGTATCACCCGTAACCAATCTTCGGTGGCGAGCTCGTCCTGCCGATCGAGCAACGCCAACGGGTTCGAGCAATAGACGCAGTGCAACGGACATTTGTGTGTGACTTCGGCGAGTAGGCCGTACGGCTGCGGCGTACCGTTCATGTGACCACCACCCAACCCCTTCCGCGCGCATCCTGAAGGAACGTCATTACGTCGTTCGCGAGATCGGCAGCCTCGAAATCTTGCTCAAGCTGGGCTACCACCTGCCGCACGGTCCGGCTGCCGTCGCATAATGCCAAGATCGTCGCCCCCGACTTGTTCAGGAGCACTACCCTCTCCGGCAACAGAAGCAACTCCACGTCTCGGACGCTGTCGTGCCTGAGCATCGCCTTGGTCGCCAACCTGGGGATGGCCGTAAGATCGGTTTCGTCCATCATCAAGTCTTGCTGTACTCGAGTTGCACGGCGTCCAGCAGGCTCCAGAGAACATCACACTTGAACTCCAGCGCTCGTACGCACGCGTCCTGCTGTTCACTGGACTTCGCGTGGTTGATCACCAGTTCAAGCAGATGCGCAATGTCCTTGGGCTGCTGGGTAAGTCGCGCCCGGAAGTACTCCAATCCTTCCGTTGCGATCCATGGATAGTGCTGCTGGACGTCGGTAATCCGTCGGCTGAGCAGATCTGGCGCGAACAGTTCGGTCAGTGCCGACGCCACGGATTCCAGCCACGGCTTCCGGCGGCAAAAATCTACGTAGGCGTCCACGGCGAACCGCACTCCGGGCAGCACCGTGTCGCTGTCGAACAGTTCTCGGCGGGTCAAGCCGACAGCTTCGCCGAGGCGTACCCACTTTTCGATACCGCCTTCGTCTCCCGTTCGCCCGTCATGGTCGATTATGCGCTGAATCCACTGCCGCCGATCCTCGCGGCCGGGCAGCTTGGTCAGGATGAACGCGTCCTTGACCGGTAGGTTCACCTGGTAATAGAACCGATTCCGCACCCAACCCCGGAACTCCTCCTCGGTCAGCAAGCCCGTGTGCATCCGCTCGTTGAAGGGGTGCAGATGGTGGTACCGCTTTTCTCCGATCGACCGCAGGTGCGCCTCGAACTCCTCTGCAGACCAAACGTTCATACTTCCACCTCCAAGCCGGCTCGACCAACCTCGATGCCCAAGTCCGTCACCCAGCGCCGCTCCTTGGACTCTTCGTCGAGAATCGGGTTAGTGTTGTTGATGTGCGTGTAAATCTTCCGCTTCGCCGGAAGCGCGGCCAGATTGCGGGCCGAACCGTCGTCGCCGCTGACAGGCATGTGCCCCATGGAACGTCCGGTCCGGCCTCCCGCACCCTGGCTGGACATTTCGTCGTCCGTCCAGAACGTGCCGTCCAAGAAGACGCAGTCAGCCGACGCCACCTGCTCGGCGAACTTCTCGTCCCACTGGGGCAGCGTCGGCGCGTACACCGCGATCCCGCCGGTCACCTTGTCCTCCAAGCGGAAGCCCACCTCCCACTCCGACGACTGGTCGCGCAGCCGCGAACGGCCTATGTAGCGAGGTGCCTTGGATCCGGTCCTGAAGGCGGTCACGCGCAATCGATCGTCCAGATCCAGCGGCGTGCCGGTTTCGACCTGAGACCAGGAGAAGTCCGCGTAGTCGCTCAGCAACTGCCGGACCGGGAACCACAGGGCCAGCGCCTCCAGCACGGGAAACGTCCCATACACCGTCAGCGACGACTCCTCACGCAGCATCAACAAGCCGATCGTGTGATCGAACTCGGCGTCCGTCAGTAATACACCGGCAATCGGCGTCGTCCGAATTTCCGGACCTGGATGCAAAGAGGGATCCGCCGCTATCTGATGATGGACATCCGGCGTGGCATTCAAAAGAAACCACTGCTCGCCGGTCCCGGAAACCGCAATTCCCGCGTGTGTCGTCCCGATTTCAGGCTTGGCGCGGGCCTTGCGGCATCCAGCGCAAGCACAATTCCACTGCGGATAACCGCCGCCTGCCGCAGCTCCGAGGCAATGAATGAGCACAGCGCGAAATCAATTCGTTAACGTCGACGTAGGTGGCCGCGGGCTTCAGGACACACCTCGACCACCGCAAACTCACGCACTTGCCACATCATTGTGTCCTCCCTCAAACTTCACCGCTGGCAACAGCCGTGCAACAACAGACATCGTTGCCCGTCGTGTGCTCAGCCAGGGCGATTATTGGTTATCGTCGCGCCGAACTCGACTTGTCTTTCCACAGTTTCTTCGTCCTCCCTGGGCCTGGCAACCTGTCATGAACGACCGGGCCCCAATCACTGATGAACGGCGGCCGCACCGTCACGAGCGGGCCGCAACGCCCACTTCGGTGATCTGCCTGCCAAGATTCGGCACACATCTTCGCCGTAGGACTTCTGACCAGCGGTTATCCGACCGGGGCGACCACGGTCGCGTGGCGCGAAGTCGATGACCGGGGGTCGCGAAACGTTGGACATGCCGACGTCCACGGGATACGCGAGCGGGTGCCGCTCCAGCTCGACCCAGGACGCGATCCACCGGCAAAC
>NZ_PQHZ01000071.1 GCF_003385185.1 Amycolatopsis palatopharyngis | reverse complement strand
CCCGCGGCTCCGACCGCCTGAACCGTCCCGCGATCCGATCATGAACCCGATCCAGCTGCCCCATCACCACATCGACCACCACAACGATGATCTACCACACGACGACCAACTGCCGTTGCAGTATTAGAACATGACCGCCTGCCGAAAGGCCCTCGGTGAACGGCACCGACTGATACTTCCTCCCGCTCAGACATCGAGGGAGCACGCCAGTGCGTGAGGTGCTCGTCCCGGAATGTCGGGTCCCGGTGCCTCGCCGGTCAGCGGCTTCGCCCGTGGTCGCGCTCCCGGGGTGGAGACGCCTTGCGGGGCTGGGCTGGGCAGCGGTTCCGGGCGACGGCGATCGCGGCTGGTTCGGGGTAGGACTACCCGGCCAGGCGGGCGGTGGGAGCGCCGTGGGCGTAGACGTTGCCGGTGGGGTCCGGTCCGTCTGGGTCGGCGCCCGCCTCGTCGGAGGTGGCGGTGCTGTCGTGTGCGGCGGCTTGGGTCCGTTCGGAGTCGGCGGTGCGCTCGTGGTGGGCCTGCTCGGCGGGGGTGTCGTGGTCGAGTTCACCGTCCGTTGTCTGTGCCTCGGTGTTGGCGCAGGTGTCGGCCGCGGCGTTGGCGCGGTGCTAGGCTCCTTCGGTGCGTTCCTGCGCGGCTTCGGCGAGCACCAGTCCCGCCGTCTTCTTGGTGCTGCCCTGTCCGGCTCCGACCGCGATCTCGACGCTGTCGTTCGACAACGTGCGGGAGCGGCCGCTGGCCGACATCTGGTACCACTCGGAATCCTTCAACGCATATCGCGGCGAGGACTGGATGCGTGATCCCTGCCGTTCCTGCGACCGGCGCTCGATCGACTTCGGCGGCTGCCGCTGCCAGGCGTTCCAGCTCACTGGGGACGCGGCCGCTACCGATCCTGTCTGCCGGTTGTCGCCCGACCGGGTACTGATCGACCAGATCCTGACCGCACCGTCGGCCGACGCGGAGTTCGTCATGCGCGGTGCCCGATGAGGGCTGTTCTCCTCGGCACGGCCGCGGGCGGTGGCCTGCCGCAGTGGAACTGCGCCTGCCCGAACTGCCGCGCCGCCCGGGAGGGCGCGATAGCCACGCGGACACAGGACTGCCTCGCGATCAGCGCGGACGGTCACGACTGGTACCTCCTCAACGCCTCCCCCGATATCCGGGCGCAGATCCTGGCCTGTCCCACGCTGGCTCCGGGCCCGGGAGCACGGGAGACGCCGATCCGCGGCGTGCTGCTCACCGACGGCGAACTGGACCACACCCTCGGGCTCCTCCAACTCAAGGAGGCCCCCGGGTTGCGGGTCTGGGCTCCGGAGTCGGTGCTGGACGCGCTGCCCGCACGGGAGATCATCGGTCGGTATGTCGACTGGGAATGGCACTCGCTGCGGACCGCACCCGACCTCCGTGGCCTGCGGGTCAGCACGCTACGGATCAGCGACAAGCGTCCGAAGTACGCGGCGGAGTCCCCTGCGGAAGGGCCTTGGGTGGTGGCGTACCGCATCACCGACGAGGCCACCGGCAACGCCCTCGTCTACGCCCCGTGTCTGGCGGGCTGGCCACAGGACTTCGACGAGTTCTGCGTGGGCGCGACTCACGTGCTTCTCGACGGCTCCTTCTACGCTGCGAACGAAATGTCCATCGCGACACACACCGCCGTGGGCTCCGGCGCCCAGCTCGCGATGGGACACCTTCCGATGGCCGGCGCCGGTGGCAGTCTGGAACGGATCCGCCGAGGCGACAGCCGGACCCGCTGGTTGTACACGCATGTCAACAACACCAACCCGGTGCTGAACCCCCGCTCGCCGGAGTTCGCCGAGTTGCGAACGGCAGGCGCCGGACTGCCCTGGGACGGAACCGAACTACGGGTGTGAAGCAGAGTCCGGACCGCGCCTACTTGATGCCCGCCGCATCCATCCCACGCAGTTCCTTCTTCAGGTCCGCGACCTCGTCACGCAGCCGAGCCGCGAGTTCGAACTGCAGGTCGCGAGCCGCCTGCATCATCTGCTCGGTCATCTGCTGGATGAGATCCGCCAGCTCCGCCCTCGGCATCGCGCCGACGTCCTTGTCCGCGAGCATGCCGGAACTGCGCACACCGCCACCCTGCTCGGGCTTCTTCCCTCGGGAGGAGTTCCGACCGGAACCACCGATCGCGACATCCTGCTCGGAGTCCTCCGCCTCGTCATAGACCCGATCAAGAATGTCGGCGATCTTCTTCCGCAACGGCTGCGGATCCAGACCGCGCTCGGTGTTGTAGGCGATCTGCTTGACCCGGCGCCGGTCCGTCTCGTCGATGGCGTGCTGCATCGAGTCGGTGATCTTGTCCGCGTACATGTGTACCTGGCCCGAGACGTTTCGCGCCGCACGGCCGATCGTCTGGATCAGCGAGGTACCGCTGCGCAGGAACCCTTCCTTGTCTGCGTCCAGAATGGACACCAGGGACACCTCGGGCAGGTCGAGCCCCTCGCGCAGCAGGTTGATCCCGATCAGCACGTCGAAGTCACCGGAGCGCAGCTGTCGCAACAACTCCACCCGCCGGAGGGTGTCCACTTCGGAATGCAGGTAACGCACCCGGACCCCCAGTTCGAGCAGATAGTCGGTGAGGTCCTCGGCCATCTTCTTGGTCAGCGTGGTGACGAGTACCCGCTCGTCCTTGTCGGCCCTGGTCCTGATCTCGTGTACCAGGTCGTCGATCTGTCCCTCGGTGGGCTTGACGACCACCTCGGGATCGATCAGGCCGGTGGGCCGGATGACCTGCTCGACGAACTCGCCGGCGGCCTGCCCCATCTCGTAGGGGCCCGGGGTGGCCGAGAGGTACACCGTCTGGCCGATCCGGTCGGAGAACTCCTCCCAGGTCAACGGGCGGTTGTCCATCGCGCTGGGCAGCCGGAACCCGTGCTCGACGAGGTTGCGCTTACGGGACATGTCGCCCTCGTACATGCCGCCGATCTGCGGGACGGTCACATGCGATTCGTCGACGACCAGAAGGAAGTCCTCGGGGAAGTAGTCGATCAGTGTGGCGGGTGCCGACCCCTCTGGGCGCCCGTCGACGTGCCGCGAGTAGTTCTCGATCCCGGAACAGAACCCGACCTGCTGCATCATCTCGATGTCGTAGTTGGTGCGCATCCGCAGCCGCTGGGCTTCCAGCAGTTTGCCCTGCTTCTCCAGCGTGGCCAGCCGGTCCTCCAGCTCGGCCTGGATCGTCCGGACGGCCTTGTCCATCCGCTCGGGCCCCGCGACGTAGTGCGTGGCGGGGAAGATCCGCACCTCGTCGAGCTCGTTCACGATGTCCCCGGTGAGCGGGTGCAGGTAGTACAGCTTGTCGATCTCGTCGCCGAAGAATTCGACCCGGATCGCCAGCTCCTCGTAGGCCGGGATGATCTCGACGGTGTCGCCACGCACCCGGAAGGTGCCACGGGCGAACGCGAGGTCGTTGCGGGTGTACTGCACGTCCACCAGGGCCCGCAGGAATGTGTCCCGGTCCACCTCCTCGCCCACCTTGAGCCGGCTGGAGCGATCGAGATAGGACTGCGGGGTACCGAGGCCGTAGATACACGACACACTCGCCACCACGATCACGTCCCGCCGCGAGAGCAGGTTCATCGTCGCCGAGTGCCGCAGCCGCTCGACGTCGTCGTTGATCGAGGAGTCCTTCTCGATATAGGTGTCGGTCTGCGCGATGTAGGCCTCTGGCTGGTAGTAGTCGTAGTAGCTGACGAAGTACTCCACCGCGTTGTGCGGGAAAAGGTCCCGTAGCTCGTTGGCCAGCTGCGCGGCCAGCGTCTTGTTCGGAGCCATCACCAGAGTGGGCCGCTGTACCCGCTCGATCAGCCAGGCGGTGGTCGCCGACTTACCCGTACCGGTGGCGCCGAGCAGGACGACGTCCTTCTCCCCCGCCTTGATCCGGCGCTCCAGCTCGTCGATCGCCTTGGGCTGGTCACCGGCGGGCTGGTAGTCACTGACCACCGTGAACTTGCCATCCGACCTGGGGACGTCGGAGACCGGACGGAACTCGGAGTGCGCTAGCACGGGGTGTTCGGTTGCGAAAGCCACGTCTCCAGGGTAGGCGCGACCACCGACAGTTTTCAGCCGGTGGTGACGGACCACCTCGATCGGCACCCGGCAGGACGGGCGACATGGCCGACGTGCACCCGCCAAAGATCGAGATCTTCGACGTACCCGCGATGAACAACACCGACCCGAAGGGAATCGACCGCCAGGTCGAGCAGTTCCGTACCGAACCGTTCGGGCTGTACATGGCCCGGCCCACTCCGGGCAGGCGGCAGTTCCACTATCTGGAGTCGTGGCTGTTGCCCGAACTCGGACTGCGGATCACCGACTTCTGGTTCACCGAGGGACATGAGCACGATCAGGACTTCTACCTCGATGTCGTGCGGATCGACCGGCGCGGGAACCAGTGGCACGCGACCGATCTCTACCTCGACATCGTGCTCCGCGACGCCCGTGGCCTCGACGTGCTCGACTCCGACGAGTTGCTCGCCGCCACCAGCGCCGACCTGCTCACCGCCGACCTCGCCCAGCACGCGCTGAACACCACATTCGTCACCGTGGAAGGCCTGGCCAGCCACGGCTACCGCCTACACGACTGGCTGCGCACCAAGAACATCCACCTAACCTGGCAACGCCACTAACCCGAGTTGGCAGTTCCAGTGCCCGAGTTGGCAGTTCGGGGGCTTGAGTTGGCAGATCCCGGGCCCGAGTTGGCAGTTCCGGTTTGTCAGGCCGGGCTCCACCCGGTCCGCTCCGCCCACCGCTCGGCGCGGACGAAGGCGTCGTTGACCCAGCCCTGCTTCTCCTCGGCGTAAGGCAGGGTCGTCCCGTCACCGGCATGCGCTCCGGCCAGCCGCCGTTTGACCTCGGCATACGCCGTCAGCTCCGGCGGGTTCGCCCGCAGCCAGTCCCGGAACAGCAGTGGAAGACGCCAGGCGGGGCCCTCGACGGAACGCACGTGCAGGTTCACCGGGCGGACCGGGTCCGCGCCGAAGTGGAATCGTTTGTCCCAGAGGGCCACGGGCGTGGAGTCATCCTGCGGATCGTCGAACCAGTGCCCCTCGGCTCTGGGGAATCCCGCACCGGACAGGATGTCGGCGACCTCGTCGGCCCTGGCGAGCGAGGGTACGGTCAACTGGAGGTCGAGCACGTCCTTGGCGGGCAGACCGGGAACCGCTGTGGAACCGATGTGGTCGGCTCGCAGAGCCTTGTCCCCGATCGCCGCCCTGATCCTGGCGAGCGCGCGTTCGGCCTGTGCCGGCCAGCTCTCGTCGTGGGGGGACACCAGCGGGGAACGCGGTGGCCGCGGTTTGCGCAACCGCAGGTTGGCCTCGAACGGCACCAGCCGATCCGCCCACAAGGCATCGACCTCGGCCAGCACGATGTCCCGCGCCCCGCCGTTGTCCAGCCACACGTCCGCCGCGGCCCGGCGCTGTTCCGGGCTCGCCTGCGCCGCGATCCTGGCCCGTGCGTCCGCTTCGGACATCCCGCGCGAACCAACGAGTCGCCGCACCCTGATCTCCTCGTCGGCGTCGACGACGATCACCAGGTGGTAGTGCGGAGCCAGGCCGCCCTCGACCAGGAGCGGGATGTCGTGCAACACGATCGCGTCGGTGGCAGCGGCCTGCATCAGCTCCGCCGTTCGCGCGCCGACTCTGGGGTGCACGATGCCGTTCAATCGGCGGCGTGACTCCTCGTCGGCGAACGCCCTCGCTGCCAGCGCGGCCCGGTCCAACGCCCCGTGCTCGGTCAGTACGTCCCGGCCGAAGGCGTCGACGATCTCGGCAAGCCCTTCGGTTCCGGGCTCGACCACCTCCCTGGCCAGGAGGTCCGCGTCAATCAGCACCGCGCCATGCTCGACCAGCCTGGCAGCGACGGTCGATTTTCCGGCACCGATCCCGCCGGTGAGTCCCACTCGCAGCATGAGCGCATTCAATCAGCCCGGCAAACCGTCCGCGACGGCGGTGATCTTCAGCGTGCGGACACACCCAGACGCACATCACGGGACGTTATGCAACTGGAGTGGGTGACACGCCGGGAAATTCACACCATTTCGCCGCCCGATTGCGTACCGTGCGCGGCGTAGGCAATCGCCCACACGGAGGAACGATGCCAGACAGCAAGCACATCGGTAAGCACCGGCTCGGAACGCCGGGGCTGGTGCATTGCGTCATGCATCGTCCCGTGGCGGCGGCATTGGACGAGTATCGCCGCACCTGGCTGACAGCCCTGTTGGTCCCGGCCAAACACAGCCTCGCCGGACTACGGCGCAGGGCTCGCGCCGCCGCTCACGAGCGCGCCTGGGCCCCAGCCACCACCTGACGGCGACCGCCCGACCGCCAGACCGCCCGACCGCCAGGCAGCACACGCACAAACGCGTTCTCACCCGCCTTTGGCGCGCCGTCCACCCCCGCTCCCCCTCACCCAGGCCTGGTACGTCTGCAAGTACCACCAAGCAAGATCGGCTTCGTCGTCAACCGCTACCAAGCCGTCCTCGCTCGGTCCGGCATGAGGTGTCGTCGCCCCGGCCTAGGCAGAACCCATATCCCTCGATCCGACGATGGCACCGCACCCGGCTGCGTAAGCGCGCAAGCGAGACCCGGGAAATCGGCGGCGGTTGGCTGCGGAAAAAAGGGATGTCGATCTTGCTTGGGGGTACTTGCAGACGCTCCAAGGCCCTGGGGGTGAGGCGCGCACGGGAAAGGCCCCGGTCCGAACTGGACCGGGGCCTTTCGCGGGTGTTGCTGTCAGGCGCTCAGGGCCTCACGCACCACCGGACAGCTTCTCGCGCAGCGCGGCGAGCTGCTCGTCGCTGGCCAGCGTGCCACCGGTGCTCTTCGGCGCCGAGTCGGACGGGGTCGAGGAGTAGCTCTGCTCTCCGCCGCCACCGCCACCGCCGGTGCTCTCGCCACCGCCGGCGATCGCCTGGGCAGCCGCTTCCGCGTCGGCCTCGGCGGCCTTGGCGATCTGCTTCATGTGCTGCTCGTAGCGAGAGTGCGCCTCGGCGTACTGACGCTCCCACTCCTCACGCTGAGTGTCGTAGCCTTCCTGCCACTCCTGCGTGTCGGGGTCGAAGCCCTCGGGGTAGATGTAGTTGCCCTCGGCGTCGTAGTCGGCGGCCATGCCGTACTGCGTCGGGTCGAACTCGGCGTCGGTGGTGAGGCCCTCGTTGGCCTGCTTCAGCGACAGCGAGATGCGGCGACGCTCGAGGTCGATGTCGATGACCTTGACCATGACATCGCCGTTGACCTGAACGACCTGCTCCGGGATCTCCACGTGGCGCTCGGCCAGCTCGGAGATGTGCACCAGACCCTCGATGCCCTCCTCGACGCGGACGAACGCGCCGAACGGAACGAGCTTGGTGACCTTGCCCGGCACGATCTGACCGATCGCGTGGGTACGGGCGAACTGACGCCACGGGTCTTCCTGGGTGGCCTTCAGCGACAGGGACACGCGCTCGCGGTCCATGTCCACGTCGAGCACCTCGACGGTGACTTCCTGGCCGACCTCGACAACCTCGGACGGGTGGTCGATGTGCTTCCAGGACAGCTCCGAGACGTGCACCAGGCCGTCGACACCGCCGAGGTCCACGAACGCACCGAAGTTGACGATCGAGGAGACGACGCCCTTGCGGACCTGCCCCTTGGCCAGCGCGTTGAGGAACTCGCTGCGGACCTCGGACTGGGTCTGCTCCAGGTAGGCGCGACGGGACAGGACCACGTTGTTGCGGTTCTTGTCCAGCTCGATGATCTTGGCCTCGAGCTCGCGGCCCACGTACGGCTGCAGGTCGCGGACGCGGCGCATCTCGACGAGCGAGGCGGGCAGGAAGCCACGGAGGCCGATGTCCAGGATGAGACCACCCTTGACGACCTCGATGACGGTGCCGCTGACCGGCTCGTCCTTCTCCTTGAGCTCCTCGATCGTGCCCCAGGCGCGCTCGTACTGCGCGCGCTTCTTGGACAGGATCAGGCGGCCTTCCTTGTCCTCCTTCTGGAGAACGAGGGCCTCGACCTCATCACCGACGGTGACAACCTCGGCCGGGTCGACATCGTGCTTGATGGAAAGCTCGCGCGAGGGGATGACGCCCTCGGTCTTGTACCCGATGTCGAGCAGCACTTCATCGCGATCGACCTTGACGATGGTGCCTTCAACGATGTCGCCATCATTGAAGTACTTGATGGTCTTGTCGATGGCTGCGAGGAAGTCTTCCTCCGTCCCGATGTCGTTGATCGCGACCTGCTGCGCCGGGGCGGTGGCGGTCGGGGCGGTGGTTGTGTCGGTGGTCATTAGGCGGGTTGCTCCGGTAACGGCTTGGGATTAGTGGGTGTGCAGTTTGCGCGCGCCGTGGGAGTCAGGGGCGACGACGAGACTCTTCGACCTCGTCCAACGAGGAACGGCCGCAAGCATCACCCGAGGAGCGCGACCCACAACCAGCAAGAACTCCGTCCAGCACGAACACTGCTGAGTGAAAGGCAGCGCGAACCCACTGCGCTAACACGTATCCTACGCGGCGCTTCGACGCGGGCACAATGAGGGTCCGTCCTCGTCCCCGGCGCGACCTCAGGACGGGACACCGGGCAGGATAGCGGGCGTGGTCACTCCCCCGCCGTCCACGCCGCCGACCCCGCCGGCGTCCGACCGCCACGAGCGGGCGGAGCAACGCCTGCACACCGCAGGTGTCGCCTACCGGCCGGTCGGCTCGGCCGAAGCCGCGGCCGCCAACCTCGCATGGTGGGACGCCGACGCGGACGACTACCACGCGACCCACGGTGAGTTCCTCGGCGAAAGCGACTTCCGCTGGTGCCCCGAGGGCCTGCTGGAGGCCGACGCGCGCCTGCTCGGTGACGTCCACGATACCGACGTACTCGAGGTCGGCTGCGGCTCGGCACCGTGTACCCGCTGGCTGCACAGCCAGGGCGCGAGGGCGATCGGCGTCGATCTCTCCGGGGGCATGCTGCGCCACGGTGTCGCCGCCGGTGCTCGAACCGGGATCAGGGTGCCGCTGATCCAGGCGAACGCCGAGCAACTGCCTCTGGCCGGCGACAGCTTCGACACCGCGTGCTCCGCGTTCGGCGCCGTTCCCTTCGTCGCCTCGATCGAGACCCTCTTCGCCGAGGTGGCCAGGGTGCTCCGCCCCGGCGGGAGCTGGGTGTTCGCGGTGACGCACCCGATGCGCTGGATCTTTCCGGACGATCCAGGTCCCGCAGGTCTGACCGCGACCCAGCCGTATTTCGACCGGACGCCCTATGCCGAGGTCGACGCCGAGGGCAGGGCGACCTACGTCGAGTACCACCGCACACTCGGCGACTACGTCCGCGCACTTGCCGAGGCCGGACTCCGGTTGCACGACCTGATCGAGCCCGAATGGCCCGCGGGGCACACCCGGACCTGGGGACAGTGGAGCCCGTTGCGCGGCAAGCTGTTTCCCGGCACCGCGATCTTCCGAACCACGAAGGAGAGCGACCGGTGACCGACCGGACGGCTGAGCAGTCCGAGCACTTCGCGCGCATCGACCCGTTGCTGCCACCGGTGACCGAACTCCCCGAGGGCGAACGCCTCACGGCCGTGCTGGCGGATGGCAGAGAGGTGCACGGCATTCTCTACCGGGCGGTCTACGGCAGTGGGTCGATGGAGAGCCTGTGGGCGGCCCAGGAGAACTGGGAACTCAGCCCGCTCATCGGGAACACCGGCGCCGAGGGCATGTCCGCCCTGCTCGGAGCGCTGCGACGACGCCTCGACCGGGAACAGCCGATGCCCGACTCGGCCTGTGCGGTCGCGTGGCCCTCCCGCGATGCCGAGGCGACGAAGGCCCTGCTCGACCACGGCCTGCAACCGCTGAACGCGCTGGCCGTGCGCCCCAACCGCCCGGCGCCCGAGGTCGATGTTCCCGGAGTGCTGGTGCGCAGGGCCCGGCCGGTCGACGAGGAGGAGATCATCGCGTTGCGTATGGCGGAGCTCCGCTACTCGGCGCTGGTCGGGCCGAATGTGGTGCGCGAAAACGCCATCGACCTGATCACCACCGAGGTCCGGCGTGGGCTCGTGTTCGGCGGGCGCACCTGGATCGCCGAGTCCGGCGGGGCCGCCGTCGGGCTCGCCAGCTGTGGCTGGACGACTCCCGCCGCGGGCAGTTCAGTGGCGGGACGACTCGCCGAGGGGCGGTGGGGTTACGTGGGAACGTTGTCGGTCCTCGCTCCGGCGCGCGGCGGCGGCGTGGGCCGCGCGCTGATGTCGGTGGCACACCACGAGCTCGATCTCGACGACGTCGAGGGCACTTTTCTCTTCTACAGCCCCACGAATCCACTGTCCCCGGTGTTCTGGCACCGGCAGGGATATCGCCCATTGTGGACAATGTGGGAAATTCGGCCTGCTTCGGCCCTGCGCTGATCGTCCACTGACCACCGGAAGGGCAGATCACACCTGATCGTCTTGCGCGCGAGGACGCAACACCGTTAATTTGAACTGACCGGTCAGTTCAAAAGGAGTTGCCATGCAGGTGCACGCCGATCGCGTCTCCGTCAACGGTCCGCACGGCACACTGTTGCCATCCACCTCACTCACCGTCGGCGAAGGCGAGTTCGCGCTCGTCCACGGCGACCCGGGCACCGGACTCACCGCGTTCGGTCTGACGCTGGCCGGGCGGCTGCACCCGACGACAGGTCAGGTCACCTTCGACGGTTCCGCCGATGCCGCGGCGCTGCGCAGGCATGTCGCCGTCGTGGACGCTCCCGGCGTCAGCGAACCCGACGACGCGCTTGCCCTGCGGGTGGTGATCGGCGAGGAACTGGCACTGGCCGGCGCGCCCGCCGACCGGGAGAGCGTCCGGCGCTGGCTCGCCGAGCACGACGTTGCGGCCTACGCGGACACCCGATTCGAGAACGTCGCGCCGGTCGCTCGAACCCGGCTGCTGACCGAGTTGGCCGCTGTCAGGCCCGCCGTCCGGGTGCTCGTTCTCGACACGCCCGATCGGCACACCAGCGACGTGGAGAGCTGGTCGATGCTCGCCCAGGAACACGCCGAACGGGGACTCGCGGTGGTCGTGCTCACCGCGACGGTCCCGCCCGCGGCACTGCCCTGTGCCCCGGCCCGCGTCGGTGCGCACGAGCAACCTCCACCGCTGCGCTGCACCCCGGAGGGCACGGAGGCCGCCGGAACGGAAGCCGAGGAGATCACCACGGGAGAGGACGCATGAGCGGCATTCGGATCGCCCTCAACGAGCTGCGCAGGCTCACCGGCGGGGTACTGCCCAAACTCGCGGTGGCGGCGCTGATCCTGGTTCCGCTGCTCTACGCCTCGCTGTATCTGTACGCGAACTACGATCCCTACGGCAGGCTGGACAAACTGCCCGCAGCGGTGGTCACGGCGGACGCGGGGGCCGCCGACGCCGAGGGCGACGAACGCGATATCGGCCGTGAGGTGACCGACGAACTGCTCGGCTCCGGCACGTTCCAGTGGCACGAGACCAGCGCGGAGCAGGCACAGGCGGGCGTCCGCGACGACAAGTACTCCTTCGCGATCACCATCCCCCGCGACTTCTCCGCCGCCCTGCTCTCCAGCGGCAACTTCGAACCGCGGCAGGCCACGATCACGCTGACCACCAACGATGCCAACAACTATCTTTCCGGCACCATCGCCGACCAGGTCGCCGAGCAGGTGCGTCGCACGATCGCGGAGAAGGTGGGCAGTGAGGCGGCCGACCGGTTCCTCCTCGGATTCTCCACCATCCACACCAAGATCAAGGAGGCTCATGGCGGCGCCATGACCCTGGCCGACGGGGCAACCGAGCTGCGGCAGGGCCAGCAGCAGCTCGCCGGCGGCGCACAACAACTGGCCTCCGGCAGCACGGAGCTCGCCAGTGGCCTGACGACTTTGCGGCAGAGCACCGCGGAACTGCCGGCGAAGACTCGCCAGCTCGCCGAGGGTGCGAGCCAGGTAGCGGCGGGCAATGCGACCGTCGCGCAGGCAGGATCGGCACTCGCGGCCCGGTCGAGCGAGCTGCGCGACAGCCTGGACAACATCGACGACCAGCTGGCCCAACGGCTGCGGGAGGGTGGTCTTTCCGACACCGAGATCGAGCACGCACTCGGCGTGTTCGGGCAGCTCCGGCAGCCGATTGACCAGGCGGACGCCGCGGTCCAGGACGCCTCGGCGAAGCTCACCACGCTGGCCGACGGCGCGCAGCAGGTGTCCGACGGTGCGGCGCAGCTCGCGGGTGCGACTCCGGCGCTGGTGCAGGGGATCCAGCGCGCCTCGGACGGCGCGGGTGAACTCGCCGACGGCGCGGCCCAGCTGAACTCGGGTGAGCAACGCGCGCTGAGCGGGACGACACAGCTGGCGGACGGGGCCGCCGAGCTCAGGGACGGGCTCGGCGCTGGCCTGAGGGAGATCCCGAATCCGGACGATCCCACACGTGCGGCGACGGCCGACACCATCGCCGATCCCGTCGCGGTGAACTCCGCAGGCGTCGCCTCCGCGGCGACCTACGGTGCCGGGCTCGCCCCGTTCTTCATCGCCCTGGCGACCTGGATCGGCGCGTTCGTCCTCTTCCTGCTGCTCCGGCCGCTCTCGACGCGCGCGCTGACAGCCGGCGCCTCGCCCCTGCGGGTGGCGCTCGGCGGCTGGTTCGCCGCCGCCGTGCTGGGCATCGCACAGGTGGTGGTGCTGTTCGGTGCGGTGACCTGGCTGGTCGGCATCGACGTCGCCCATCCGCTCGGCGCTATCGGCTTCGTCATCCTCGCTTCACTCGCGTTCACCGCGATCCTGCACGCGCTCAACGCTCTGTTCGGTGCCGTCGGCAAGTTCCTCGGGCTGGTGTTGCTGGTCCTGCAACTGGTCAGTGCCGGAGGTACGTTCCCGTGGCAGACCATTCCGGACGCGCTCTATCCGTTGCACATGTTGTTGCCGATGGGCTATGTCATCGACGGATTGCGGCATCTGCTCTACACCGGCGCTTCCCTGCAGATCCTCGGTGACGTGCTGGTCCTGCTCGCCTACCTCGGCGTCGCGCTCGCGGCTTCCACTTTCGCGGCCCACAAGCGTCGCGTGTGGACAGTGTCACGACTGAAGCCGGAGCTGGCACTGTGAGCGAGAAGGCGATGAGCGCGAGAACCGAGGCCACCAGGCACAAACTGTTCGCGGCGACGCTGGAGCTGGCCGAGAGCCGGGGGCTCGTCGGCATCACGGTCGACGAGATCGCGTCAGCCGCAGGCGTCGCGAAGGGCACCGTCTACTACAACTTCGGCAGTAAGGACGCCCTCGTCGACGCGCTGTTGCGATACGGGGTCGACCTGCTGGCGCAACGGTTGCGGTCCAGCACCGAGGAGCGGGACCCGGTCGACGGGCTCGAGTCGCTGGTGGACGCCACACTCGAGTTCATCAGCCGCTATCCGGGGTTCTCGCAGATCCTGGTGAGCGAGCTGTGGCGTACGCCGGGCCAGTGGCACGAGACGCTCACGCTGCTGCGCGAGGAGATCATCACGATCATCAAGCAACAGCTGGGGCGCATCGAGGCGGCGGGACGTCTGCCCGCGGGGGTGCAGGTCCCGGTAGCGGCGGCGGGCCTGTTCGGCACGCTGCTGGTCGTGGCGCTGGACTGGCAGGTGTTCCAGCCGGAACGGACACGCGCCGAGGTTCGCGAGTCAGTGATGCTGCTGGCCCGGGGGCTCGCCAAGCAGCTGCCGGACGAGGGTCAGCGGTGAAAGACCTGGCTGCGCACCGGCCGCCGTTGCCCGACCTGGTGCAGGGACGGTGGGCCGCCACGCCTCGCACGTCCGGTCGCGTCGAGGACCGCCGCCGAGATCTCCGGTAGTGACAAGGCCCGCGCCGGGTCGCGGTCCGAGGCCGTACCGAGCAGCACGACCTGGGTGGGATGCGCCGCCAAGGTCGCGTCCGCCGAGTCGGCGAGCACGCCTGCCGAACCGCGCACCTCCACCACGGGCGCTCCGGGCGCGAGCGAGGATTCGATCGCGCCGAGCACCGAACGGCGATAGGACTCGTGCACCCAGGCGACGAGCAGCCCGGCGGGAATGGGCAGCAGCCACTGCGCGCCGAGGGCGAGCTCCCGCGGCCGCTCCCACTCCGCTTCCACCCAGAACGCCCGTCCCGGACCGGTTCTGCGCACCCGTCCATGGTGGGTCTTCGTGCCCCGCGAAACGATCGGGTTGTACCGCCTGCTCGGGAGGACGACGTCCCACCCGTCGGCGATCAGTCTCTCGACCACGTCGTCAAGCAGGCCGGTGCCGGAGAGGACCACCGCGTTCTTTCCCGCCATACCTCCAATTTACTACCGCGGCGACGAAAGCTCCGTGCTTGCTCTAATGCGCCGCGTCGTTCCAGGAACGGCCGGACCCGACGGAGACCTCCAGCGGGACGGCCAGCTGGTAGGCGTTGCCCATCTCCCTGCGCACGAGCTCCTCCACCTGCGTCCGCTCGCCGTCGGCGACCTCGAGCACCAGCTCGTCGTGCACCTGCAACAGCACACGGCTACGCAGGTCGGTCTCGGCAAGCGCCTGGTGCACACCGAGCATCGCGACCTTGATGATGTCCGCAGCGCTGCCCTGGATCGGCGCGTTCAGCGCCATACGCTCGGCCATTTCCCTGCGCTGCCGGTTGTCGCTGTTGAGGTCCGGCAGGTAGCGCCGCCTGCCGAAGATCGTCTCGGTGTAGCCGACCTTGCCCGCCTGCTCGACCACGGTGTGCAGATAGTCGCGGACACCCCCGAACCGGGCGAAGTACGCGTCCATCTGTGCCTTGGCCTCGTCTGTGGAGATCCGCAGCTGCTGGGCCAGCCCGTACGCGGAAAGGCCATAGGCCAACCCGTAGGACATGGCCTTGACTCGGTACCGCAGCTCCGGGGTAACCTCGGCCGGGTCGAGCGAGAAGGCCTTGGACGCCACGAAGGTGTGCAGGTCTTCGCCGGTGTTGAAGGCCTCGATCAGTCCCGCGTCACCGGAAAGGTGCGCCATGATGCGCATCTCGATCTGGCTGTAGTCGGCGGTCATCAGCTCCGTGTAGCCCGCCCCCACCACGAACGCGTCGCGAATCCGCCTGCCCTCCTCGGTGCGGACGGGGATGTTCTGCAGGTTCGGATCC
This sequence comes from Amycolatopsis palatopharyngis, assembly GCF_003385185.1. GTDB lineage: Bacteria > Actinomycetota > Actinomycetes > Mycobacteriales > Pseudonocardiaceae > Amycolatopsis > Amycolatopsis palatopharyngis. Next base: position 10,829 of record NZ_PQHZ01000071.1, on the reverse strand, counting down.
ACCGAGGACAGCCGTCCGGTGGCGGCGACGGTCTGCTGCAGGGTGGTGTGGATGCGCCCGTCGTCGGCGACGGACTTGATCAGCCCCTCCACGGTGGTCCGCAGCCGAGTGGCGTCTCGGTGTTCCAGCAGATGCTGCAGGAACGGGTGCTCGGTCTTCTCGTGCAGCGTCTGCAGCGCCTCGGCGTCGGTGGTGTACCCGGTCTTGGTGCGCTTGGTCTTCGGCATGCCGAGTTCTTCGAACAGCACCACCTGCAGCTGTTTCGGGGAACCGAGGTTGATCTGCTTGCCGATCACCTCGTACGCGAGGTCCGCGGCCTGGCGTACCCGGCCCGCGTAATGCGCCTCCAGCTCGGTGAGCTGCTCGATGTCGACGGCGATACCCGCGGCTTCGACCTCGGTGATGACCTGCAGCAGCGGCAGCTCGATCTCACTGAGCAGGCGGGTCGCACCGATACCGTCGAGTTCCTTGGCCAACGCGTCGGCCAGCTCGGCCACCGCACGGGCTCGCACGAGTTCGGCCTGCACGAGCTTGGCGTCCTCGGCCTCGGCCGCGTCGGGTTCCAGTAACGACAGCTGGCCGTCCTCGGCGGCGGTCTCCGAGCGCAGTTCGCGCTGCAGGTAGCGCAGTACGAGATCATCCAGCTCGAAGGAGCGCTGGCCGGGGCGCACGAGGTACGCGGCTAGCGCGGTGTCCATCGCGAGCCCGGCCATGGTCCAGCCCCGGCCGAGCACGGCGTGCAGGGCGGCCTTCAGCCCGTGCCCTGCCTTGTGCACGGACGCATCGGCGATCCAGCCCGCGAAGGCCTTGTCGTCGGCGTCGTCCATCGTCGACACGTCGACGTAGGCCCCCTCGCCGTCCGGTGCGGCCAGTGTCACGCTGAGCACGTCAGCCTGTACCGACGCCCCCGTCGTACGCAGGGACAGCCCGACCCGGCCGCCGCGGGCGTGTTTGTCCAGCCACGCCGCGAGCTCGCCGGTTCCCAGCGCGCCGCCGCTGACCTCGAATCCCTCGTCGGCCTCCGGCTCCGCGCTGGACAACGTCGCGAACAGCCGGTCGCGCAGAACGCGGAACTCCAGTTCGTCGAACAGCCGGTGCACGGCGTCGCGGTCCCACGGCCGCAGCTCCAGCTCGCCGTGGGCCAGCTCCAGCTGGACGTCGCGGACGAGTTCGGTGAGCTGACGGTTGAGCATCACGGCGTCGACATGCGCTCGTAGCGCGTCCCCGACCTTGCCCTTGACCTCGTCGATCCGGTCGATCAGGTCGCCGAGGGACCCGAACTGGTTGATCCACTTCGCCGCGGTCTTCTCCCCGACGCCAGGAATGCCAGGGAGGTTGTCGGAAGGGTCGCCGCGCAGGGCCGCGAAGTCCGGGTACTGGACCGGGCTCAGCCCGTACTTGTCCTGCACGCTCGCCGGATCGAACCGGACGAGGTCGGAAACGCCCTTCTTGGGGTAGAGCACGGTGACGGAGTCGGTGACCAGCTGCAGTGCGTCCCGGTCGCCGGTACAGATGAGCACCTGGAAGCCGTCGGCGGCCGCCTGCGTGGTGAGGGTGGCGATGACGTCGTCGGCCTCGTAGTTCTCCTTGGTCAGGGTCGGGATACCGAGTACGCCGAGCACCTCCTGGATCAGCGCGATCTGGCCCTTGAAATCGTCCGGTGTGGCCGAGCGGGTGGCCTTGTAGTCGGCGAACGTCTCGGAACGGAACGTCTTGCGGGAGAGATCGAAGGCAACGGCGAGGTGGGTGGGTTGCTCGTCGCGCAGCAGGTTGATCAGCATCGAGGTGAACCCGAAGACCGCGTTGGTGACCTGCCCGGTCGAGGTGCGGAACCGGTCGGCTGGCACGGCGAAGAACGCCCTGTAGGCCATCGAGTGACCGTCGATCAGCAGTAACCGGGGCTGCTGGGCTGTGTCTTTCGCAACTGTGGTGTTCTGACTGGGGCTCACGAGGGCGAGTCTAGGGTGACGCCCCGACACTCTTTCGTGAGCGTTCGCGGAGTGACGCAGAGATAAGGAGCCCGACGGTGAGCGAGCACGTGTCCGACCCGTTCCAGGAGATCTTGGCCGGCATAGATCCGGTGGTCGCCAAGCAGCAGCTCAACGACAAGGTCGGCATGACGGTGCTCGAGACGAGCCCCGAACGGGTGGTTGCCACGATGCCCGTCGAGGGCAATCTGCAGCCCTACGGGCTCCTGCACGGCGGAGCCAACGCGGTACTCGCCGAGGCTCTCGGCTCCACCGTCGCCGCGTTGAACGCCGGACCAGGCAAGCTGGCCGTCGGGGTCGAGCTCTCCTGCAGTCACCACAGGGGGGTACGCCAGGGCGTCGTCACGGGGGTCGCCGTCCCCCTGCACGTGGGCCGCACGACGGTGAGCGTCGACATCGCCATCACCGACGAAGCCGGGCGCCGCAGCTGCACGGCCCGATTGACTTGCGCGGTCATCGAAGCACCTGCTCAGTAACACAACCGCTACCGCCGCCACATTGCAGGAAGATCCCGATCGGGTCGAACCGGTCGCACTCGGGTGCCCCGAGATCTACGATTCCGCTCTATTCAGACGGAAGGGGCATGCCCGGCGACCCGCCGTGGCCGTCCGTCGGGGGGCATCCACCTCTTCCGTACAGGCAAGACGACTGGAGGCTGTTGTGCACTTCAGGACGGGTGTCCGTGCAGGGGCCATCGTGGCGGCCACTGCACTCGTCCTCACCGCGTGTGGCGGAGGGGACGAGGGCCAGGGCAATGAGAACGGCGACCAGCAGGCTGGTGCAGGCACTGGGAACGGGGTGTTCGAGCTCGGTTACGTACTGCCAGAGACCGGTCAGCTGGCGTTCCTCGGGCCGCCGCAGATCGAGGCCGTGAACTTCGCCATCAAGACGATCAACGACTCCGGCGGTCTGCTGGGCAAGCAACTGCCCGGGGTGGTGGGCCGCGACGAGGCCGCATCGGAGGCCGTCGCCGCCCAGTCCGCGGACCAGGTACTCGGCGCCGGTGTCGACGCGATCATCGGAGCGGCGGCCTCCGGCATGTCGCTGGCGATCATCGACAAGGTGACCGGGGCGAAGGTGGCGCAGTGTTCCGGCTCGAACACCGCACCGACCTTCACCGACTACAACGACGGTGGCTTCTACTTCCGTACCGCGCCCAGCGATGTGCTGCAGGGCCCGGTGCTGGCGAACACCATCGTCGGTGATGGGCACAGCCGGGTGGCACTCGTGGCCAGGGCCGACGACTACGGTCGCGGCCTGCAGGATGCGACCAAGAAGGCGTTGGAAGGTGCGGGGGCCACAGTGGTGCTCGCCGAGACCTACGACCCGAAGGCGACCAACTACGCGCCGGTGGTTCAGCAGATCCAGGGGTCGAACCCCGACGCTGCCGTGGTGATCGGCTTCGAGGAGGGCACGCAGATCCTGCAGGGCCTGATCGAGGCGGGTCTCGGACCGGACAGCATCGGCGTCTACGGCGCGGATGGGCTGCGCAACACCGACCTGGCTTCGCTGGTCGCCAAGGGTGACCCGGGTGTGCTGTCGGGGATGAAGGGCACCGCTCCGGCGTCCGCCGACAACGCCGAGTTCGTCAGCCAGCTCCAGGAGTTCGCTCCGGATCTGGAAGAGCTGCAGTTCGCGCCGCAGGTGTACGACTGCGTCATCACCCTCGCGCTGGCCGCGCAGAAGGCCAACAGCGACGACGCGGCGGTGTTCTCGAAGGAGGTCGTCGGGATCACCAAGGAAGGCGAGAAGTGCACGACTTTCGCCGACTGCAGTGCGAAGCTCGAAGCGGGCTCGGACATCGACTACGACGGTGTCAGCGGTCCGCTGGACTTCACCGAAGCCGGTGAGCCGGGGCAGGCCTCGATCGAGGTCTACACCTACGACGAGCAGGGTGAGCTGCAAACCCTGCGCACCGAGGTCAGCAAGCTAGGAAGCTGACCCAGGGCAGGTAAAAGGGCGGCGGTGCCGATGGCATCGCCGCCCTTTCCGTCTGGCCGGCTACAGCGCCTTGGCCAGGGTGCCCAGGTAGAGCTCGATGACCTTGGGATCGTGCAACAGCTCGCGGCCGGTGCCGGTGTAGGCGTTGCGCCCCTGGTCGAGGACGTATGCCCGGTCGCAGATCTGCAGGCAGCGACGGGCGTTCTGCTCCACCATCACGATAGAGACGCCGGCCTTGTTGATCTGGCTGACCTGTTCGAACACCTGGTCCTGGTAGGCGGGCGAGAGCCCGGCTGAGGGCTCGTCGAGCAGGAGTACGTCGGGTTCGGCCATCAGCACGCGCCCCATGGCCAGCATCTGCCGCTCGCCGCCGGACATCGAGCCCGCTCGCTGTTTACGGCGTTCGGCGAGCCGTCCGAACAGGCTGGCGACCCGCTCGAAGCGGCGATCGAACTCCTTCGGGCGCAGATACGTGCCCATGTGCAGGTTCTCCTCGACGGTGAGCGTCGGGAAGACGTTGTCGCGCTGGGGAACATAACCGATGCCCTTGGCGACGAGGGTGTGCGCGGGTGCGTTGGTGACGTCGTCCCCGCGTAGCCGTACCGCGCCGCCGCGGGCGGGGACGAGGCCGAACATCGCCTTCACCAGGGTCGACTTGCCCGCACCGTTGGGGCCGATGATGCCGACCAGTTCCCCGTCCGCCAGGCGCAGGTCGCACCCGTCCAGGACGTTCACGCCGGGCAGGTACCCGGCCACCAGTGCCTCGGCCGAGAGCAGCGCCTCGGGGACCTCGGTTGCCTCGGGGCCGGGGGAGTTCTCTTCACTCATGTCCTTGCCTCACTCGCCGGCGGGCGGCACATCGCTTGGTGCCGTACCCGATTCGCTCACGGTGCCGGTCGCTCATCACCCTGCTCCTCTGCGGGCGGGCTACCGTGCTGCTTACCGAGGTAGGCGTCCACGACCTGGGGGTTGGTGCTGATCGCCCGTGGCGTCCCCTCGGCGATCACCTGGCCCTCCGCCAGGCAGACCACCCAGTCGCTGGTGCCCATCACCATGTCCATATCGTGCTCCACGAAGCACACGGTCATGCCCTCGTCGCGCAGTTCCACGATGTGTTCCAGCAGTGACTGCGCGAGCGCGGGGTTCACCCCGGCCATCGGCTCGTCGAGCATCAGCATCGAGGGGCGCACCATCAGCGCCCGCGCCAGCTCCAGCAGTTTGCGCTGCCCGCCGGAGAGGGTGCCGGCGTGGGCGTCGCGCAGGTGGTCGAGTTTGAAGCGCTCGAGCAGCTCCTCAGCCCGGGCGCGATGCTCGGCCTCCTGGCTGCGCCACAGCGGGCGCAGCATCGCCGCGAACATCCGTTCACCGCGCTGGTCGGTGGCGGCGAGCTGGAGGTTCTCCAGCACCGTGAGCCGGGCCAGTGCCTTGGTGAGCTGGAAGGTGCGGACCATGCCCTTTCGGGCGAGGCGGTAGGCGGGCAGCTGGCTGACCTTGGCGCCGTCGAACGTCCAGGTTCCCGATCCGGCGCGGTCGAAGCCGGTCAGCAGGTTGAACAGCGTGGTCTTGCCTGCTCCGTTGGGCCCGATCAGGGCGGTGATGGCACCGCGCTGTAGTTCGAGGTGGTCGACGGAGACGGCGTGCAGGCCGCCGAAGGAGCGCGTGACGCCGTCGGCGACGAGCATCGGGTCTGGCTTGGCGACTCCGGGCTCCGGCGCGACCGCCGACAGGTCGTTGGCCGCCGGGGTCTGTGGCTCAGCGGGCATCGAGCACCATCTCTTCCTTTCGGCCGAGGATCCCCTGCGGCCGGAAGACCATCAACAACAGCAGGCCGAGTCCGACGAGCGCGAAACGCACGGCGCCCACCTCGGAGTCGCTGAGGATGTTTGCCGGGATCACGCCCGAGGCGATCGCCTGGCGCAGCAGATTGTCCAGCAACACCACGATGAACCAGAAGATCACCGAGCCGATGACCGGCCCCAGCACCCGGCCCGCGCCGCCGAGGATGAGCAGTGTGTAGAGGAAGAAGGTCACCAGCGGGTCGAAGCTGTCGGCGCTGGCCGACTGGGTGTTGATGACCATCACCATGCCGCCGAAGGCGCCGATGACGCCACCGAGCACGAGGCTCTGCAGTTTGTAGGAGTAGACGTTCTTGCCGAGGCTCAGGGCGGCGTTCTCGTCCTCCCGGATGGACCGGATCACCCGGCCCCACGGGCTGTGCACCAGCAGGTAGAGGAGCAGGGCGGCAAGGGCGACCAGCGACCACCCCATGGTGATCACCCACATGTCCCTGGCGCCGAACGAGATCGGGCCGAAGCCGTAGGTGCCCGGCGGGTACGGGTTCAGGTCGTAGAAGTCGTTGGCGAACTGCTGCAGGCCGAACACACCGCCGGTGAGGGGCTCGGCGAAACTGGATCGATAGAACAATCGCAGGATCTCGCCTGCGGCGATGGTCGCGATGGCCAGGTAGTCCGCTCGCAGGCGCAGCGTCGGCACGCCGAGCAGCAGCGCGAGGACGATCGCACAGAGCACACCGACGATCACCCCGAGCCAGAGCGGCGCGGCGAACACCGACACCGAGATCGCCACTCCGTAACCGCCGACGAGCATGAAGCCCACCTGGCCGAAGTTGAGCAGTCCGGTGTAGCCGAAGTGGAGGTTCAGCCCGATGGCGGCGAGGGCGTAAGCGGCCGCGACGGGGCCGAGAGCACCGCTGAGGGCGCTGGTGAGGATTGCTGAGAAGTCCATGGCGCTCCCCTCACCCGACCCGTTCGCGGCGGCCGAGAATTCCTTGTGGCCGGACGAGCAGGACCACGATCAGGACCAGCAACGCCCAGGCGTTCTGCAGTTCGATGGGGAACCACAGCGTGGACAGGTGCGCCACGATGCCGACGACGAAGCTGCCGACCATCGCACCGTATGCGCTGCCGAGGCCGCCGAGGATGATGGCGGCGAACATCAGTAGCAGCAGTTTGAAGCCCATGTCCCAGGAGATGACCTCGGCGAGACCGAACATCACCCCGCCGAGAGCGGCCAGTCCGCCACCGAGCAACCACACCACGAGAATGACGTGGTTGACGTCGATGCCGGAGGATGCGGCGAGATCCCGGTTGTCGGAGACGGCGCGAATGGCCGTGCCGATCCGGGTGCGCTGGAGCATGAGCGCGACGCCGACCAGGACGATGACGGAGATCGCGACGATGCTGAGGTCGCGGGGGGTGGCGGTGACCACGCCGATCTGGATGGTCTGCTGGATGTTGTAGTCGGCGTACGACTCCGGCCGGGAGCCGTAGAGCACCAGGATGACGTGCCGCAGCAGGAGCGCGAGCCCGATCGAGATGATGAAGAGGTTGATCCGGCCGGTCCCGCGGCGACGGAGCGGGCGCCACAGGACCCGCTCGATACCGCCGCCGACGAGTGCGCCGACGATCACGGCGAGGACGGCCGCGAGGATCAGTGGCAGCCCGGGTCCGCCCGCCGCGGCGTTGAAGAAGAAGGCGGCCACGGCGCCGATGGTGACGAGCTCGCCGTGGGCGAAGTTGATCAGGCGCGTGGTGCCGAAGATGAGTGACAGTCCGATGGCGCTGATGGCGATCACCGAGCCGTACTGGATGCCGTTGAGCAGCGCCTGGGCGAAGCGTTCGGCGAACGGTGGTTGTGGTGGTGGCGCAGGTGGGGGTGCAGGTCCGTCGTTCTGGCCCGGAGCGGCCTGCTCGCCGGGCTCGACGAGCGGGAAGATCACCACTCGCGACTGTCCCGGCGAGACCGTGACGTCCTTCAGCACCTCACCACCGGGCAGCCGGGGCACGAGGCCGTCGGGCACGGTGCTGGTATCGAGTTCGACGTCGTACTCGCCGGTGCCGGGAAGGCTGATCTCCCAGGTTCCGTCGTCGGCACTGGTGTCCGTGCCGATCTCGGCGCCGTCCTGGGTGACGGTGATACTCACGCCGGCGAGTGGATCGCCGTCGGGCCCGCGCAGCGTGCCGCGCAGTGCCTCACTGTCCTGCGCCGCGGCGGACGCCGCGGGCAGCAGCACGGTGAGAGCGCACAACGCCATCAGCGTCAGCGCTCGCCCGACCATGCTCCGCACTGTCACAGACCGCCCCGCTTCTCTCGCTCGTACTGCCGTAGCACGACACCCTCGCATGCTTATCCGTGCCGGGATATCCGGCTAGAGACAACTCGATGGGGAACGTAGCTCCGTCACGCTCTGTTGCACAGCCGGAAGATCACGCTGTGTCCACATCGTGACGGTGTAGTCGCGAGTTGGCGAGAGGTAAGGCCGAATGGCGGTTGGCGAGCTGGCCGGAACTACTTACCCATGCTGTCGACGACGGCCTCGGCGACGGCCTTCATGGTCGTGCGGCGGTCCATGGCGGTGCGCTGGATCCAGCGGAAGGCGTCGGGCTCGGTGAGTCCCTGCGCGGTCATCAGCAGACCCTTGGCTCGATCGATGACCTTGCGGGTCTCCAACCGCTCGTTGAGCCCGGCGACCTCGGATTCCAGGGCCTGCAGCTCGGCGAACCGGCTGACGGCGAGTTCGATTGCCGGCACGAGGTCGCGCTTGGCGAAGGGCTTGACCAGATAAGCCATGGTGCCGGCCTCGCGAGCGCGTTCGACCAGGTCACGCTGGCTGAAGGCGGTGAGGATGACGACTGGGGCGATCCGGTCGCTGGTGATCCTCGATGCGGCCTCGATACCGTCGAGCTTGGGCATCTTGACGTCCAAGATGACCAGGTCGGGCTTGAGATCGACGGCGAGGTTGATGGCTTCCTCGCCATCGCCGGCTTCGCCGACGACCTCGTAACCCTCCTCGCGCAGCATTTCCACGAGGTCGAGCCGGATCAAGGCCTCGTCTTCGGCGACGAGCACCCTGCGCTGTGGCGCGGTGACGACACCGTCGGCCTCGGTAGCCTGTTCGGTCACCGGGGTCCTCCTGCACTGCTCGGCGATGGGGGTGTGCGGCGCGCCGCGACACCAGCAGCCTACCGGGACTGTGGCCAGCGGAAAGATGGCGTTCACCACGCCGTGTGACCGCCTGTGCTCCCCACCCACTGTGACGATTCGTGGTAGCCCGGATACAAGCGCCTTCGGCGATCGCGTAGAGTTCGACGTCGCCGCCCCCGTAGCCCAATCGGCAGAGGCAGCGGACTCAAAATCCGTCCAGTGTGCGTTCGAGTCGCACCGGGGGCACCGAAAAGGCCAGGTCACAGACGTGACGGATCGATCCTGCCGACCGTGAGGTAGCCCGTAGGCATGCCTTAGGTATGCGATATGGGCACGGAGGATCACCGTGGCACGACCGCCCCTTCCCCTGGGCACGTGGGGACAGATCCGCACCGTCGCGCAGGCCCCCGGGCCCGGGCGGGCATGCGAAACCCGGCACGGCCGGCGTCCGTGGCGGGCCTACGCCCAGTACCGCGGTGAGAACGGGCGCACCCGCCAGGTCTGCCGCACCGGCACCAGCGAAGCCCACGCCGTGCACCGGCTCCGCACCGAACTCAGCCAGCGAGCCAAGACCACTATCGACATTGACCTCTCCCCCACCTCCCGGGTCGAGAAAGCCGCCGCCCTATGGCTGGACCGCGTCGCCCGCCGCGTCCGGACCACCACCTACCACCACTACCGCCGCCAGTTGCGCAACCACGTCCTGCCCGCGCTCGGGCAACTGCTCCTGCGCGAATGCACGGTGCCCCGCCTCGAACGATTCCTCGACACCCTCGCCGACGTCCACGGGTTCGCCCCCGAAACCCGCCGCGGCATCCGCACCGTCCTCTCCGGCGTGCTCCAACTCGCCGTCCGCCACGGCGTATTGCCCCACAACCCCGTCCGCGACCTCGAACCCATCGTCGGCGGCCCCGTCCGCACCCGCCAGACCTTCACCCCCGAACAGGCACGCAAGTTCCTCGATGCGGTCGACACCGACCACCACGCCACCCGGACCGACGTGGCCGATCTGCTGCAGGTGCTGTTCGGCACCGGCACCCGCCTCGGCGAAGCGCTCGCCCTGCGCTGGCGCGGGGTCAACCTCACCGACCACCCCATCACCGTCGACGGACAACTCCTCCCAGCCCGCTCCGTGTGGATCCGCGCCACGCTTGCCTACGAACCCGGCACCGGCCCGGTCCAGCACGACCCCAAGACCCCCACCGCACACCGCATACTCCCGCTGCCCGACTCCCTTCGCGCCAGGCTCGCCGCGCGCAAAGGCACACAGCTAAACGGCGATGGGCCGGTGTTCCCCTCCGCCTCCGGCACCTGGCGCTACCCCTCCACCGTCCAAGCCGCGCTCCGCCAACTGCGAGGCCGCCTTGGCTACCCGCACTTCACCACCCACGTCGCCCGCCGCACCGTCGCCACCACCCTCGACCACGCCGGACAAACCGCCCGCCAAATCGCCGACCACCTCGGCCACGCCCAACCCGCCTTCACCCAAAACCACTACCTCGGACGCCAACACCCCAACCCCACCGCCGCCCACATCCTCGAGCACCCAGCACCCCCGACTGGACATCACCAAAACGAACACGACGCCAAAGCCACGACATCCTGCCGTCGGCAATGCCACGCCAATCCACCGGCGGCGAGACCACGCTGGCCCACAGCAGGTGCGACGACCCGCAACCACCCAAAAAACGTTCGCCGGAGTGTTCCTCCCTCTAATGCCGCCGTCGTCCCGAACCACACTGACGTCGAACTCGGTCCAGGGAAGATGCGATCACTCACGGCTACCAACATGTTCTGCGTCCCTACAGTTCAGGCAGACTGACGTGGAGGGGTCTGTAACAGGAACGGTGTTTTCGGCGTTCGTGGTTAGTACTTCTCGGCGCCCGGCCAGCGGTCACCGAACGTGTTGGCGAACGCGTTCAATGCGGGTTTCCATCGCATGGTCCACCGGGCTTG
>NZ_PQHZ01000070.1 GCF_003385185.1 Amycolatopsis palatopharyngis | reverse complement strand
GTCGGCAGCGGCAGAGGTGTAGAAGAGACAGGTCCAGCAGGTGGCGGCGCAGGGTGTCGTCGTCGACGTCCGCGAGGTCGGGGTCCCCGCCTGCCAACGCGATACCGGCCATGGTCACCCGCGCTGTCACCTCGGCCCCTACGTCCGGTTCTGGGCCGACGAGCACCGTCATCAGTTTCGTCTTGAACGTCACCGAACCGTGCAGGGTCTTCTCCATCGCCCGAGCCACACCCGGGTCGCTGCTGAACAGCGCCACCAACGCACGGTTGCGCACCACGACGTCCACGAAACCGTCGAGCAGGTGATCGATCTGCGCACCACGCCTGCGACGAGTGGCGGCCTCGTCGACGATCGCGTCCAACTCGCGAATCGCGGGCTCGGCGACGGCCTCGGTGATCTCGTCCTTCGCCTTGAAGTGGTAGTAGACGGCTGCCTTCGTGACGCCGAGGGCGTCCGCGATCATCTGCAGCGACGTCCCCTCGACACCGTGCTCTGAGAACAACCGCAGCGCGGTGTCCAGCAGCCGCGCCCTGGTGTCCTCGCGAACCCGCGCGGTGGACGACCCGCCGATGGCGTGGGTCCCGGCCGTTCCGGCAGTCATCAGTCCTCACTCTCCTCTGCGAGCACGCCGACATTACGCCTCGAACTCCCAGCGCCACAAGTCACCGTGCTAGCCGAGCGACAAGCAGATACCTAGCCGTGCGACTAGTCACATACTTGCCGATCGGCTTGGACCTGTCCTTGCCGATTGGCTAGCGTGGAACTCACCCGATCGCGCGACAAGAACAAGAACGGAGTCCTTGCCGTGGCCACACTCCTGTACCGGCTCGGCCGGTTTGCCTTCCGCCGGCGTGTCCTCGTCCTGAGCGTCTGGGCGGCCGTTCTGGTCGCTTTCGGCGCCGGCGCGCTCACGCTGTCCGGCCAGCTGACGAACTCGGTGTCGATTCCGGGTACCGAGTCACAACAGGCCATCGACCAGCTCAAGGAGCGGTTTCCGCAGGCCGCCGCCGGGGGTACGGCTCGCGTGGCCATCGCCGCGCCCGAGGGCGAGACGCTGGCCGATCCGGACAACAAGGCCGCGGTGGAGCGGGTGGTCGAGCAGCTCAGGACCGCACCCGAAGTAGTGAACGTCGCCGACCCCTTCCAGACAGGTTCCGTCTCCCCGGACGGGCGTGTCGCCCTCGCCCAGGTCAGCTACCAGAAGATGGGCTTCGAGCTGAGCGAGACAGATCGGGAGGCGTTACTCGCCGCGGGTGAGCCAGGCCGGGACGCCGGACTGCGGGTCGAGTTCGGCGGAGACGCGATGCAGGGCACCCCGAAGACCGAACCCACCGAGGTGATCGGCGTGCTGATCGCGGCGATTGTCTTGATCATCACGTTCGGCTCGCTCATCGCGGCAGGTCTGCCATTGCTCACCGCGCTGGTCGGTGTGGGCATCGGTATGGCCGGAATCCTGATCACTTCCGGGTTCCTCGACCTCAACTCCAACACTCCGGTGCTCGCGTTGATGATCGGCCTCGCGGTCGGGATCGACTACGCCCTGTTCATCGTGTCCCGATACCGGCACGAACTCTCCATCGGTCGCGATCCCGAAAGCGCGGCGGCTCGCGCTGTAGGCACTGCCGGTTCGGCAGTCGTCTTCGCCGGGTTGACGGTCATCATCGCCCTCGCGGGACTGATGGTCGTCGGGATCCCGTTCCTCGGCGAGATGGGTGTCGCCGCCTCGGTCACGGTCGCGATCGCGGTACTGATCGCGCTGACCCTGCTGCCTGCCCTGCTCGGGTTCGCCGGGACCAAGGTGCTGGGCAGCAGGCAGGGCCGCAAGAGCCGCGACACCACCTTCGGCGAGCGCTGGGCCACCTTCGTCGCCCGGCACCGGGTCCCGGTACTCGCGGCGGCAGTGCTCGGCCTCGCCGTGGTCGCCATCCCGGCGGCGTCGATGCAGTTGGGCCTGCCCAACGACAGCACCGCGGCTCCCACCTCGACCCAGCGGCAGGCGTACGAATTGGTCAGTTCCGGCTTCGGCCCCGGCGCCAATGGGCCGTTGACGATCGTGGTGGACGTCGCGGACGCGAGCGACCCGCAGGGCGCGGTCGCACAGGCGGCCGCGGACATCGGCGGCCTGGACGACGTCGCGACGGTGGCGCCGCCGCGGTTCAATCCGCAGGGCGACACCGCGTTGCTCAACGTGATCCCGAAGAGCGGCCCCGGAAGCGAGGCGACCGAGAATCTGGTTAGCACCATCCGGGACCAGGCGGACAGCCTGCGACAGAGCACCGGAGCGAACCTTTCGGTCACCGGGCAGACCGCGATGAACATCGACGTCTCCGACAAACTGGCCGACGCGATGCTGCCGTACCTAGCACTGATCGTCGGACTGGCCTTCATCCTGCTGATGCTGGTGTTCCGCTCGGTGATCGTCCCACTCAAGGCCACGCTGGGCTTTCTCGGCTCGGTGGCGGCGACGTTCGGCGCGGTCGTCGCGGTGTTCCAGTGGGGCTGGCTGAACGATCTACTCGGCGTGGAGGCCAACGGGCCGATCATGAGCATGCTCCCGATCCTGCTCATCGGTGTCCTTTTCGGACTCGCGATGGACTATCAGGTGTTCCTGGTGACCAGGATGAGGGAGGAGCACGTGCACGGAACCGCACCCGACCCCGCGATGATCACCGGATTCCGGCATGGTTCCCGGGTGGTGGTGGCGGCCGCCTTGATCATGATCAGCGTGTTCGCCGGCTTCGTGCTCTCCTCCGAGACGCTGATCCAGTCGATCGGTTTCGCGCTGGCGTTCGGTGTTCTGGTCGACGCCTTCGTGGTACGGATGACCATCGTGCCCGCGGTGATGTCACTGCTCGGTACCCGGGCCTGGTGGCTACCCGGCTGGTTGAACCGGATCCTGCCGAATGTGGACGTCGAGGGCGAGAAGCTGAGCCGGGCGCTGGACGGCGAGGAGCAGCCCGACGGGCGGGTACTCGAGCCATCGCACTAGCGGCAGCGGCCGGGCGGTGTCAGCTGGTCAGCCAGACCACGGCACCGCCCACCGCGATCGCAGCGGCGGCGGCGAGCACGATCGCCATCGCTTTCATGGTCTTCCACGTGCTGTACACCCCGCCGATCAGGAATCCGGCGAGGGCGAGCAGCAGGACGGCGACGATCTCCTTCGACACGATGCGCGACGCTACCAGCGTCCACGAACGAGCGTCAGAGCACGCCCTTTGTCGAGGGAATACCGCCCGCGCGCGGGTCGGCTTCCGTGGCGGCACGCAGTGCCCTCGCCACCGCCTTGTACTGGGCTTCGGCGATATGGTGCGGATCGCGGCCGTGCACCACACGCACGTGCAACGCGATCTGGGCGTGGAAGCTCAGCGAGTCGAACACGTGCCTGGTCAGGACGAACGGGTAGTTCCCGCCAATGGTGAAGGCGTTGAACTGTTCCGGTTCGCCCACGTGCACACAGAACGGGCGACCGGACACGTCGATCGCAGCATGCGCCAGGGTCTCGTCCATCGGGATCCAGCAATCGCCGAACCTGCGGATGCCCTTCTTGTCGCCGAGCGCCTCGCGGATCGCCTGGCCCAGCACGATCGCGGTGTCCTCCACGGTGTGGTGTGCGTCGATGTGCACGTCCCCGCTTGCCTGGATACGCAGATCGAGCGCACCGTGCACACCGAATGAGTGCAGCATGTGGTCGTAGAACGGAACTCCGGTGGAGACCTCCACCTCCCCCGAGCCGTCGAGATCGACCTCGACGAGGATCGAGGACTCCTTCGTGGTGCGTTCCACCTTGCCGATCCGGCTCACCTCGGTACCTCCTTGCTCGCGGCCAGAAACGCATCGTTCTCCTCGGGCGTACCGATACTCACCCGCAGGTGCCCAGCGATCCCGACATCACGGATCAGCACCCCACTGTCCACATAAGCGTTCCAGGACGCTGGGGCGTCGTTGAATCGTCCGAAGAGGACGAAGTTCGCGTCACTGGGTACCGGCGAAAAGCCCAGTCCCAGCAACGACTCCACCACGCGATCTCGTTCGGCGGCCAAAGTGGCCACTGAGGCGAGCGTCGCATCGGCATGCCGCAGCGCCGCACGCGCGGCCGCCTGAGTCAGCACCGAGAGGTGGTAGGGCAGGCGGACGAGCTGCAGAGCGTCCACCACGGCAGGAGCGGCCGCGAGATAACCGAGCCGGCCACCCGCGAATGCGAAGGCCTTGCTCATCGTGCGCGACACCACGAGCTTGGCCGGATAGTCGGCCAGTAGCCGCACCGCACTCGGCCGTGCGGAGAACTCGGCGTAGGCCTCGTCCACCACGACGATGCCCGGTGCCGCCCGCAGCACCGCCTCCAGACCCTCCAGCGTGATGGAGCCTCCGGTCGGGTTGTTCGGGCTGGTCAGGAAGACCACATCGGGTGCACGTGCGGCCACGACCTCGGCCGCCCGATCCGCGTCCAGCGAGAAGTCTTCCCGTCGTGGTGCCGGCACCCAGTCCGTGCGCGTCCCAGCGGCGATGATCGGGTGCATGGAGTAGGACGGCTCGAAACCGAGCGCGGACCTGCCCGGCCCGCCGAACGCCTGCAGGAGCTGCTGCAGGATCTCGTTGGAGCCGTTGGCTGCCCAGAGGTTGCGCTCGGTCAACTGGACACCTGTGGACTCCGAGAGATACGCGGCGAGGTCCTGGCGCAGCCCGACGGCGTCCCGGTCCGGGTACCGGTGCAGCTGGGCCGCGACCCGGCGTACGGCGTCGGCGACATCGGCGACCAGTTCATCGGGCGGCGGATAGGGATTCTCGTTGGTATTGAGCCGGACCGGTACGTCGAGCTGCGGCGCGCCGTAAGGACTCCGGCCACGCAGGTCCTCGCGCAGCGGGAGCTGCGCCAGCGTCACGTCTTCGGCGGTCACGATTTCTCCTGTGCGAAACGGGCGGTCACGGCCTCACCGTGGGCGGGCAGGTCCTCGGCGCCGGCCAGCGTGACGACCTTCGCGGCCACCTCGCGCAGCGCGTCGGCGCTGTAGTCGACGACGTGGATTCCGCGCAGGAAGCTCTGCACGGACAGTCCGGACGAGTGCCTGGCGAAGCCGCCGGTGGGAAGCACGTGGTTGGAGCCCGCGCAGTAGTCGCCGAGGGACACCGGCGCGTAGGGGCCAACGAAGATCGCTCCCGCGTTGCGCACCCTGGCGGCGACAGCTGCTGCGTCGGCAGTCTGAATCTCCAGGTGTTCGGCGGCGTAGGCGTCGACCACGCGCAGGCCGTCCTCCAGTGTGGACACCAGTACCGTGCCCGACTGGGGGCCGCGCAACGCCTCAGCCACCCGTTCGCCGTGCTTGGTCGCGGGGACCCGGTGCGCGAGTTCCGCATTGACGGCGTCGGCGAGTTCGACCGATGTCGTGACCAGCACGCTCGCGGCCTGGGTGTCGTGCTCGGCCTGGCTGACCAGGTCGGCGGCGACGTGCACCGGATCCGCGGTCTCGTCGGCGAGGATCGCGATCTCGGTGGTACCCGCCTCGGTGTCGATGCCGATCAGCCCGCGCAGTGTCCGCTTGGCCGCCGTGACGTAGATGTTGCCCGGACCGGTCACCATGTCCACCGGATCCAGTGCTGCCCCGTCGGTGTCGATACCGCCGTGGGCGAGCAGGGCGACCGCCTGTGCACCGCCCGCGGCCCACACCTCGTCGACCTCGAGCAGCGCCGCTGCGGCGAGGATGGTCGGGTGCGGCAGTCCGCCGAACTCCGCCTGCGGTGGTGAGCAGACGACCAGCGACTCCACCCCGGCCGCCTGTGCCGGAACGACATTCATCACGACGCTGGACGGATAGACCGCGAGCCCGCCCGGCGCGTAGAGACCGACCCTGGCCACCGGCACCCAGCGTTCGGTGACCGTGCCGCCCTCGACGACCTGGGTGGTGACGTCGGGCCTGCGCTGGTCGGCGTGCACCTTTCTGGCGCGGGAGATCGACTCCTCGAGCGCCTCCCGGACTCCCGGATCGAGTTCGGCGAGCGCGCGGTCCAACTCGGCCGCGGGCACCCGGACCGATTTCGGCCGCACCCGGTCGAAGCGCTCGGCGAACTCGAGCACCGCCTCGACCCCGCGATCGCGTACCGCCTCGAGTACCGGCCGCACCTGATGCATGGCGGCGTCCACGTCGACCTCGGCACGCGGCAGGGTGGCGCGCAGTTCGGCTGGCGATGGGATACGGCCACGCAGGTCGGAGCGGTTCAGCATGTCTTAGAGGGTACGAGGTCGCCGACCGTAGGCTGCGATGGCAGTGCCCACCCTCACATAGTTGGTATACTTCTTGTATACAAGACCGGAAGGAGGCGGCCGTGCTGCGCGTCGCACTGTGCCAGCTGACATCGAGCGCCGACCCCGCCGTGAACCTCGGAACGGTCCGGACGCAGGTGGCCGAAGCCGCCGCCGAAGGTGCCCGTGTCGTCGTCTTTCCGGAGGCGATGATGGCCCAGTTCGGTACGCCGCTGACCCCACTGGCCGAACCACTGGACGGCCCCTGGGCGAGCGGGGTGGCCGCCATCGCCGTCGAGCACGACGTGCTGGTGGTCGCCGGGATGTTCACTCCCGCCGCGCAACAGGGCCCTGGTGGTACGCGGGTACGCAACACCATCCTGGCCACCGGCTTCGGCCAGCACCTCGGCTACGACAAGATCCACCTCTACGACGCGTTCGGCTTCCGCGAGTCGGACACGGTCGAGGGCGGGTCGGAGCCGGCGACCGCCGAGGTGGACGGCGTGCTCCTCGGGATCACCGCCTGCTACGACGTGCGGTTTCCGGAGTTGTTCCAGGAACTCGCCGACCGGGGAACCGCCGCGGTGGTCGTTCCCGCGTCCTGGGGCGCCGGTCCGGGCAAGCGGGAGCAGTGGGAGCTGCTGGTCCGGGCGCGCGCGCTGGATTCCGGCTCCTGGGTGCTCGGCTGCGGGCAGGCCGATCCGGCCGAGACCGCAGCCGACGTGCACCCGAAGGCGCCGACCGGAATCGGTTTCTCCACCGTCGCCGAACCGTTCGGCGAGGTGCACGCACAACTCGGCCCGGCGCCGGGACGTCTGCTGGCCGACATCGACCCCGAACTCGCGACGACCTCCCGGGCGGCCACCGCCGTACTCCCCAACCGCCGGCTCGGTCGTACGAGAGGCTGAAGGGAGCAGGCGGGATCACCAGGAGGCGAAGCCCTCCTCGATCGCCAGGCGCGTCAGTTCGGTCCTGCGGCGTAGCCCGGTCTTGTCCCGGATTCGGTCCAGGTAGGAACGGACGGTGCGGACGCTGATCGCCATCTCGTCGGCGATGTCCTGGTCGCGTTCACCCGCCGCGACGAGTGCCAGCACCTGTCGTTCCCGTTCGGACAGATCGAGGCGCGCGTTGTCCGAGCGGTGCCTTGCGGAGTCGAGCGCCGCCCCGGCCAGCTCGGGCGAGACGTAGGAGCCGCCCGCCCCGATGGTGCGCACCGCCTGCAGGATGTCCTCGGCGGCCGCATGTTTCGAGAGGTAGCCCAGTGCGCCTGCCCCGATGGCGCCGAGGATGTCGGCTGGGGTGGCGTACCCGGAGACCACCAGCACCCGATGTCCCATCGCGACCACCTTGGCGACCGCTGCCGCGTCGGTGACGCCGCGCAGCTTCAGGTCCAGGACCACGACACTGCCCGCAGGCTCATGAGCGCCGGTGAACTGTTCCACGGATTCGGCCACGGCACCGAGTTCCACGTCCACGGCATCGTCGAGCAGCCGCGCGAGCGCCGCGCGGTACAACGGATGGTCCTCGATCACGCCGACCCTGGTGCTTCTCCCCTGGCCGGACATCGGCACGGTCACTCGTGTGATTCTCCCCCACAGTGGCGAATCTGGGATGCGCCGGACGGACGACAAGTGGTTTCCCGCATGTGCAGGACCGGACAGCCCCTACCGGTCGTGAACAACCATCGCGGTCGCTGCGTTCAGCGCAAATCCATGCCGAGATCGAGTGCCGGCGAGGAATGGGTGAGCGCGCCGACCGCCAGATAGTCGACGCCGGTGGCGGCATAGGCCTTGGCGTTCTCGAGCCGAAGGCCGCCGGATGCCTCGAGACGGGTCCTGGGAGCCCGCTCGTCCCGCAGTCGCACGGCCGACAGGCACTGCTCCGGAGTGAAGTTGTCCAGAAGGACCTCGTCCGCCCCGGCCGCCAGCGCCTCCGCCAGCTGCCCGAGATCGTCGACCTCCACCTCGCAGGCCAGCTCCGGCGCGTGCGCCCTGGCCAGGCGGAGCGCCTCGGTCACCGAGCCTGCGGCGACAACGTGGTTGTCCTTGATCAGCACCGCGTCACCAAGGGCCATCCGGTGGTTCACGCCGCCACCGCAGCGGACCGCGTACTTCTGCAGTGAGCGCAGACCTGGCAGCGTCTTGCGGGAGTCCCTGATCGCGCAGCCAGTTCCGTCCACCGCGGACACCCAGGCCGCTGTCGCGGTGGCGATACCGGAGAGATGGCAGAGCAGGTTGAGCGCGGTGCGCTCGGCGGTGAGCAGCCCGCGCACCGGGCCGTGGACGACGATCGCGGGCTCGCCCGCCTCAAGGCGTTCTCCGTCCGAACGGCATTGTCGTAGCTCCCAGCCGGTCCCGAGAACCGTCTCGAACACCGCGATCGCGGCGGGGATCCCGGCCACGACACCCGATACGCGCGGGGTCAGTTCCGCGGTGGCGACGGCGTCGGCTGTCACCGTCGCCTCGGTGGTCGCGTCCGGGCCGAAACGCAGGTCCTCGTCGAGGGCCGTACGCACCACCCTGGCGAGGTCTTCCTGCCAGTCACCCCGTCTGCTCATGCCGTGTCGATCTGCCTCACTCCGTTCGGCGTGCAAGGCATTCGCCACGAACGCCGCGTCCACCGGCTCCCTCTCACCCTGTCTGCTCATGCCGTGTCGATCTGCCTCACTCCGTTCGGCGTGCAAGGCATTCGCCACGAACGCCGCGTCCACCGGCTCCCTCTCACCCCGTCTGCTCATGCCGCACACATCCTGTCCAGCGAATCCGCCAGCACCGCCTGACCCGATGGGCTGAGCCGCAACAACTGCGAGCGCTGCCAGTTGAGGTCGTCTCGCTGCGGGAAGTCCGAGCGGACATGGCAGCCACGCGACTCGGTCCGCCGGGCCGCGGCGGACAGGACCGCGCCCGCGATCAAGGTCAGCGCGGCGTCCTCGACCGCACTCTGAGTCCATAACGGACTCTCGACGGTCGCGAGATCGAGGACGGATCCCGCGACGGACAGTCCCTCCGCGTCCCTGCCGATGGCGGCATAGCGGCTCATCACGCGTTGCAGTGAGTCGCGGTCGGCGATGTGCACGAGCTCGCCCGTCGGCACGATTCCGTGCTGAGGGTCCGCCAACTGCCCACCCGCGAGGTCCGCCGCGACGGACTCGGCGGCAAGCTCCCCGACGACGAGTCCCTCGAGCAGACTGTTGGACGCGAGCCGGTTCGCCCCGTGCAGGCCGGTGCGCGCCACCTCACCCGCCGCGTAGAGGCCGGTCACGCCGGTGCGCCCCTCGGTGCCCGCCACAACTCCGCCACAGGCGAAGTGGGCCGCCGGGGTCACGGGGATCGGGTCGTGCGCGGGGTCGACGCCGATCGCGCGGCAAGCCGCTTGCACGGTCGGGAACCGGTTCGCGAAGTTCGCGATCATGGTGGCATCGAGGAAAACGTGGTCGTCCACGCCTGCGGGCGCCTGCGCCATTCGCCGGGTGATGGCGGCCGACACGACGTCGCGAGGCGCGAGATCGCCGAGCGGGTGCACGCCACGCATGACCGGCTCACCGGCCGCGTCGAGCAGCACGGCGCCCTCGCCACGAACGGCCTCGGTGACCAGCGGGCAGCGGCCGCGTGCGCCCGGGGTGTAGAGCACGGTCGGGTGAAACTGCACGAACTCGACGTCGGAAACCGGGGCTCCGGCCCGCAACGCGAGCGCCAGGCCGTCACCTGTGGCGATTTCCGGGTTGGAGGTGGCCTGGTAGAGCTGCCCGAGCCCACCGGTGGCGAGCAGGACGGCGGGAGCACGAAGGATGCCGGGCACACCGTCGGGGTCGAGCACGGTCACCCCGGCGACGGCACCGAGTGGCGTGCGCAGGGCATCCACGGCGATGTGCCGCTCCAGTACGGCGACCTGCCTGCCTCCGCTCTCGGCGACGAGGGCGCGCTCGACCTCCGCTCCGGTCGCGTCACCGCCCGCGTGAATAACGCGAAACGAGCTGTGCCCGCCCTCTCGGGTACGGGCCAGGGAGCCGTCACGGGAGTCGAACCGCGCACCGAGGGCGCGCAGCCGGGCGACCGCGGCGGGCCCGCCCGCGAGAATGGCGCATACGGCGTCGTCGTCGCACAAACCCGCTCCGGCCGCCAGGGTGTCGGTGACGTGCCGATCGACGGAGTCACCGTCCTCGTGCTCGCCGTCCAGGACGACGGCTACGCCGCCCTGGGCCCATCTGGTGTTGCCGTCCGCGACGCCGGCCTTGGTCACCACCAGCACCCGGAGCCCGAGTGCCTGGGCGCGCAGGGCCGCGGTAAGTCCTGCCACACCGCTACCGAGCACGACCAGGTCGGCCTCCGCCTCCCAGCGGGCGGAACCGCCCATCACGGGAGTTTTCGCCCCGGAGTATGGAACCGGCGTGTTCATTCTCCGCCGCCGGGCTGCCCGATCTCGATCATCCGGCGCACCGAGGCGCTGGCGCGGCGCGCGGTCTCGGCATCGACGTGCACCTCGTCGGCGCCTTCGCGCAGTGAACGCAACAGCGCGGCAGGAGTGATCATCTTCATGTACCTGCAGGACGCGCGGTCGTTCACGGCACGGAAGTCGATCTCCGGGGCGGCCTTGCGCAGCTGGTGCAGCATGCCGATCTCGGTGGCGACGAGCACCGAGGTCGCCTTGGTGGAGCGGGCGGCGTGCACCATGTCGCCGGTGGAGAGAATGCGGACCTTGTCGGCGGGCACGGTCCCCTCCCCTGCCAGGTAGAGCGCGGAGGTGGCGCAGCCGCACTCGGGGTGGATGAAGAGGTCGGCGTCCGGATTCGCGGCTGCCCGCTCGGCCAGCTCGGGGCCGTTGATGCCGGCGTGGACGTGGCATTCACCCGCCCAGACGTGGAGGTTGTCCCGGCCGGTCTCCCGCTTGACGTGCGCACCGAGGAACTGGTCGGGCAGGAACAGTACGTCCTGGTCAGCGGGGATCGAGGCGACCACGTCGACGGCGTTGGAGGAGGTGCAGCAGATGTCGGTCTCGGCCTTCACCTCGGCCGTCGTGTTCACGTAGGAGACGACGACGGCACCGGGGTGCTCGGCCTTCCACTCGCGCAGCTGTGCTCCGGTGATCGAGTCGGCCAGCGAACAGCCCGCCCTGGCGTCCGGGATGAGGACGGTCTTCTCCGGCGCGAGGATCTTGGCGGTCTCGGCCATGAAGTGGACGCCGCAGAAGACGATCGTGGAGGCGTCGCTGGCGGCCGCGATCCGGCTCAGGGCCAGCGAGTCGCCGGTGTGATCGGCGATGTCCTGGATCTCCGGCACCTGGTAGTTGTGCGCGAGAATCACAGCGTCGCGTTCCTTGGCAAGGCGGCGCACCTCGTCCGCCCAAGCCGCGTCGGCTTCGACGCCGCCGTAGGGAACGAGATCTTCCATCTGCAAGGTCATGGCGTGCCTCCTGGACCACGTCTCGGTTTTCGTCTTATAATCGAAAACCGTGCATAGTCATATTAACAGCAGTGCCCCCCTGGCACACGAGGTCCTGGGCGCCGTCCTGCAAGTGCGTTGCGCCACATCACCCGCTCCAGGACCGTCCAGCCTGCAGGTACTGCTGTGGCGGCGAGCGCTGGATCCGCACGTCGGACGCTGGTCACTGCCCGGCGGCAGGCTGCGACCGGACGAGGACGTGGAGACGTCGATCCGCCGGCAACTCGCCGAAAAAGTGGATGTGACTCACCTCACTCACGTGGAGCAGCTGGCCGTTTTCAGTGCGCCCGATCGGGTGCCCGGGCCGCGCGTGGTGGCAACCGCGTTCCTCGGACTCGTCCCGGCCGGGGTCGACCCGGTGATCCCGGAGGACACCGCATGGCACGACCTCGACGCGCTGCCGAGGACGGCGTTCGACCACGAGGCGATCGCGCTGCGGGCACGGGACCGGCTGCGGGCGAAACTCTGCTACACGAACCTGGGATTCGCGCTGGCGCCGGAGGAGTTCACGATCTCGTCCCTGCGGGAGCTGTACTCGGCGGCGCTCGGCTACCGCGTTTCGGCGACGAACCTGCAGCGCGTGCTCGCCAGGAGAGGTTTGCTCGCACCAACGGGGGGTACCGCTCCCCCTGGGCGCACCGGTGGCCGACCTGCGGCGCTGTTCTCGTTCACCGGCGACGGAATGCAGGTCACGGACCCGTTCGCGGTATTCCGGCCGCCTGCGCGGCAGCGTGACGGCAGCAAGCGCCAGCAAGCGGGACGCTCGCGCGCGTCGTAACGTGTGCGCGTGGCCGACAGATCACCGGAAAGCGAGAAGCGGGCAACGTTGCCGTTGTTCCCGCTTCAGGCGGTGCTCATGCCAGGTGCGCACCTGCCGCTGCACATCTTCGAACCGAGGTACCGGCAGCTGACCGTCGATCTGATGAACGAGGTGCTTCCCGACCGGCAGTTCGGGATCATCGCGATCAAGACCTCGATGGTCCGCGAGGTCGAGGGACCGCAGGACCTTTTCGATGTCGGCTGCTCGGCGGAGCTACGGGAGGCGAAGAGCCTGCCGGACGGCCGGTTCGACATCGTCACCACGGGCAGGCGTCCGTTCCGGCTGCTGGACGTGGACACGACGGCGGCGCCATACCTGATGGGCACCGTCGAGTGGCTGGCGGACGCTCCGGTCCCCAAAGGCGCCGACGAGGCGACCGAGCGCCTCTCCAGCGTCGCCCGCTCCGCGCACCGCCAGTACTGCGACTCTGCCTGGGAAAGCGACGACTGGAGCACCCCGCCCCACGACACGGACGTGGAAGACCTGGCATACCTGCTGGCGGCCGACTGCCTGCTACCTCTGGCCGACCAGCAACGACTACTCGAGGAACGCCAGCCCCTCCGCCGCCTGCGCCTGGCCTGCCGCCTGCTCACCCGCGAAGCAGGCTTCCTCTCCACCCTCCGCGCCGTCCCAGCCCCACCCACCGGCGAAGGCGCCCTCAGCACCCCCGGAAGCCTGAACTGACCACGCCCGACTTTGCAGTTCCCGAGCCCGAGTTGGCAGTTTCGGGGCCCGAGTTTGCAGTTTCCGGGGCCCGAGTTGGCAGTTCCCGGGAACCCTAGGGGCGCGGTGTCCCTTCACCGTTCCCGTCGTCGCGGGTGCCGAACTTGCCCCACACCTTCCCCGCCGCACCGGATACGGCTTCGCCGACATCTGCGAACACTTTGGACAGTGGGTCCGCCGACGCCGCGAAAGAGTCCTTGTAGGACTTCGCCGCCGACTTCACGTCCTCCGACCAGCTCGCGTGCGGTTCGTCGTCGTCGCGGCGCGGGTAGTCGCCGGCCAGGATCGCCCGGTACTCCTCCGACGCCGCCCACTTCTGCAGTTGTGAAGCGCGCACCACGGCCAGTGGATGCGACATGTCCTGGATGTTGCGCAGCTTCAGCACACTGTCCCGGATGTCGTCCACCGAGTCGTACTCCTCGGCCTGCCGCAGGAACGACGGAATGTCCACCTGCGCGGCGGGATCGACCCCGCCCGCCAACAGCACATGCGCCCGAAGTGCCGCCGCCGGATCCTGGCCACACAACAGGCCCGCCCGGTCGCACGACAACTCGGCCTTGCGGTACCACTCGTGCAGTGCCGCGAGAATCGCGCGCAACCCGAGCGCGCTCACCGGCATCCACGACATCGACAGCTGCAGGCTGATCAGCCTGCGCATCATCGTTCGGTACACCGCATGCCCGGACAACACGTGGCCCATCTCGTGGCCGATCGCGAAACGCAGTCCCTCCGCGTCCAGCAGCTCGACCAGCCCGGTGCTCAGCACGATGAACGGCTCGTCCATCCCCAGCGTCATCGCGTTCGCATCCGGGCTCCTTGCCACGAACACGTTCGGCACCGGGTCAACGTCCAGCGTCTCGGCGCACTCCCGCCGGAACCTGTCCAGCTCCGGGTACTGCTTCGGCCCGACCCGAATGGCCGAGCCGAGCGCCATCAGCCGCTCACCGCGCTCACTGATCAGCCCGGAGACAACCTTGAGGACCTCGGCGAAGCCAGGCACCATCCGCAGCGTCGCCAGCGCACCTCGGTCCACCGGATGCTCGTACGCGCGCGGGCTGATCCCGGGAAACCGCACCCGCGCGGTACCCGAATGCTCGACCTGTCGCCCCTTGTCCACCACTGTGACCCCCTTCGTCGGGAGTCACGGTATCGGTGGCCCTCCGGCGAGAGGTTGAGTTTTCCTCACGATCGTCAGCCGAGCCTGCGCCCCAGGTCGTCCCGGCCGTTCCAGGCCGCGAGGGTGCCGTAGACCAGTGTGAGCATCATCGGCTGCGCCAGCAGCACCCAGCCCGTCTCCAGTACCGGGGTCCGCTCCACCACGTCACCCAGAGCGGGAGCGTCGGTGACGGTGTACAGGCCTCCGGCGAAGGCGGAGCCCATCTGCATACCGAGCCATCCGGCAAGCAAGGCCCCCAGCACCCCGGCGATCAGCACGACGGGTCCGCGCCGCTCCCGCATCAGCCACAGCACGACTCCGGTAATCGCCCCGGCCGCCATACCCAACAGCAGGAAGATCGCGAGCGCGTCGAACCGGTGCCAGCTCTCCAGCTGCAACGGCACCAGCCGATTGTCCGCCAGCACCCGCACGCGCTCCGGTGGTGCGAGCCTTGACCAGATCCAGCCCACCGGGATCCCCAGCAGTCCGACCATCGACAGCACGCTGACCGCGGGCAGCAGATCCGCCTTCACCACCACTCGCGGCGGCTGGCGCGGCATCCACTCGACTACCTGCCGGGTTTCATCGGGAGCATGGCGCGACTCCACCGTTGTTCTCGCCTCACTCACTCCCGACCTCCTCGCGCTCCCCTTTCGGCGAGACTAGCGCCTGGTCCGGAAGGGACGCATTTCGGCCGACCCACCGCCACACGCCGACATCAACGAGCACTGTCCCCGGGATCCCCGGAGGTCGACTCGCCATGCCTGCTGCACCGCGCCGACCAGCCGCTCGGCGTGATCTGCACGACCATCCTGCGCGCACACCGTGAGCAGAACCTCGGCGGCTCCAATGCCGTGCGCGGGGACCGGCACGACGCATGCTCACCCCCCACCGCGGCCTGTCCGCAGTGGATACAGAACTCCGTCGCCGCGTCCGCGGACCCGGTCGAGTCCGCAACGCTCACAGCGTCTCGCTGAGCGCCTTGATCGGCATCTTCAGACCGGACAGCATCTCCAGGTCCTGACTCGCCGGCCTGCCCAGGTTCGTCAGGTAGTTGCCGACGATGATCGCGTTGACCCCGCCCAGCATCCCCTGCTCGGCGCCGAGGTCGCCCAAGGTCAGTTCCCGGCCACCGGCGAAACGCAGCATCGTGCGCGGCAGCGCGAGACGGAACGCCGCGACGGTCCGCAGCGCGTCCTTGCCCTCGATCACCTCGTAGCTCTCGTACGGGGTCCCCGGCTGCGGGATGAGGAAGTTCATCGGGACCTCGTGCGGGTCGAGCTCCGCGAGCTGCACCGCGAACTCAGCCCGCTGCTCGTCGGTCTCGCCCATTCCGACGATGCCACCGGAGCAGACCTCCATCCCGGCTTCCCGGACCATCCGCAGGGTGTCCCAGCGCTCCTCCCAGGAGTGCGTCGTCACCACGTTCGGGAAGTGCGAGCGGGCGGTCTCCAGGTTGTGGTTGTACCGGTGCACCCCCATCTCGACGAGCTCGTCGACCTGCTCCTGGGTCAGCATCCCCAGTGAGCACGCGATCTGGATGTCGTTGCCCGACTCCCTGATGGCGTTGATGCCGTCGCGCACCTGCGACAGCAGCCTGGCGTCGGGTCCGCGCACCGCCGCCACGATGCAGAACTCGGTCGCGCCGGTCGCCGCTGTCTCCTCCGCCGCCTTGACCAGGCCCGGGATGTCCAGCCAGGCCGAACGGACCGGGGTCGGGAAGCGACCGGACTGCGAGCAGAAGTGGCAGTCCTCGGGGCAGCCACCGGTCTTGACGCTGACGATGCCCTCGACCTCCACCTCGGGGCCGCACCAGCGCATCCGCACCTCGTGTGCGAGGGCCAGCAGGCCGGGCATCTGGTCGTCGTCGAGCCGCAGAACCTCGAGGACCTGCTTCTCCGACAGCCCCTCCCCGCGCTCGAGGACCTGCTCACGGGCCGCGGTGATGATCGCTGCCTCCGGGTCCTGCCTGTCGAGCCCGGTGTCCTGATGGGGTGCTGCGGTCACGACTGCTCCTCTTCGAGACGAAATCAATGTGGTGAGTGTGCACGACCAGCGGCGTGCGACACAGCGACCGTGGTCACGTCTGGGCGGACGCGCTCGTTGTGAAGCACTCCGGATCGAAGGTGCCGCCGAACCACGGCGAGAGGCCTCTGCGTGCCTCTTCGACGAACTCGTCCCTGGTCACAGCGCCAAGACCGGCCGGAAGCACACCCAGCAGCGGCCCACCGGCCGCCACCGGAAGGTCGCTCAGATTGCTTCGCGCCGCCAGGTCCGGCTCGGTGGGCCAGGCCCCGACCACGACTCCGGCCACGTTCAGCCCTCGCCTGGTGGCCACCTCGGCGGTCAGCGCCGTGGCATTGAGCGTGCCAAGGCCTGCCTCCGCGACCACGAGGACCAGCGCGCCCAGCGACCAGGCGATGTCGGCGAGGGTGCCGCCGCCGTCGTCGAAGCGCACCAGCAGGCCACCCGCACCCTCGATCAGCACGAGATCGTGGACAGCGGCCAGCTCACCCGCCGCCTGCGCCGCCTCGGCGGGCCGCACGGGTGGCAGCCCCGAACGACGGGCCGCGGCCTCGGGCGACAGCGGATCGGGATACCGCCGAAGCTCCCTCGTGGACACATCGCCCGCCAGCCTGCGCACCTCGGCCAGGTCACCGGGTTCGTCCAGGGCCACACCCGTCTGCGCGGGTTTGAGCACCGCCACCCGGTCACCGCGCTCACGGGCCAATGCCGCGATCGCCGCGGTGACCACTGTCTTTCCTACGCCGGTTCCGGTACCGGAGATCACCAGCACGCTCACGGCCTGCACACTAGAGCATCCGCCTCACCGCTCGCTCCGTCACGTACGGGTAGCGGGTCGCCTGCTGGCATCCGCGGGCACGAACGCCCCGGACGGGGTGTCGAAGAGATACACCTGCGCCCCGCCGACGTCGAAGTACATCCCGGTGAGGTGCAGGTCGCCGCGCACCTCCGCCTCGGCGATGATCGGGTACTGCCGCAGGTTCTCCAACTGCTGCAGCACGTTGTGCAGCGCCAGCTGATCCGCTTCCGTCGGCGGCAGATGCCTGCGCAGCGCTACCGCGTCGGTGCTGTCCCTGCGCCGCACACTCGACTCCGCGTGCCGCAGCCAGTTCGTCAGCCCTGGCATGTTCTCCGGCATCTCACCGAGCAACGCCTTCATCGCCCCGCAGCCGGAATGCCCGCAGACCACGACCTCCCGCACCCGCAGCACGCCCACCGCGAACTCGATCGCCGCGGCAACGGAATCGTCACCAGCCGAAGGACGTTCAGGCACGAGGTTGCCGATGTTGCGCACGGTGAAGAGATCGCCGGGACCGCTGGTGGTGATCAGGTTCGGCACGATCCTGGCATCACCGCAGGCGATGAACAGGGTGTGCGGCTGTTGACCTTCGGCCAGCCTGCTCATCGTGGACTGCACGAGCGGCGCCGTCCGGCGCTGGAACTCCGAGGTTCCCCGGCACATCGCCTTGGTCGCCGTCGGCTCGGTGCGCTGGCCCGGCACCACGACGCCCATATGGTTGACCTGCCACTCCGACCACGGCGCCAGCCAGCGCGGCACGACCTTGTCCGCCGCCTCCCGACGCACCGTCGGCACGCCCGACTTCCCCCGCTGGAACCACGGATGCCCGATCTCGTCCACGGACACCGTGCCTCCCGCGCGCTCGTACGCCTGCTGCCAATCGGCGAGAGTGTCGAAGGCGGCGTGGTCGAGATAGTCCACCACCAGCTCCAGCGTCACCGTCCCACCCGGCGGCAGCGAACCGAGCACCTTGGACAGCCGGGGCACCGAGAGGAACGTCAGCACTCCCTCGATGACGACCCTTCGCTGGTCGTCCTCGCCCTCGGCGTGGATTCCGGACCAGATCGTGCGGCGCAGCATCACGGCGAGTGAGAGCGCGATGCCCAGCAGCACGCCGCTGAGCAGGTCGATGACCACCACACCGGCCAGCGTCACGAGGTAGACCCACAGATCGCCGTGCTCCCGGACCTGCCGGATGTGGTTCAGATTCACCAGCCGCGCACCGACGTGCACCAGCAGTCCCGCCAGCGCGGCGAGTGGGATGCTCTCGATGAGCCCGGCGAGTGCGACCGTGAACACCAGCACCCACACCGCGTGCAGGACGGCGGAGGCGCGGGAACGAGCACCGGCTGCGACGTTGGTGGAGCTGCGCACGATGACCCCCGTGACCGGCAGTCCGCCCACCGCACCCGACGCCATGTTCGCGACGCCCTGACCGACCAGCTCGCGGTCGAGGTTCGCCCTCGGGCCGGAGTGCAGCTTGTCCACCGCGACCGCCGACAGCAGGCTCTCCACGCTCGCGATCAGCGCGATGGTCACCGCGGCGATCACCAGTTCGCCCCACTGACCGCCCTCCAGCCGCGGGACGAAGTCCACGGCCAGAATGTCACCTGGGAGGTCAACACGGTCCAGCGACAGTCCGGCCATTGTGGACAGAACCGTCACCACCGTGACCGCGGCGAGCGGTCCGGGCACCTTGCGCACCGCGGCTGGAAGCCTGGACCAGACGAGCAGGATCGCGATCGTGAGAATGCCGATCATCGCCGCGGTGTCGTGATGGCCGACGATCTGCTGCGGCAACTCGGCGATGTTGGCTATCGCCGAACTCTGCGCCGACCCACCGAGAATCACGTGCAACTGGCCGAGCACGATCGTGACACCGATGCCCGCGAGCATGCCGTGCACGATCGCCGGTGAGATGGCCAGCGCCGCACGCGCGGCGCGGCTCAGCCCCAGCAGTACCTGCAGCAGGCCGGCAGCGACCGTGATGGCACAGGTGACCGCCCAGCCGAACTGGTTGATCGTCTCGGCCATGACCACCGTCAACCCCGCCGCGGGCCCGCTCACCTGCATCGCCGAGCCCCCGAGTGCGCCGGCGAGAATCCCGCCGACGATCGCCGCGATCAGTCCCGCGATCACCGGGGCGCCGGAGGCGAGTGCGATGCCCAGCGACAGGGGGACGGCGACGAGGAACACCACCAGTGAGGCGGGCACGTCGTGGCGTAGCACGCTGCGCAGTGTCAGCCGGAGTTTCGGACCCCCAGTGGGCCGACTCTCGTCCATGGCCGCTTCCGTCATCAATTCCTCCCCCTTCGGCTACCGGCACGCGGGGATTGCCACCGCGTGTCGGGTCGGCGGCTGCGACGACCCGTCGATCACCAGGAAACCGGAGGTTCGGTGAAATGTCCGCTATACAAAAACGTTCTCATGTTCTGTTCACACCAAGTTCGTCACAAAAACAGCACCACTGCGTGAACAGAAACAGCAGTGCGTGTGCCAGGTCTCACCCGATATAACAATTCATCGGCGTATACCCGGGCGAGTCGTGACAAATAATTGGCATACAACACCGTTGTCGGGCCACTGAAACTCGATCAGGTGATCTTGGTCCGACCAACCGCTTCCCGGTGACTCAGGCGACAGCCGCGGCAGCAATCATCGCCTCGGTTATCGCCGCAATATCGGTGTTACCCGCCAGGTACGGCGGCATGCAGTAGAGCATGTCCCGGAAGGGACGCAGCCATACACCGTGTTCGGTCACGGTCCTGGTCGCCACCGCCATATCGGCGTCGTGATCAAGCTGGACCACGCCGATCGCCCCGAGTACCCGGACATCCAGCACGCCCGGCACATCCAGCGCGGATTTCAGGCCGGACTCGAGAGCCGACTCGATCCGGCGGACATCGGCCTGCCATTCACCGTCCCGCAACAGACCGATAGAAGCATTGGCCACCGCCGAGGCGAGTGGATTACCCATGAACGTGGGTCCGTGTGCCAGCACGGGTAGTGCGCCCCGCGAAATACCGCGCGCGATCTCCGAGGTGCACAACGTCGCCGCCATCGTCAGATAGCCGCCGGTGAGTGCCTTCCCCAGACAGAGCACATCCGGGGTGACGCCCGCGTGCTCGGCCGCGAACAGTGTGCCCGTGCGGCCGAAGCCCGTCGCGATCTCGTCGAAGACCAGCAGCACTCCGTGTGCCTCGGTTGCCTCGCGCAGTGCCCGCAGATAACCCGGGTGATGGAACCGCATCCCGCCGGCTCCCTGCACCACCGGCTCGACGATCACCGCGGCCAACTCGTCCGCGTGCTGTTCCACCGTAGCGTGAATCTGCTCCACATAGGACTCGTCGATCGGGGTGTCGAACCCGGACGGCGGCGCGGGGAGGAAAAGCTGCTCCGGCAGTACTCCGCGCCACAGCGAATGCATCCCTCCCTCGGGATCGCAGACGCTCATCGGATGGAAAGTGTCGCCGTGGTATCCGCCGCGCCAGGTCAGCAGCCGACGCTTTGCCTGCTTTCCCACCGACTGCCAGTACTGCAAGCACATCTTGATCGCGACCTCGACCGAAACGGAGCCGGAATCGCACAGGAAGACGTGCCCCAGCCCTTCCGGAGTGATGTCGACCAGGGTCTGCGCCAGCCGGATCGCCGGTTCGTGTGTGAGCCCACCGAACATCACGTGACTCATCCGGCCTGCCTGCTCCGCGAGCGCGGCGTCGAGCACCGGGTTGCGGTAGCCGTGGATCGCCGACCACCACGAGGACATCCCGTCGATCAGGTCGCGGCCGTCGGACAGTCGCAGGCGTACTCCGGAGGCCTCTGTGACCAGTAACGGAGGCACGCTACCCGGCATCGGTGCGTAGGGGTGCCAGACGTGTTCGGCGTCGAGTGCGAGCAGTTCCTCGGCGGTCATGGCGCACTACTGTACGGCCATGCCCCCGGTCGCGATCGCGGTGAGATCCGGTAGCGCTCGGCCGGTAGCGTGAGCCGGGTGGCCAGGATCCTCGAACTGACGCACTACCCGGTCAAAGGATGCGCGGGCATCTCGGTGCCCGAGGCGGCCGTCACGCCCGCCGGACTCGCCCACGACCGCAGTTTCCTGGTCATCGGTGCGGGCGGAGTCTTCCGCAGCCAGCGGCGAAACCCCGCGCTGGCCCGGATCCGGCCGGAGATCGACAACGCCGGGACCCGCCTCGTCCTGCGCGCAGAGGGCGCCTCCGCCGTCGCGGTCGACGTGGACGTCACCGGGGAGCGGCGCGGGGTGGAACTGTTCGGCGTCGCCTACCTGGGGATCGACCAGGGCGATCGAGTGGCCATGTGGCTGTCCGAGGTGATCGGTGAGCCGAGCCGCCTCGTCCGGGTACCGCCTGAGCACGACCGGGTCACCGACGGAGCGACACCGGGGACGTCGGGCTACGCCGACAGCGCCGCCCTGCTCGTGACCGCCGCACAGTCCCTCGACCTGCTCACCGAGCGCATCGCCGAACGCGGCGGCAGCCCGGTGCCGATGAGCCGCTTCCGGCCGAACATCGTTGTCGACGGCTGGGGCGAACCACATGCGGAGGACGGCGCCCGCAGGATCGTGGCCGGAACGGCCGAACTCGGCTACAGCAAGCTCGCCATCCGCTGTGCGGTCACCACCGTCGACCAGCGGACCGGAGTGCGTGCGGGCCCGGAACCCCTGCGCACACTCGCGGGCTACCGCCGCGCCACCGGCGGCGGGCTCGCTTTCGGCGTGAAGTTCGCGGTGATCCGGCCCGGCACGGTGAGCATCGGCGATGAACTGACGGTCACGGCCTGGGGCGAGTCGGAAATACTGGAACCGAACGGTACGCGGCCTTCCGGCTGAGCCGGGTCTGCGCGGCTCAGTCCACCCGCACCGGCAGTGTCTCCAGCCCGCGCATCAATGTGCTGTCGCGCCAGCGCAGTGTCTCCGGTTCGGCGGCCAGGCGGAGATCGCCGAAACGTTCGACCAGCCTTCGTACCGCGATCTCGGCCTCCAGCCGGGCCAGCGGGGCACCCACGCAGAAGTGGATACCGTGCCCGAACGCGAGGTGCCCGCCAGGCGGACGATGCACGTCGAACCTGGCCGGCTCGTCGAACCTGGCGCTGTCCCGGTTGGCGGCGAGCAGGGAGATCATCACGAACTCCCCCTCCGGGATCGTCACCTCGCCGGCCCGCACCGGCTCGGCGGTGAATCGCAGCGTCGCGATGTTCACCGGCCCCTCGTACCTGAGGAACTCCTCGACGGCGTTGGGCACGAGCGAGGGATCTGCCCTGAGCGCGGCGAGCTGGTCGGGGTGGCGCAGCAGCGCGAGCACTCCATTGCCGATCAGGTTCACCGTCGTCTCGTGCCCGGCAACCAGCAACAGGAAGATCATCGAGACCAGTTCGACCTCGGAGAGCTTGTCCCCCTCGTCGGAGACGTGCACCAGGTCGGAGAGCAGATCATCCCCAGGGGCCGCCCGCTTGGCCTCGACCAGCGACAGCAGGTACCTCGACATCTCGCTGGACGCCCGGTCCACGTCCTCGGCTGGTGAGGCCGACACCAGCGTCCCGGACCAGCTGCGGAAGTCGTCCTTGTCGTCGTCCGGGATGCCGAGCAACTCGCAGATGACCGTGATCGGCAACGGGAAGGCGAACGCCTCGAGCAGGTCCACCGTGCCGGACATGTCGTCGAGCAGCCCCGCGGTGATCTCCTCGATGCGTGGACGCAGCCTGGCGACCGTGCGCGCGGTGAACGCCTTGTTCACCAGTTTGCGCAACCGGGTGTGGTCGGGCGGATCGGAGTTGAGCATATGCGCGGCGAGTGACTGGGTGAACCCGCTCGACACCCCACCGGTTGCGGTGAGTTGCCGGTCGAAGAGCGCACCGGCCGCTCGGTAGTCCTTGCTCAGCCGGGGATCGGCGAGCAACGATCGCGCGTCCGCGTAGCCCGTCACCAGCCATACCCGAAGCCCGCGGGGCATGATCGCCTGCCGCACCGGCCCGTCCGCGCGCAACAGTTCCATCGCGGTGTGCGGGTCCTGGATGAAGTCGAGGTCAAGGCGGACGAGTTCGTCGGTGGCTTGTCCGGTCACGGGTTCTACGGCACGCACTGCGGTTCCTCCCCATTACTTCCCTGTTCCCTTGCACCGCCAACGAACCACGGCTCCCGGTCGTGCCCGGTCGGCGGCAGTGCACCTCGTCCGGCGTAGTGCTCCGCAGGCCTCGATGTGGATCAGCACGGGGCGTGCGTCAGGATCGGCTGATGCGTTATCGCCCGATCTCGTCCGAGCGGCTGGTCGCCGAACTCGCGGACCGGCTCGCGTCGGGACCGGCCGACGAGTGGACGAGGCTGGCGGTGGACGGCGCCGACGACGCGAGTGACCCCGCGGCACTGGCCGACGCACTGGTGGATCCCCTTCGGGTCCGGGGAAGGGAGGTCGTGCGCGTCTCGGCTCGGGATTTCCTGCGTCCCGCCTCGCTACGCCTGGAACGCGGCCGTACCGATCCTGATGTCCGATACGAGGACTGGCTCGATGCCGGCGCTCTGCGCAGGGAGGTGCTCGGCCCGCTGGGGGACGGCGGGAGCGGTTCGGTGTTGCCTGGGCTGTGGGACGCGGAGCACGATCGTGCGCTGCGGTGGCCGAGGAGCACCCTCGCCGCGGGCGGAATTCTGCTTCTGGACGGCGAGTTGCTGCTCGGCAGGGGACTGGACTTCGACTTCAGCGTGCACCTGTGGTTGTCGCCACCCGCGCTGCGGCGCCGCGTCCCCCGCGACGCGCTGTGGGCACTACCGGCCTACGACCGCTACGAGCGCGAGGCACGACCGCGCGAGCTCGCCGACGTCGTGGTGCGGATGGACCATCCCGCCAATCCGGCCGTGCTGGAGCCCTAGCGCACCGCGGCGACGGGATCGCCACTGAGCATCGTCGACAACGATCCCGCTAGCACGTCCCAGCGCCAGTGCCGGGAAACCCACTCCCGGCCCGCCTGGCCCATACGCTGCGCCCGGATCGGATCGGCGAGCAACGGCGACAGCGTGTCGGCCAGCTGGTCGAGGTTGCGCCCGTCCACCACGTGTCCGGTCACCTCGTCCAGCACCGTCTCCGGGGCCCCGCCCGACTGGCCGGCCACGACCGGCAGCCCGACCGCGGAGGCCTCGAGGTACACGATGCCGAGTCCCTCGACGTCGAGCCCCTTGCCCCTGGTCCTGGCGGGCATCGCGAAGACGTCACCGGCCGCGTAGTGCGCGGGCAGCTCCTCCCACGGCACCGAGCCGGTGAACACCACGTGCTCGGCGACGCCGTACTCCTGGGCCAGATCCATCAGCCGCTTGCGATAGGGACCGCCGCCGACGAGCAGCAGCGCCGCATCCGGCACCCGCTCCCGCAACAGTGGCAGGGCCCGCACCAGCATGTCCTGCCCCTTGCGCGGGACGAGCCTGGACACGCACACGACCGTGGGCCGATCCGAAAGGCCGTACCTGCGGCGCAACTCCTCCCGCCCGGCCGGGTCGGGGCGGAACAGCTCGGGGTCGACACCCGAAGGCAGGTGCTCGAGGCCGGCCATGGGCCCGAACGCGGCCGCGAAGCGGGAGCGCGTGTACTTGCTGACGTAAGTCACCACGTCACTGGTCTCCCCGATTCGCCGCAGCGCCTGCCGCGCGGCAGGCAGCATCGACCAGCCCACCTCGTGTCCGTGGGTGCAGGCAACGATGCGGCGTGCGCCGTCCTGGCGCAGTGAGAGACCGAGCAGGGCCAGCGGTGCCGCGGCGCCGAACCAGACGGCTTCGCAGTCGCGTGCGCGCATGATGCTCCTGGCCCTGCGCAGCACCTCCGGGGTCGGCAGCATCAGCGGTGTCGGATGCCGCACCACCTCGAACGGCGCGTTGGCGTCGAACTCACGGTGCGAGCCGGAGGCGGACTCCCACGAAGGCGCGTAGACCACCAGGTCCTCTGGGGGCAGCCGGTGTGCCAGGGAGTTCAGGTAGTTCTGGATCCCGCCCGGCCGTGGCGGGAAGTCGTTGGTCACCAGCAGCGTCCGCAGCACGTCGCCGAGACTACCGGCCGAGGCCGGGAACGACGCGAGCCCGGGTGGGCGCCGGTTCTGGCGCCCACCCGGGCTCGGCAGGGGTGGTCCTTCGGATCGTCAGGCGACCCTGCGGGCCCCGCTGTACTGGTTCTGCAATGGCGAGATCTTGACGACGTCGCCGGAGGTCGGCGCGTGCACCATCTGCCCGTTACCGATGTAGATGCCCACGTGCGACACCGGGGAGTAGAAGAACACCAGGTCACCGGGCTGCAGCTGGTCCCGCGAGACCGCCTGGCCGAAGGTGGACTGGGCCCGGCTGGACCGCGGGATGGAAACGCCCGCCTGGTTGTACGCCCAGGACGTCAGCCCGGAGCAGTCGAACGTGCTGGGCCCGGTCGCGCCCCACACGTAGGAGCTGCCCATCTTGCTCAGTGCGGCGTCGACGGCAGCCTGCGCGGCCGGTCCCGGCGCCTGGACGTTGGGGATCGGACCGCCGGTGTTGCTCTGCGCCTCGCGGTCGGCCGCGGACAGCTGGTTGCTGGTTTCCTTCAGCTCCTCGACCTGCTCGTCGAGGGAGGCCTTGCGAGCCTCGATGTCCGCGGTCAGCTTGGCCGCTTCTTCCTTGGCCGCCTTCGCGCGGGACTGGGCGTCGGCTGCCTGGCGCTTTGCCGCGCTGGCCTCCTCGACCGCCCCTGAGAGGTTGCTCAGGGCTGCGTTCTTGTCCGCGGAGAGCTGCTCGAGTGCCGAGGACCGGTCCAGGAAGTCCTGAGCCGACCGGCCGGTCAGCAGTGCCGACAGCTTGTTGAGCTGAGCGCCACTGGTGAAGGACGCACCGGCGAACCGGTCGACCTCGGCACGGAAGCGTTCCTCGTCCTCGGCGGCGTCGGCCTGGGCCCGCTCGGCACCTGTCAGATCGGCATTGGCTGCCTTCAACTCCGCCTGGCGTGCGGCGAGGTCGTCCTTCGCCTTGAGGTAGTCCTCGTTCAGCTTCTCTGCCTCTGCGGCCAGCTCCCGGTACTGCTGGAGGGCGTCAGAGGAGTCACTCGGGGGTTGCTGGGGGGCGGGGATTGGGAGGGCGGTGGCAGGGTTCTGAGCGACGCTCACGGCCGCAATTACGGCCGTAGCCGCAAGGGCACCTGACACC
>NZ_PQHZ01000007.1 GCF_003385185.1 Amycolatopsis palatopharyngis | reverse complement strand
TACTGACCGGCGAAGTCCTGACCGAACTTGAAGCCACGGTTCGCGCCCTGGAGAAGCGTGTGGGGGAGTTGGAACGCAACGAGCACGGCCACTGCACCCAGTGCGGCAAACCCACCCCCACCGGGTGCATGACCCGTTGTGGTCCTGACACCCCATGCCCGAAAGTGAGGGCAGCGTGACCGCCCAGTGCGTGCTGTGCCCGGGTAAGAACAAACGCCAACCCGACCGCGGCTACGCCTGCTTCCCCTGCGTCAACCGCGTTTTGCAGCACCTCGGGGAGATCGAGGACTACGCCGCCACCCTCTCCGTGATGAAAGGCTCCAGCGGTGGCGGCCGCCGCGCCCCCGGCTTCGGGTCGGGCTCACCCGGGCGAGACGACGTCATCGTCGCCCTGGACTACCGGTCCGCCGGTGGGGCAGGGGTGCATCGGTTGCGTGACCCTCGGGACGAGTCGGACACCCCCATCCGTTCGCTCGTCGGCTCCCTGCACGGCATCGCCCAGTGGGTGCGGGCCGAACGCGGCATCACCTACAGCAGCGAACCCACCATCACGGGCGAGGTGCGGTTCCTGCGTGCCCACCTGGACTGGTGCGCGCAGCACGACTGGATCGGGGAGGTCGCCGACGACATCGCCGACCTGCACCGCCAAGCACGGGGTTTGTCCCCGCTGGGCGAGCGGAAGCGGTTCATCGGCCGCTGCCGCACCCCCGTCGGCGACGACACGTGCGGCACCAAGCTGTACGCGTCCCTCGACGCGGATGAGGTGCATTGCGTGCCGTGCGACAGCACGTGGCCCCGCGACCGCTGGCTGTGGCTCGGGTTGTTGCTGGAGGACACCGGATGATCAAACCCCGCCTACGGCTGGCCGACACCGCAGCTATCGCCTCACTGTTCCGGGTCGCACCCGGAACCGTGCGGTATTGGGCGAGCGTGGACCGGTGGACGCCGTACGGCACCCGCCGACACCGGCAGTGGAACCTGCTCGAAGCGCAAGCATCGTACGATCAACGACACACCCAGGAGGCAAAGCAGATGGACACCGACACCGCAATGGTCGCCCGCCGCGAGAAGCTCTGCGAGTTCATCCGCGCGCACGGCCTCGACCCCAACGACATCCCGGAAGACTTCGACGTCGAACTCGACGGCGGGAACTGGCACATCGAACGGCTCGTCCGCAACGAGGGCGGTGACCTGGTCCTCAACCCTGAGAACCCTGACCAGTTCAAGCGCGAGATCGTCACCGTCCCCTACGCCGCTCCCTGGCCGCTGTGACACGCCGTAGATCACCCCGTCTTGCTCACGACCAGCAGCCAACGTATGGTTGGTCATGTTGGTGATCTGTCTCTAGAGGACGATCCCGAGAGCCCCCGTAGACCAGCAGGTCACGGGGGTTTTCTCCTGCAGGGAGGCGAAAGTGACCCCTCCTCTTCGCTGGCTGATGTGGCTGATCGGGGTCCTCGCCTCGTTCGCCTGGCTCGAACTCCCCGCCCTTCGTGACCGCGCCCCCGACAAGCCGTCGGGCACCCTGTCCACCGTGTTCCGGTTGTGGCTGGGTGTCGACCCGCTGCACTGGCGCCGCTTCCTGCTGGTCCCCGCGTTCCTCGGGTGGTGCGGCTGGCTGGCCTGCCACATGGCGAAAGGCTGGTGGCGACGGTGACCGAGACACAGCAGCGCCGCATCAGGGCCACCATGCAGCGCATCGACAACGCCCTGGACCGCAAGGACCACCGCACGTTCAAGCAGCTGGCCATGCTGCTGAGGGACCTCAAGAGGCAGGCATCGTGAAGAATCCATTGCTGGGTGGCTCGTGATGCTGTCTGAGCTCCCGGACGCCTGGAAGCAGTGGCTCGGCGCCTGGTACAGCCAGTTCGACCCGAGTACGCCAGTGGTGTTCTACAAGGACGACGGGACGGACAGCCCCGACGAGTGGGCAGACGGGTCGCACATCGCGATCAGCCTCACGCTCGGCCTCGTTTGGCCGGTACGGATCAAGGGCTGGGCAGACGTCACGGTCATCGGCTGGGACGGCATCGCCAAGCTCCTCGCCGAGGGTCGCAGGACCTGACAGTGCGCCGTCTGCTGGCCCTCAGGGGGTACATGGACGCGATGGCCCGCTTCAACACATGTCCACGTCGGGCATGTCGGGGCTACACCACGCATGGGTGGCTGCGGCACTGGTTCGGCTGGCTCCTGCCCTAGTCGAAAGATCAAACTACCGGCTAACCCGCAGGTCGCACCCGTACCAGTCGGTAACTACGGAGGTGGAGTGATGGACCTCGGCAGCGTCAAGGCCCTCGCCACCGACACGGTGTTCCTTGGCAAGGCCACCGCCGCACTCATGCGAGTAGCGATGGAGGACGGGGTCAAGCTGTACCTGCAGCAGGACAGCACCCCAGCGGACAAGGCACTGATCCGCTTCTACCGTGAGGTACTGGAGCAGCCCGAGATCTACGGAGCGAAGTTCGCCTGGGCCCTGGCCTCCGACGACCGGGCCACCACCACACCCACTGATGACACCATCCTGGCCGGGGTGCGGAAGGTAGCCCAGATGCACGCCAAGGTCCCGATCTAAACGCCATGGCGAAGTGGCACGGCCAAGCCGGCCGCAAGTGGCGGGCCCTCTGCCAGCAGGTGTACACCGAGGAGACCCACTGCTACTGGTGCGGGCAGTACGTCGACCAGACCCTGCCGCCCACTCACCGCATGAGCCGAACAGCGGACCACAAGCACGAAGTCCACGAGGGCGGACATCCACTCGATAGGGACAACGTGACCCTCATGCACCGAGCCTGCAACAGCGCGAAGTCGAACAAGATCCGAGCGAGACGACGCGCCATCGACAGGGGTGCCGTGATCATGGTGGACCCGAGCACGATCTGACCGAACGAGTGTTCGACCGCCGGGACGTTCGAACGGGTGTTCGGTTTTTTGGGAGAAGATCCACATGTCCACCCGTCCGCCGCGATCATTTCTTTGCACGAATCGAGATCGCTACGGCCGCTGCACGGTCTGACCTGCGGAAACGCGACGCTTGCTGCAACGGGAGGTGGGCGCGTTGCCAAGGAAGCCGGACACGCCCTGTTCCGTTTG
The DNA here is from genome assembly GCF_003385185.1 of Amycolatopsis palatopharyngis. Classification (GTDB taxonomy): domain Bacteria; phylum Actinomycetota; class Actinomycetes; order Mycobacteriales; family Pseudonocardiaceae; genus Amycolatopsis; species Amycolatopsis palatopharyngis. Next base: position 211,213 of record NZ_PQHZ01000007.1, on the reverse strand, counting down.
CGGCAAACTCGTATGGTCCACGTCGAAGTCGCTGCCCGTCGGGCAACGTCGGTGCCATCGGTGCCGGGCAACCGCGAGGATGACGCCTCGCGCCTGTGAAGCGTGCGGTACGGAGTTCGTGCCCCAGGGCAGGCGACAGAAGGCCTGCTCGACCCGGTGTGCCTACGCCCGGCCAAGCGGTAAGTCCCCGGATGAGCTGCGGGCTGCGGAGCGCCTGCGGTTGCAGGCCAAGTGTCGGCGCCGGCGCGCTGAGAAGCTGAGCAGGGCAAGCGAGCCCTACACCTTGGCTGAGATCGCGAAACGGGATCGGAACCGGTGCGGTTTGTGCGGCCATCGCGTGCCGATGCAGAGGAAGTACCCCGACCCGAAGTCGCCGAGTATCGATCACGTGATTCCACTGGCCGACGGTGGTGATGATGTGAAGGCGAATGTGCAGCTCGCGCACTTCGTGTGCAACTCGCGCAAGGGCGTGTGGGGCAGGCCCCAGCAGTTGGCATTGGTGGGTTGAGCGATGGCCTCTACTTCGACGTTGCGTGCGCGTCGGTCGCGGATGCACAAGCGCGGGGACCACTCGCTTTGCCGACCGGAGCACTGCGAAGAGGTTCGGCCTCCGGAGACAGCTTCCGACGACCGGGAGACGCCCTTAGGTGTCGCTGGCGGGGCGCTGTGGCAGGAGATGACCAAGGAAGGGCAGCTTCCACCGTTGCAGTCACGGCTTCTACTGGAGGCGTGCCGTATCGCCGATCGGCTTGACCGTCTGGATCGGCAGTTGTACGGCGGGGATTGGCTCACGTTCGACGCCGACAACGACTCGGGTCAGGTCACGGTCGTAGTTGATCGGGTTTTGGCGGAGTCGCGGCAGCAGGCGTTGGCTTTCAAGCAGATCGTCGCGGAATTGAGGCAGTCTCAGACGATCTCAAGGCCGGGCCGGAAGCCTGCGTCAGCAGTTCAGGGAAAGGTGAAGTCTTCGGGAGGCGCGGGTGCAAACATCTCCGACCTTGCCGCCTTCGCAGCTTCGCGGGGCGCGTCGCCCGCGGGTTGAGTCACGGCCGACTTGCGAGGTCGCCTTCAGTCATGGCGACGTTGCGGCGGAGTTGATGCGTCGTGCTGGCCAGGTGATGGACTCGTGGCAGTCGGACGCGCTTGACCTGTTGATGTCCGTCAAGCCGGACGGCAAGTGGGCATGCCGCGAGTACGGGGAGATCGTCGCCCGGCAGAACGGCAAGGGCGGGATCCTCGAGGCACGCGCGTTGACGGGCTTCTTGGTTCTCGGCGAGCGGCTCGTTATGTGGTCTGCGCACGAGGTGAAGACGGCATTGGAGGCGTTCCGCCGCTGCCAGGATTTGCTGATCGGGCTTGGTGAAGAAATCGGGCCGAACCTGATTCAGGTTGGCGAGACTGTCATCAAGGTCAACAACTCGAGTGGGGCGGAAGGGTTCGAGCGGCTCGACACTCGGCAGCGTATTCGCTTCATCGCCAGGTCGAAGGGATCGGGACGAGGGTTCTCGGGCGACTTGGTCATCATCGATGAGACGTTCGCCTACACGCACGTCATGCATGACGCGCTGCTGCCGACGATGAACGCCCGCCCGAACCCGCAGATCATCTACACGTCCTCTCCGCCGTTGGACTCGTTCTCCGGTGAGCCGATGTTCGACCTTCGGGAGCGGGCCGAGGCTGGCGGGGATGACGCCCTGGGGTGGCGTGACTGGGGGCTGGAGGGTCTCCTCGACGAGTTGGACCGGGTCGACCTGGACAACCAGGAGTCTTGGGCCGCGACCAATCCGGCCCTGGGTATGCGTGTGAGCCTGGAGACGCTCGCATTTAACCGGCGCTCGATGTCGGATGTGGGGTTCGCCCGAGAGATCCTCGGTATCTGGCCGCGCCAGAACAAGGGTGGCGGCGCGATCGACGTCAAGCAGTGGGACGACCTGACCGATAAGGACTCGCGGCGTCAGGGTGACGTGGCGATTGGGGTGGATATCGCCCCACTGCGGGATTATGCGGCGATCGCCGTGTACGGGCTGCGTGGGGACGAGTTGGGTCACACGCAACTGTTGGACTACCGGCCTGGTGTGGGCTGGTTGGTGGATCGCATCGTGGAGCTGCGGGACACGCTGGACCCGGTCGCGATCGGCATGGGCAGAGGCACATACGCGTCGCTGGTGACCGACCTGGAGAAGGTTGGTGTCACAGTCCCGGAAAACCCCGAGGAACCCCTCAGGGGTGAGCTGGCGGTCACCAACGGGGTCGAGATGGCCGCGGCGTGCGGCCAGATCATCGACGCGGTAAAGCAGGGAACGATCCGTCACCTCGGGGAAAACCCACTTGATGCCGCTGTGTCTGGGGCGAAAACCCGGCAGACCGGCGACACCATCGCCTGGCATCGGCTGGACACGTCCACCGACATCAGCCCGCTCGTGTCGGTGACGATGGCCCGCTGGTCCTACACCACCCGCGTTGACCTAGTCACCGCGGACTACGACGTGCTGGATTCCGTTTACTGATGAGGGGAGCCGAGATGCGAGGGATCGCGACGACTCTCCTGGACGCGATTGGGCTGCTCGCTTTCGCCGCGGGTGTTGGGCTTGGCGCAGGAACCTTGCTCGGTTGGTGGGGCTTGGCGCTGGCTGGTGTTGTCATCCTTGCGGGATCGGGTGTGTCCGCGTGGCTCGATGAGCGTCCGCAGAAGCGTGGTGACACGTGAGCCTTTTCCGCCGCTCGTTCCAGGGCATGACCGCTGAGGAGCACATCCGGCATGACCGGACACTGCGCTCCTCAGCGGCGGGTGTGGTGACGAACGAGAGCGCTCTCCGGCACTCTGCGGTGTGGGCGTGCCTCCGGCTTCGGGCGAATCTCATCTCGACGCTGCCCATCGACGTGTACCGGCGATTCGACGGTGTCCAGGTGGAGGTTCCGAAGCCCCCGGTGCTCGTGAACCCCGGCGGTGAGCGGGTCGACGTGTTGGAGTGGATGTACTCCAGCCAGTTCGACCTCGACCGCGCCGGTAACGCGTTCGGGTTGATCACGGAGCGGAGCGAAACTGGCCTGCCAGCCCGTATCGATCTGCAGCCGTTCTCCGAGGTTTCCGTGCGGGTGAAGGACGGCGACGTCCACAAGTACAAGATCGGGCGCCTGGAGTACGAACCCCGGGACGTGTGGCATGAGCGGCAGTACACCGTCGCCGGGTTGCACGTGGGTTTGTCTCCTGTGGCGTACGCGGCGTGGGCGATCGGGGAGTACCTGTCGATTCAGGAGTTCGCCAGCGAGTGGTTCGGCAACGGCGCCACCCCAAAGGGCCATTTGAAGAACACCGCGAAGACGCTGCAGCCCAAGGAAGCCGACGCGATCAAGACGAAGTTCAAGCAGTCCGTCCAAGGCGGGGACGTGTTCGTCTCCGGGTCGGACTGGGAGTACAACATGATGACCGTCGAGCAGGCCGCCACGGACTGGATCGAGGCGAAAAAGTACTCGATCGCGGACATCGCCAGGTTCTTCGACGTGCCGGGGGATCTGATCGATGCCGCGGTGCATTCGAACAGCATCACGTACGCGTCGGTCACGCAGCGAAACCTGCAGTTCCTGGTCATGCACTTGGGTCCGGCGATCATCCGCCGGGAGACGGCACTGGGGAAACTCACCCCGAAGCCGCGGTACGTGAAGCTCAACACCGACGCGCTGCTGCGGATGGACCCGAAATCGCGGGCGGAGATGCTCAAACTGCAGATCGACTCGCGAGTCAGGACCCCGAACGAGGCCCGGGAGCTCGACGAGTTGGCGCCGCTCACCGATGGCCAGAAAGACGAGTTCGACGCGCTGTTCCCGCAACGACAGACCCCCGCGAAGACCGGAGTGGAGCAATGACCGAAGAGATCCGTGACCTGCGCGCCGCCGCTGTGCGTGCGCAGCCGGGCCTGATCCCCTGTGGCGTGGCTCGATCCCAGCCCTTCCCGAGCACCCTGCGAGCGAAGAAGGTCGAGAAGGACGGCCAGTCGTTCGTTCAGGTGGAGGGCTACGCGTCTGTCACCGAGCGTGGCTACGACATGTGGGACATGTTCGGCCCGTACACCGAGATCGTGTCGGCGGGTGCGTTCGACAAGACCCTGGACGCGAACCCCGATGTGGCGTTCCTGCTCAACCATCGCGGCATGACGATGGCTCGCACCACGAACGGAAGCCTGGAGTTGTCGGTGGACGACACGGGCCTGAAGTCGGTGGCGTTCCTGAACCCGAAGCGGCAGGACGTGAAGGACCTCGTGATCGCCATTGAGGACGGCAACATCACCGAGATGTCGTTCGCGTTCATGATCACGCGGGGGCAGTGGTCCCCGGACTACATGGAGTTCCGGATCCAGGAGGTCGACCTCGACCGCGGCGACACGTCCGCGGTGAACTACGGGGCGAATCCCTACACGTCGATCGCGGCTCGTTCGCACGAGATCATCGACTGTCTCGACAAGCTCCCCGCCGGCGCCGCACGCGCCGCGCTGGACAAGCTCAACGGGCGCCGCGACTTGCGCCCCACCGAAACTTCGGCGCCTGCACCGCAGGAGCCGGCTCCCGTCAAGCGGGAGGAACCAAAGGGTCGTTCGCTGGCCCTGATTCGCACGCAGCTGCTCGCAGACGACGAATAGCTGCACCCAACCCCCCTTTACGCCATCGGCAGATCGCACCGATGGCGGTGCCCGCGCGCGTCGACAGATCACACCGGCCCGGGTGGCACGCACCCCCATCACTCAAGAAACGGAGCGATTCGATGGCATCGACCATTGACGAACTGATCGCTGGTATCGAGGTGGAGCTCGAGGCCGCTGAGAAGCGCGCCAAGAAGGCTTCCGTTGAGGTTCAGACGATCCTCGCAGCCGCAAGCCAGGAGGGTCGGTCGAACCTGACCCCCGAGGAGGACCAGCGCGTCACGGACCTGTTCGCCGCGCGCGACCAGGCCAAGGCGGACCAGGACGGTATCCGGGTCAAGCTCGGCAACGCCAACAAGGTCAAGGCCGAGGAGGTGGAGGCGCAGCGGGCCGCGAAGGAAATCAAGACCACCGAGGTTCGTAAGCCCTCCTACGACCAGGTCAGCCGTATCGGCCAGGAGGAGCGGACCTACCGCAAGGACGAGGACCCGTACGGCACTGGGTTCCTGCGGGACCTGTCCCGCCAGTTCATGTACAACGACGTGGAGGCGTCGTCCAGGCTGGCGCGGCACATGCACGAGGAGCGCGTGGAGCGCGCTCAGTACCTGACCCGAGCGGTCGGTACGTCTGCGTTCGAGGGGCTCGTGGTCCCGCAGTACCTCACCGACATGTACGCCCCCGCCACCGCGGAGCTTCGCCCGTTCGCGGACGTGTGCAACCAGCACCCGCTCCCCGCATCGGGCATGTCGGTGGAGATCTCGCGGATCACCACCGCTACGGGCGTGGACCTGCAGGCGACAGAGAACGCCGCGGTGAACGAGACCAACGTCGACGACACCCTCCTGTCGGTTCCAGTTCGTACCGCTGCCGGTCAGCAGACGATCTCCCGCCAGGCGATCGACCGCGGCACCGGCATCGAGGATGTCGTGTTCCAGGATCTGTTCAACCGGTACGCCACCCGGCTGGACTCGACCCTGATCACGCAGGCGACGACGGGTCTGTCGGCGTCGGCGCAGGCCAACAGCTACACCGACACCACCCCCACCGCCGAGGAGTTGTACCCGAAGATCCTGGGTGCCGCATCGGCGGTGGAGGCGAACATGCTCGCCATGGGCACCCCGTCGCACGCGGTGATGCACTCGCGTCGGTGGTACTGGCTGTCCAGCCAGTTGTCGGCGAAGTGGCCGCTCATCGCCCAGCCGAACGTCCCGGCCCAGACTGGCGGCACGAACTCCGGCATCCAGTACGGCGCGGGCGTCCGCGGTGTGCTGCCGAACGGCCTGAAGGTCGTGGTGGACAACAACATCGCCACGAACCTTGGTGCGGGCACGAATGAGGACGAACTGTACGTCGTTCCCGCGAGTGAGTGCCACCTGTGGGAGGACCCCAACGCCCCGGTGTTCATCAGGGCTGAGCAGGCCAAGGCGGCAAGTCTGGGTGTGCTGATGGTGGTGTACGGCTACTTCGCCTACACCTTCGGCCGATACACCAACGGCATGCAGAAGATCTCCGGCACCGGGCTCGTCACCCCGGTGTTCGGCGCCTGACCCCAGCCTCAGGTGTAGGGGTGGCCCGGTGGTACGTCGCCGGGCCACCCCCCGTGACTCAAAAGGAGGATGATCGTGGCCGTTCAAGGCAAGACCGTTCAGTTGAGTTCGTCCGCGCCAACATTGCTGGTGAGTGCGGTGAACCGCAACCAGACTCATGTCGTCGTGAAGTCCAGCACTTCGGGCAACGTGGGTCTTGGTGGATCAGATGTGTCGTCCACCAGCTTTGAGCTCAGCGCGGGGGAGACGGTTCAGGTCGTGCTCGAGCGCGACGAGGAACTGTGGGCATCGGCGAAGGCCACCATCTTCGTCTCAGTTCTCGCGAACAACCTGTGAAGATCGTTCGGTCCTGGCCTGCCCAGGTCCCCGACAACCGAAGCTATGTTGTCGACGATCTCCCCAGGCTGGTGCTCGAGGACTATGACCTCAGCCCGCTCTGCGAACTCGATGACGACGTGATCCTGATCGAGTGGGACCTTGCAGCCAGCGAGGAAGACTTCGTTCGCTTCGCCGACGCGGTACGGGACGACCCAGGCCGGGTGGTGGTGGCGCCGTACCGGCTGTACCTCACCACCGAGTCGCAGCGGCCGTTCCAAGAACCGGTGTGGGCGCACCGGCGGCCGGATGGCAGTCATGTCGACGAGAACGAGCCGACGTGTGCGTTCTTCGGCTTCGGCCTGACCTACTTCCCCCGGGAGATCGTCCAGGCGTTCCGCGCCAGCTGGCAGGGGCACTTCTCGGACGGCTCGTTCTCCGGCTGGCACCGCAACAACGTGACGCACGAGGTGCCGATCGTGTGGGACGTCCGACCCGTGCACTTGCACTACGACGTGCGCAAGCTCGCGGGGTTGCCTCCGATACCGCGGCCCCGGCCCAACGAACGGCCTATCAATCCGCAAGACCCCGCACGGGCTGCGTGGCTGGCGGATCCTCAGCGGCGACGGGAGATCGACGCGCTCCTGGCCGAAAGGGTGCACGCTGCTCGCCGGTCGAAGCACGAGAACGTCGCCGAGATCGATCGACAACTGGCCGTCCGTGGCTACCAAGCGAAGGGATGAACATGTCCAGAGACGGCGAGATCGCGGCGCTGCTCCGCGAACGTGACGGGTACCTGCAGTACGGGAAGCTGGACCGGGTCGCCGCGGTAGACGAACAGCTCCAGCTGCGCGGCTACAAGAACGAGCGCCCGGAGACCGCGCCACCCCAGGGGCGCTCAGCGAGGCCGTTGGAGACCGCGAACCAGCCGACGGAGCCGGAAGCCCCTGCGGAGCCGAAGCGCAAGGGCCGGTCGCGTCCTGCCCGGGACACCACTGAGGACTGATGCACACCGCAGCGATGGACTGGCTCGCCCGCTATCGAACCAACGACCGGGTGACGGTGCTGGACATCGGCGGCAGGAACATCAACGGCTCACCCCGGACGCTGTTTCCGAACGCCGAATACACGGTCCTGGACATCCTCGACGGGCCCGGCGTGGACATCGTCGCGGACGCCGCAACGTGGAGCCCCCGCAAGACGTACGACGTAGTCATCTGCGCAGAAGTGTTCGAGCACACCGACGTGTGGCCGGCGATCTGCCGGACCGCGTTCGATGCTGTGCGGGGGGTGTTCATCGCAACCATGGCAGGCCCTGGAAGGGCTCCGCACTCCGCAATCGACGGGGGCCTACTTCGCGACGGCGAGTACTACAGCAACATTCGCCCCGAAACCCTGCGGGAGGTCCTGGTGTCCTGTGGGTTCTCCGACATCAACGTTGACCAGACCGGCGATGACGTCAGGGCTGTCGGATCGAGGGAGGTCTGAATGGCCACCGAGATCATCGGCCTCGACGAGATGAAGGAGTATCTCAACAAGACGTCGTCAAAGGACGACGCTGAGATCCAGGGCTTCATCGACTCGGCTGTTCCCGTTGTCGAGTACTACGCGGGACCGGTCGTCACCCAAGTCATCACCGAGCGCCACACCAGCTTCATCGCGCTCTTCGAGCCGCCAGTGCTGTCTCTGGACTCGGTGACGGCGGTGTTCTCGTCGGGGACATCGTGGGAAGTCGCTGACCTCGTCGTCGACAAGGTGACAGGCATCGTTGAGCGGGCCGACGGGCTCGCGTTGTTTGGCGGCCCGTGGAACGTCACCTACACCGCGGGGAGAACCACCGTCCCAGGGAACATCAAACTAGCCACGAAGATCATCGTGAAACATCTGTGGGAAACCCAGCGGGGCCAGATGGCGAAACTCCCCATCGGCGGGGGCATCGACAACGTCCCCGTCGCATCGGGTATCTCCTACGCCGTTCCCCGTAGGGCACTGGAACTGTTGCGGCCGGACAACACCGCTGGGGGGATCGCGTGAGCTCCGTCCCCGCCGCATGTGACTGGCTGGTCGCGAACCTTCCCCCGGTGCTGACGGGGTGGGAGGTCCTCGACGGGCCGCCGATCGTGGACTTCGAAGCGGACGGACTCTCCATCGGCTACGTCCCCGAAGAGATGTCGGTGACGTCCAAGGAGGGCACCGCTGATCTCGGGGGTGGGCGGCTCGAGGTGTACGACATCAACTGTCTGATGTGGTCATACCGCGGGGATGAGGACGTCAAACCCGTCCGGGACCGGTGCTTCGAGGCACTGGCCGCTATCGGCGTGAAGCTGAAGGGCACCACAATGGGCGGGGCGGTTGCGCGCGCCCAGGTGCGGTTCATGGACTTCGATCAACAGCAGAACGCCGAAGGCGCTTGGGGTGTCATGGTGTTCGCCATCGAGTGCCAGGCGTTCAAGTGAGCGACTCCAGCGAGATCGTCGCGAGGCTGGTCGAGGATTTCGGGAAGATCCCGCTCGAGTTCCGCCAGCAGGTGAGGCCGGAGCTGAAGAGGGCCGCGGACTCCGTTGTGCAGGACGCGAAGAAACGCGCCTCGTGGTCGTCGCGTATCCCAGGTGCGATCGGTGTTCGGGCGTCGTTGTCGAAGAAGCGGCAGGGCTTCTCGATCAGGGTCAATCAGGATCGGGCGCCTCACGGTCGGCCGTTCGAGGGCATCGGCACCAGGGGCAACACGTTCCGCCATCCGGTGTTCGGCACCGGTGACCGGCGCGGCGCCCACTCGCACGACAAGTGGGCCGAGCAGAAGAAGCGCCCGTACATCTGGCCCGCGGTCCGAGCGAACAGTCAATCGGCACGTGAAGCCGTCGCCCAGGCCGTCGAGAAGGCCGCCCGTATCCACGGATGGAAATAGGAGAGCCACATGGCCACCGTCAGTGTCCAACAGATCACCACCGGGGGAGTCGCTCCCACGTACTCCCCCGCGTCGGTAGGCGGGGACAAAATCATCCCCGGGGCGGGAACGTTCCTGCACGTCAAAAACGCGCACACGGCCGCGCAGGATTGCGTCATCGTCACCCCGGGGACGGTGGACGGGCTGGCGATCGCCGACCGCACCGTGACCGTCCCCAACGCCGGGGAGCGGTGGATCTACGTGCCCGCAACGCTCTACCGGGCATCGGACGGGTTCGCTTCCATCACCTGGTCGGGCACCACGGCCATGACGTTCGCGGCATTGAAGGTCTGACATGTGGATCTATCACCCGGAACTGGACCGCAAGGTCGAGGTCGCCGATTCCGCACTCATGCAACTTCGCCTGTCGGGGTGGGATGAGTGCGACCCTCCTCCGCCTCCCGTCGTGAAGACCTCCCCTCCGTCTCTCGTCGTCGAGGACGACGTTGAGAAATCCCCCCGAAGGGCTCGTAAGCCCGGTAAGGAGTCCTGACCATGGCTGCACCTGCCATCACGGCGTCCACGAGGTATTTCGACCCGGAGACCACGAAGGTCTACTACGTCGCCTCCATCGCGAGCAAGTCCGCCCCGACCCGCCTCGAGTTGAACGCCGGCACGGATCTGTCCCCAGAGGTCGCCGACATCACCGGCTGGAACGTCACCGGTGAGCAGATCCCCACCCCCGACCTGGGGGCGCTGTTCACCTCCCAGATCCCGGGCCGCACCACCTCGGACGACTCGTCCCTGACGTTCTACGCCGACAAGGCCGGTGTGGACGTGCGTGGCACCCTCCCCCGAGGGACGAACGGGTTCATCGTCTGGCTCGACGGTGGGGACACGGCCAACAACAAGATGGACGTCTACCCCATCCGGGTCCGCTCCAACGGCAAGATGCGGTCCCTGTCGAACGAGGCCGCCCGCATCCAAATTCAATTTAGTATCACCAGTGAACCAGCAGAAAATGTCACGGTCCCGGCGTGAGTCTCCGTAAGCGCCTCAAGTCCCGCGCCCTTCCCACGGCTGAGTTCCGCCTGCGTATCTCCGAGGATTCGGAGACGCAGGCGGAACTCGTCGCGGCCCGCTACGCGCTGGGGCTGGCGAAGAAACGCGGGGAAGACCTCACCGAACTGCAGGCGAAGGTCGATGGGCTTGAGGCGAAACTCGAGGAGTGCTACGAGACGCTGAAGATCACCGCGTTGAAGCCCGCCGAGATGGAGGCGCTGATCGACGCGCATCCGCCGACGAAGAAGCAGGAGGAGGCTGAGGCGATCTGGAACGTCGACACGTTCCGGCCCGCTCTGTTCGCCGCCTGCATCGACGGGGACATGACGGAAAAGGACTGGGCCTCGTTCTGCGAGTCCGGGCAGGTCACGGCGGGGGAGTTGGTGGACCTGTTCCGCACCGTCACTGACCTGAACCTGCGTGCCCCGTCGAGCGCAGTGGGAAAAGACTGGGAGCGGATTCTCAGCTCGCTCTAGAGATGGCTGTGTGCGCCAGCTACAAGATCCCCCATTCCCAGTTCCTCGAGTGGGACCAGGGAGATCGGGACAAGGCGATCTGGTGGCACATCCGCGAGGCGGAGAAGTGCCCTGGGTGTGGGACACGGCATGAGGACTGGGAACACGACCACAACGCCTTCATCGGTGATGTGATTCGCTGCCGGGGGTGTGAGGTGCGGCAGCGTACCGAGGCGTCCATCCGGGACGACGACGGCCGCGGACTGCACGTGGTGCTTAAGAGGCGATCGAGTCCTCAGTCTTCTGCTTGACCTTCGGCCGCCAGAGCATGGCGGATACCGCGAGCCAGGCTACCCCGCTCAGCAGTCCGGCAACGAAGATGACCGACCCAGCCAGCTGGACTGGTGAGATTGCCCCGTCATAACCCGGTTCGGTGCCCAGCATCATGATCAGCCCGAAAAATGTGGCTGCCCCTGCGATAACGACCAACGTTATGGCGTAGGGGTTGCTCTGCTCTTCTGGAGTTTCGCTCATCGTCTCCTCTTTCTGATCGGTTTGGCAGTCGCATTGTCCGCCGGTTCCGTTACGTGCGATAGGTCCGAAGGGGTGGGTTGATGGCTCTGGAATCCCGGCGTGACCTGAACGTCCAGGTGTCTGCGGACTCCTCGAAGTTCGAAAAGGGCATGAGGTCCGCTGCTGCGTCGGCGAAGGTCTTCGAGAAGGAGCTGAAGAAGCAGGACGCCGAGATCGAGCGGTTCCGGGAGTCTGCTGGACGGGCGATGCTGGGGGTCGGTGTGGGTGTCGCCGCCGCCGCGGGCTTGGCGGTGAAGGCGGCGATGGACTGGGAGACAGCCTGGACCGGTGTGGCCAAGACTGTGGACGGCAACGCGGAGCAGATGGCCGTGCTCGAGGGTCAACTGCGTTCGATGGCGAGGACCCTCCCTGCTTCCCACAAGGAGATCGCGGCGGTGGCCGAGGCCGCTGGCCAGTTGGGGATCAAACGGGAAGCGGTCGCCGAGTTCACTCGCACCATGATCGATCTCGGGAACACGACGAACCTCACCGCTGAGGAAGCTGCCACGTCGATCGCCCAGATCGCGAACATCATGGGCACCTCCCAGAAGGACGTCGACAGGTTCGGCGCTGCCCTGGTGGAGCTCGGCAACAACGGTGCCTCCACCGAGGCTGAGATCCTCGAGATGACCAAGCGTCTCGCGGGCGCGGGAAAGCTCATCGGGGCGTCCGAGACCGACATTCTGGCCATGGCGAACGCGATGGCGTCGATCGGCATCTCCGCTGAAGCCGGTGGCGGGTCGATGTCGCGGGTCATGCAGAAGATCTACGAGGCGGTCAGCGAAGGCGGAGACGCTGTCGCGGGGTTCGCGAAAGTCGCGGGCATGTCCGCCCAGGACTTTGCTGAGGCGTTCCGGAACGACCCTGTGCGTGCGATCAACGACTTCATCGTGGGGTTGAACGGTGTCGAGTCCTCCGGTGGCAACGTCATCGGTGTTCTGAAGGACCTGGGGATCCGCTCGAGCGAAGACCTGCGCACCGTCCTGAGCCTCAAGGGCGCGACGGATCTGCTGTCGGAGTCGCTGGACATGGGCAGCCAGGCATGGGAGGAGAACACTGCCCTCGTTGAGGAGGCAGCGAAAAAGTACCAAACCACCGGGGCGCGACTGGAGATCGCCAAGAACAACATCAACGACCTCGGGATTACGATCGGGCAGGCCGTCCTGCCCGTGCTGGGGGAGTTCGCGGATGGCGTCGCCGGCCTCATCGGCGTGGTGCAGAAAATGCCGGGCCCGTTGAAGACCGCGTTGTGGATCTTCGGTGGACTCGTCGGCGTCGTCGGTCTCGTCGGTGGAGCGGCGCTGCTGGCCGTCCCGAAGATCGTCGAGTTCCGCGGCGCCCTGGACACCATGGGCAAGAGCGCGTCGAGGGTCAACCGTGGATTGGGCATCGCTGGCGGGTTGCTGACGGGAAAGTTCGGGCTCGGGCTGGGTCTAGCCGTGACCGCGCTGGGGTTCTTCGTCGCTCAGCAGGCCAAGGCCGCGGCGCACGTGGACGACCTCACCACCTCGCTCGACGAGCAGACCGGTGCCCTGACCCTGGAGTCAGGGGCGCTGATCTTCAACAAGCTGCAGTCCGAGGGTGCGGCGGATGCCGCTGAAAGGCTGGGGATCTCCCAGAAGGACCTGTTGGGTGCAGCAATGGGCCTCCCCGGTCCTCTGCAAAGGGTGAACGCCCGGCTCGACGAGGCTCGGGTAACGACCGAGAACTGGGAGTCGACGCTTTCCGGTGGTGTGGCGTCCACGACGGGCCAGTTGACGAAGGACGTCAACAAGTTGACTGGCGTGATCGGTGGGCAGAACGAGGCCATCGACGAGGCCACGACGAAGTGGAAGCAGGAAGCCGAAGCTGGGCTGCACGGTGCTGAGGCGCAGAAGGTCGTCGCGGAAGCGTTGGACGGTACCGCGGCCTCCGCTGGGGGCCTGGAGAACTCTTTGGCGGCGTTGGCCGAGGCCTACGGGGTCACCGGGGATGAGGCGGAGAAGGCCGCCCAGGAGATGCTGGACGCCTGGAGTGAGGCGTTCGCCAGTTTCGTCGGCCTCGGCGCCGCCTACAACGATGCCCTGAAGGGCAAAGAGGACAAGGCCCGCGAGTTGGCGGAGGCCACCGCGAAGTCCACGAAGGACGCGTCGGATTCGTGGGCGGACTACATCGGTGACGTCAAGGTCACCGCCCAGGACTTCATCGCGGAACTGCAGAAGCAGGTCGATGCCCAGCGGGAATGGTCGGACAACCTGATCCTGCTGGCGGCGCGCGTGCCCCCGGCGATGCTCAACGAGCTCGCGAAGATGGGCCCGGAGGGAGCGGCGCAGGTCGCGCTGATGGCGACGATGACCGACGCCGAGCTGAAGAAGGTCGTCACCCTGTGGAGCCAGCGAAGCAAGGAGGCCACGGACGGCGCCGCGCAACGGCTGGCGGAGGCGGGGCCGATCCTCGCGGCCATCGCCAACCAGATCGGCCAAGGAGCGGCCAACAAGATCGCGCAGGGCATGGCCGAGCGCGGATCCACAGTATTCGAAGAGGCTCGCCGCCAGGGGTTGAACATCGACGAGGGCGTGGACATCAACCGACCCCGGATCGTCGATGTTCGCGCGAACGACAAGCCCGCGATGGACCGGCTGAAGTTCTTCAAGAACAACGCGAACCGGCTGCTGAACTCGATCGACAACGAAGACGTCGTCGTCAACGCGAAGCTCCGGTTCGGTGGGGCCGGCACCGGTGGGACCGCGACCAACCGGTTGCTGTCGTCCACCGGTAAGGCGCAGGGCGGGCGACTGCCCGGGCCGCCGTCGAACAGCGACAACATGCTGGTGCCGATGGCGTCCGGCGAGTACGTGGTGCGGGCCAGCCAGGTCGGGAAGAACCTCCCCCTGTTGGAGGCGATCAACAACGGGCGTCTCCCCGAGGGGTATGCGCGCGGCGGCATGGTGAACCTCAAGGCAACCGGCAGCATGGGAAACACCAAAGCTGCCCTGTTGCGGGGGATCCAGCAGCACGCCGAGCGCAACATCCTGGACCTGCTGTCGTCCGTGGGCGGGGCTGGTGGCGGTGCCGGTGTGGCTCGGTGGCGTGCTGTCGCGATGCAGGCCCTGGCGTACACCGGGTCCCCGCTGTCGTGGATCGGGTCTCTCCTGCGGAGGATGAACCAGGAGTCCGGCGGTAACCCTCGGGCGATCAACCTGTGGGACATCAACGCCAAGCGGGGTATCCCGTCCAAGGGGCTCATGCAGACGATCGACCCCACCTTCAACGCCTACGCGAGGGAGTTGAGGGGGCGGGGGGTGTGGGACCCGTTCGCGAACATCGTGGCGTCCATCCGCTACGCCAACGCCCGATACGGGGCCGCGCCGATCGGCTGGAACCGTGCCGGTGGTTATGACACCGGCGGAATCCTCAACCACGGCCAGACAGGGCGGAACATGTCTGGCCGGCCGGAGCGGGTTCTGTCGCCGCGGCAGACCGACTCGTTTGAGCGTCTGGTGCGGATCCTCGACACCAAACGCGGCATCGCCGGGTTGCCGGGAACCACGGTGGTGAAGAACTACAACCTCACTGTCACCGACGCGGGGAACACCAGGGTTGACCTCGTCGCGCAGTTCCAGCGACTCGAGCACATGTCGGGGGTGTGACGTGGCCGAGTCTGTCGAGTGGGTCGACCCGGATGGTGTAGTCACTCCGTTGAGGGTGGAGTTCGCTGTGCGGGGCAGGTTCGCGCCGCCGGTGGAGTTCGACGAGGACACCCTTCCGGGTCAGGCCGGTGCGGTGTTGCGGCAGAGCCTGCACGGGGTGCGGGAGATGACGGTCCCGATCCTCGTGTCTCGCGATACGGCGGGGGAGTTGCGGACCGCGCTGCGGGACTTGGCGTACGCGATGGACCCCAACCGGGGTGAAGGTGTTCTGCGGGTCACCACACCCATCGGTGATGTGCGGGAGCTCGTGTGCCGGGTGTCTGGTGGCATGGGTGTGGACGAGATCCTCGGCGAGACCGCTACCCCCACGGATCAGCGGATCGCGGTGGTGGTGCGGGCGGTGCAGCCGTACTGGCAGGCCACATCGGACACCGCGTTCACGTTCACCACGGGTGAGGCGCCGTCGTTCTTCCCGTTCTTCCCTCTCCGGTTGACGTCCTCCGAGGTGTTTGCGGAGAACACGATTGACAACGCCGGGGATGTGCAGACGTGGCCGGTGTGGACTGTTCAAGGCCCGGGGGCGGTGATCGTGTTGGACAACCTCACCACGGGGGAGAAGATCGAACTGTCGCGGAACGGGGGTCTGACTCTCGGCATTGGGGAATCCCTCATCGTCGACACCCGGGAGCAGAAGAAGACGTTGACGTTGGGGGACGGGTCTAACGCGTTCCGCTACGTCAGTCACGAGTCGTCTCTGTGGGCGCTACAGAAGGGCATGAACACGGTCCGGGTGCAGATGTCCAGCTCGGACTCCACTTCGTCCGTGGACCTCCGGTTCCGGCCTCGTTACCTCACCACATGAACTGGGAGGTGTATGTCCGCGACCGCGACCGTGAACGAGTCGGGCTGGTCGACGGGTTCCGCCAACTCGAGGCGACGTTGCGGTTCAACGACATCGGCACGTGGCGCCTGTCCGTGTCCCGCAAGTCGAACAAGCTCGTCGAACTCACCACCCCCGGCTACGGGATCGTGGTGGTCAACGCGGACACGAAAGAAACCCTGTTCTCCGGGCCGATCGACGAGCGGGAGCAGATCTACGACCGCAACACCGACACCCTGAACCTGTCGGGGTGGGACGACAACGTGTACCTGTCGTGGCGGGTGTCGCATCCTTCCCCCGCGCAGTCGGCGCCGCCGTACAACTCGACGGCGTACGACGTGCGGAGCGGGGTGTGTTCCACGGTGCTGCGTCAGTACGTGGACGTGAACCTCGGCCCGGGTGCTGTGGCGGCCAGGCGAGAGCCCGGGCTGATTCTCGCGGCCGACCCAGGTGTGGGGACGACGGTGTCGGGGAAGGTGCGCTGGACGCAACTCCTCACGGATCTGCAGGGGCTCGCCCTCGCCGGCGGGGTGGGGTTCCGGTGCGTCGCCACTGACGCCGGAATCGAGTTCCAGGTGTATCAACCAGTCGACCGCAGCGAGGACGTGAAGTTCTCCGTCCCGTTGGGCAATCTCACCGGTGGTCGGATCAAGTCGAAGTCTCCCGAGGCGACCTACGTGTTCGTAGGTGGGCAGGGCGAGGGGACGGCACGCACCATCCGCGAGGGGCAGGACGCCGGGCACTACGCGACGTGGGGCCGGCGGGAGACCTTTGAGGACCGGCGCGACACTGCCGACACCACCGAGCTCGACCAGAAGATCACGGAGACCTTGGCGGAGAAGTCCGAGCAGACGGATTTCGAGATCGCGATCCTCGACACCCAGGGTCAGATGTTCGGCCGGGACTACGGCCTGGGCGACAAGGTCACCGCCGTGTTTGTGGGATCCGAATCCCCCACCGGTGGTGGGGCGGTGCAGGAGTTGATTCGTGAGGTGAAGCTCTCCGTGACCCGCAGTTCGACTCGCATCACCCCGGTGGTGGCTACTCCCGCGAAAGCCGATGTGTTCCGGATTTTCCGGGAGATACGTCGACTCAAGCAGCAGGTGCGGAGCCTCGAGGCCCGCTGACACGACGAGAGAAGGTGAGTTGTGCCTACGTCACTCGACGTGTACGCACCGTTCGATGATGGCCCCGGTGCCAACACCATGGAAAGCACGTGGCGGAAGTTCGCCCGCTACATGCTGGAGACCGGCATCATCCGCACCGCTGGGAACCGGTTCAACGCCTTCGGCGACTCCTCCGGGATGCAGGTGAAGGTCGACACCGGGGAGTGCTGGATCCAGGGCCACTACGGCGAGAACGCGTCGGTCAAGACTCTCCCGATCGCGGCCGCGCACGCGACACTCGCACGCCTGGACAGGGTGGTGATCCGCGCTGACTTCGTGAACAACCGCGTGGAGGTCGATGTCCTCACGGGGACGGCGGCCACCACGCCAGTGTTGCCGACGCTGACGACCAACACCTCCGTGTGGGAGGTGTCGCTGGCACAGGTGTCCGTGGCGGCCGGGGCGACCGGGATCACCTCATCGGATGTGACCGATGACCGCACCCGCTACGTGTACACCGATCACGGGCCGGGCGCGATGCTCGAGCAGAAGGTGTTGACGGCGCAGGCGACGTTCGTGAAGTTCTCCAGCCTCCCGAACACGTTCAAGCATCTCCGGTTGATCTTTTCCAGCAGGGTCACCGCCGCCGGTGGAACCCGGGTCCTGCTGCAACTGAACAGCGACACCAGTGCGAGCTACGACCGGCAGACTCTCGCCGCCGGCGGCACATCGGTGACAGGGAACCGGTTGAACGCCGCCAGCAGTATCGAGATCGGATATTCCACCCCCACCGGTGTGAGTTCCCACTCGGCGTACGAAGTTCTGATTGCCCACTACTCGAAGACCGGTCAGGTGGGGAAATCCGTGTCGAGCCAAGGTTCACACCTGGCTGGGTCCGGTGGTCTCACCGTGGTCAGCAACGGCGGCATTTGGTACGGGTCGGGCAGTTCAAGCGCCGTGGACGATCTGCACGTGTTCAGCGAATCCGGGTCGTTCCAAGTCGGGAGCGTCTTCACCCTGTACGGGCTCGGCTGACAACGGAGGAATTACTGATGCCTGAACCGATGCCTGGCTTGGTGGCGGTGGTGACGATGGACCAGATCTACGGCGAGTTGCGGTCACTGCACGACGAGGTTCGTGACATGCGCAGCGAAGTTAAGGACATCGCCGACCACGAAAACCGTCTCCGGTCACTCGAACGGAAAGTGTGGCTCGCAGCGGGGATTGCGGCCGCAGCAAGCGGAGGAATCGTGCAAGCGTTCAACACGGCAATGGGGGCATGACATGAAGACAAACGAACTGGTCACCACTGAGGCCGAGTTGCGTGCAGCGATCGCCGCAGGCGGCGAGGTGTATGTGGACACCGGGACCACCATCACCCTGTCATCCCCAGTGGTGGTCGATGTTCCGGTGAGGATCATCGGAGGGTCCTACTCCGTTCCTGACGGGACAGGCTTCCACGTCACCAGTTCGAACGTGGAGTTCAACCGCATCAAGATCGGCGGGGGCTGGTCCTACTCTGGGGGTTTCGACTCGGCGCAGAAACTCATCCACGTCCAAGGTACGTCTGCCGCTCCTCTGGAGAACATCTCCATCCACGACTCCTTCATGTCCGGTTCCAGAGCGGACAACGTGTGGTTGGAGTGGGTGAGGGACGCCTACGTCAACGACAACATCATCAAGAGGTTCCTGTACTCCGGGGTCATGCAGATCTCCTGTGACGGTGTGGTCGTCAACGGCAACAACATCTGGGACTCCCCACTGATTGGGCAGCTCAACTGCTACGGCATCGCCGTCACGGACGCGGACAACACGGTGGCCGCACGGTCGAGGAACATCACCATCACCGGGAACCGGGTGCACTTGATTGACTGGGAGGCAATCGACACCCACGGCGGGGATGGGATCACTATCGCAGGTAACACCGTCACTGCATCCCCGCGGGGGATTGCGCTCGTAACCGGCAACTCGACCCGCGTCACTGCACCGGAGAACTGCATGGTGTCTGGGAACTTCGTCGACTCCCGTGGATCGAGGCAGACCGTGCGGGAGGGTGTGCTGCTCGGTGGGATCGCCAACACACCTGCCGACGGGACAGTGGTGGGGAATCACATCATCGGCTACGGCGACGATGCCCTGGTCGCGAACTACTACGACCGCGGTAAGACCCGGATCGGCAGCAACAACGTTCCGTTCCAGAACTGGCGGCCCCTCCCTTTGGGTGAGGATTTCACCGCGAACACCACCTATCCGCCGGAGTACATGGTGGACGGCGACACGGTGCATTTCCGGGGTGGTGTGATCCCCAAGTCCGCGAGCCAGCGCACCATCATTTCCGTCCTGCCGTCTATCGCGCGGCCATCGGTGCTCACCACCGTGTCCATGTTGAAGGGTTCCAACGCGTCGGCCGGTGAGGGCGTTCTGGGTGTGTGGCCTGATGGGCGAATGGTGCTGATGTACCAGTCCGGGACCGACACCTACACCTATTTCTTGCACGGCTCCTACGAAGCCATATAACACCGGAGGCTGACATGGCGTGGTACTCAGGGGCCGAACGTCGTCCGCTCGGCAAGCAGACCGAGCCGCGCATGACCGAGCACAACATCCTCTGCTTCCACACCATGGTCGGTTCCCTGATGGGCACTGACAACTACTTCGACGACGACGGCTACTACGGCACCGAATCCCACTTCGGGGTTGGGGGCAGCTCTGACGGTGCCCGAGATGGGCATGTCATCCAGTGGCAGGACACCGACTACGGCGCGGACGCCAACCTGGACGGCAAGCACGAGGTCATCTCCATCGAAACCTCGGATGGTGCCGACTCGGACCAGCCGTGGTCGCCGAAGCAGATCGACTCGCTGGTCGAGCTCGGGATCTGGGTGTGCCTCGAATACGGCATCCCGCCCGTGCTCATTCCCGACACCAAACCGGGTCGGCGGGGGATCGGCTACCACCGGCAGGGCTGCGACCACTCCAGCTCGTACCGGCCCCGTGGCTGGCCGTACGACGCGTGGCGCGTTCCCGGTGGGCGCCGCTGGTCCCGGTCCCTGGGCAAGACCTGCCCCGGTGACGTCCGCATCCGGCAGTTGGTCGACATCGTGATCCCCCGCATCAAGGCGGGGTTTGGACAGGAGGACGACATGCCCGACCGTCAGGAGTTCGAGTTCTGGGTGAAGAACGGCGTCCTGAAGGCACTCATGGACGACAAGGTGCGC
Source organism: Amycolatopsis palatopharyngis (assembly GCF_003385185.1). Taxonomy (GTDB): domain Bacteria; phylum Actinomycetota; class Actinomycetes; order Mycobacteriales; family Pseudonocardiaceae; genus Amycolatopsis; species Amycolatopsis palatopharyngis. The sequence goes on along the minus strand of NZ_PQHZ01000007.1, from coordinate 190,910 downwards.
GCGTGGGTTGAGCGTGCCGTGTGGATCGACCGGAAAGTGTTCCGCGACGGCAAGCACATCCCCGCCATCCAAGAGCTCGCCGACGCCAAGACCGAAGCCCTCGCCACCCGGGGCATGGTCGCCGGCCTCGAAGAGGCACACAGGCAGGACGAGGCCGGGGAGGCCCGGGACCTGGACGCCGTCGCAGCAGCCGCCGAGCGCGGCACCCGCAAGGCCCTCACTGAGGGCACCGTCACCGTCGACATCGACATCACCGGACCGGAAGGACAGACAGCATGAACACCTACTTCAAGGACCTCACCGAGCGGGTCATCGCGTCGTTCGCTGGTGGCGCTCTCACCGTCACCGGCCTGGACGCGGTGAACGTCCTCACCCTGGACTGGAAAGCCGCTCTCGGTGTCGGCGGTGGCACGGCACTGGTGTCGCTACTCAAGGCCCTGGCCGCCCGCAAGGTAGGCGACCCGAACACCGCGTCGCTGGCAAAGGAGTAACCCGTGGCCAACGCCCTGTACGACAAGGCCAGGGAGTCGTTCCTCGCCGGTGATCTGGACTGGAACACCCACGAGTTCCGCGTGATCTTGGTCGACACCCTCGACTACGCGGTGAACCTCGCGACGGACCAGTTCCTCTCTGCGGTTCCTGCCGCTGCCCGTGTCGCCACCTCGGCGGCGCTGGGATCAACCACCGTCACCGCAGGAGTGGCGGACGCCGCCGACATCACGTTCACCGCGGTGTCGGGGGATCCGTCGGAGGCGCTGGTCATCTACCAGCACGCGTTGACGGTGGGTGGGGCGGCGCTGGCGGAAACGTCGGCCCGCCTGGTGGCCTACATCGACTCAGCCACAGGCCTTCCGGTCACCCCGAATGGTGGCGACATAACCGTGGCGTGGGGCGGATCTCCGAACTTCATCTTCAAGCTCTGACCGCTCTACCTGCTCGGAGGTGAGCCGTGGCCAACATCATCCCGGCCCAATCAGCCGAGCTCGAGGATGCGGGGACGGGCAACTGGGCCGCCTGGTACGGCTGCACCGTCGCCAAGACCACGGAAGACGCCAACCTCGGCACCGGGTCGCTGAAGATCAGCTGTTCCGGGGGCGCGTGGGGCGTCAACCTCAACAACTGGCCCGGCTGGTCCTCTGGCGTGGTCGCCAGCCACGACTACGGGCTGGAATGGAACGTCAAAGGCGGACCCCTGACCGGGTCAACCGCGACCTTGACGTTCATGTGGCGCAATGACGGTGGCACAGTACTGCTCGAGGAGCCGATGGCCATCTCCACGAGTCAGCTCGAGTGGAGGTCGGCGGCGAAGCTATCCACTTCCCCCGCCACCACGACCAGGCTGTACTGCGAGATCACCGGCGACAACACCGCTGGCACGACGTTCTACGTCGACACAGTGGTGGCCGATGACGCTCCGTCCGGTGGTGGCGGCGCACAGGTCGTCACGCCCACCTCCATCGCCTCAGCTGAGGCGTTCGGGAACCCTGCGGTTTCGGCGAGCCTCACCATCCAGCCCGCGGGGATTGCCACGGGCGAGGTGTTCGGCGCTGCCACGCTCTCCCCTGGAGAGGTCGCCGTCTCGCCGGGGGCTATCGCCTCAGTCGAGGCGTTCGGGACTCCGGTGGTGTCCAGTGGCGGCGCCACCATCGCACCCGACAGCATCACATCAGGGGAGCAGTGGGGCACACCCACACTCGTCCTCACCCTGCATCCTGCGGGTATCGGGTCGTCGGAGACGTTCGGCGCACCCACGCTCACAGTGGGCGGGGCGAGCATCACCCCTGAGGGAATTGTTTCCGGTGAAGTGTTCGGCACCGTCGAGGTTACTGGCGGGCAGATCGCTGTCACACCTCTCGAACGCACCCACACGGTCCCTGCCGAGACGAGGACGCACATCGTGCCTGCCAGCATCCGCACCACAACCGTGGCTACCGAGTCACGAGCCACAAGCGTCCCCGCTGGGGAACGAACACTGTCCGTGGATTGAGGGGGGAACTCTGTGTCGTCGTATGTGCACGACCCGAACGCTGTACTGGACTACCGCATGTCGTGGGCGAAGTGGCTGGAAGAAGCCGAGACCATTTCCACGTCGACGTGGATTGTCCCGGACGGCATTGTTCAGGCCACGCCAGCGCCGTCGAACACCACCACGGATGCCACGATCTGGCTGTCTGGTGGCACGGTCGGCCAGGAGTACCGGGTGACGAACCGCGTCACCACCAACCTCGGCCGCACCGACGATCGGTCCATCACCATCCATGTGCAGGAACGGTAGAACCATGCGCTGACCAGCAACTTTACGGGATCACATAAAGTGCCCCCCGCTCCCGTCCTGATGGATGGTTGAGCGGGGGGCTTCCTTTGCGTGCGGGGGGTCAGGCGCTGCAGAGTCGGAACTCGCGCGGCTCCTCGAGCACGTCGCCGTCGTTTTCGATGTGGGCGGACACCTGCTTGTCGTCGTCGGAGAGGTAGAGGCTGATGTTCTCCTCCACGGACTGCCACAGCTCGTCGAGGTCGTCGCCCGTCGCGAAGCATCCGGGAAGCTCGACGACTTCGGCCCACAGCCCGTCCGAGTCTGGGTGGATACGGACGGTTAGTTTCACTGTCTCCTGATCGCTCATGGTGTCCCTCCGGCGATGATGCCCGCTTGTTTCATTATCGCCCTGCTGAGCCGTACTGAGTAGTCCTTCGTGTGACGCGGAAGTGTGATGGGCCGGTGTCCTGGTTTGATCATTTTGATGTGCCTCGTGCCTTGCGTCTTCTCCCATCCGTGCCGCTTCAGGAGCTTCACGGCAGTGGTCTGGTTGAGGACGCTGGGCAACTCAGGATCGGCAGGTTTCTCCGGCGACATAACCCTCCACTACAGTTCGATACTGACTCGTGACATTGCGGCGCGCTGTTCTTTGTGAGCATCGTCGCGGTCTGTTGTGTCGTAACGCACGATGCTGGGTTGTGATCTCGCGCCGGATTTGTCACCCGTCTGGCGTAGCGGTAGTCAGAGTTCGTCGGGGTGCCGGTACTGCAGCCACCAGAAGTACGGCCCGAGGGTCACGAGTAGGAACGTGCCGCCGTACCCGAGCGACTTGAGCTTCTCGATGACCGCCGCCGGGTCCTGGGTCCACTGGGCGATGAGTGAGGCCACGATCATCCCGCCGAAGAACAGACCCCACGTGCCGAACATGATGAACGGGCGCCAGTTCCGGCGGGGTGCGGTGCGGTAGCGGCGTGCCATCAGCAGTGACAGGGCGAGCCGCACACCTGGCAGAAGTGGTCGGAGCCGCTCTTGCTGGGCACGCAGGCGTGGTCGTAACGGAGCAGGGCGAGTAGACGTCGGTACATGGGCGGTCCTCCTGTGTGTGTCGGATGGTAGTTGGTTCGCCCCGTTTCTGTAACGGGGTGGTCATAGGGGAGCCCCGGGCGCCTCCTGCGGGAAGGGAGGCTGCTCCGGGGCTCCTGACCGGCGGCGCGTGACCGGTCCCTCGGGGTGAGGCTGGTACCCCGGTCGGCGCGGGGGCGGGGGAGGGGAATGCGCTGCCAGCTCTGGGGGATTGGAGGCTGGCGGCGCTCACCCGCGCCGACCGGGAGATCTAGTCGTCTTCGTCTTCGATGGGCCACCCGGACGCGTCGATGTCGCGGACCTCGCCCTTGTCGTTGATCCACACGCTCATGGCGCCACCAACTTCGGGAAGTGCTCTATCTCCCGCCACACCCGGTCGCAGTCCCAGCAGGTGGGGTCCAACCACTTCCCGCCGGGCTCGGTGGCAGTCCCCCCGTTTCGGGGTGACCTCCGCTCCGCACAGTGCCCGGAACTCCACGCCTGGCTGGGGGTGGCCACTGTTGATGTCGAGTGCGTGCCGTTTGCCTTCGGCCTGCTGCCATCGGAGAGTCATCGCTGCTCCCGGTCGCGCTTGTCCTTCTCGGCCAGCCCCACATAGATGTTCGCGGCCAGACGTTTCCCGTCTTCCAGGTCGACCAGGACGGGGGGTGCGTCGTCGATCGCGACCGCGAAATGCTCCGCGTTGCCGACTACGGCGACACCGGTCTTGATCGCGATACGTCGCCCGGATCCGGTGCGCGCGTTGGTGACCGTGAAGGACTTCCACTCTGGTGTGCCCATGTGATCGCCTCCCCGGTAGGCTGTCTCTGGCTGACCAGTGGTGCCGCGGTGCCACACTAGTGTCACCGCTGTCACCGTGCAGGGCAATGCACCATCCGAGTGACACGCAACCACCTGGTTTCGGTTCCCCTATGATGTGGTGCATGTCTGGCACCACTGGCACCCCGAAGGCCCGCGCGCTCGGAGCGAGACTCCGTGAAAAGCGCGAAGCCGCTGGCTACTCCGTGCGTGGCCTGGCCGAGCAGATGGGCATCTCCCACAGTGCGCTGTCTAGGTGGGAGACCGGCTCACGCTCACCTCAAACCGAAGACGTCGCCTCCGTCCTCGGAGTGCTGGGTGTCAACGGCGACGAGCGCGCCGAGCTCCTGGAGCTGGCCCGCGGTAGCGACGACCCGCACTGGCTGTCGATCAGGAGCGCGGACCGTGAACGGCAAATGGCGGCACTGTTGGACTTCGAACGCACCGCCACCCAGATCACCGACGTGTCCCCGCTGCTGATCCCCGGGCTGCTGCAAACCGCGGACTACGCCCGGGCCATCATGATCGCCGGTGGTGTCGCGTCGAGCCAGATCGAGACGCGTGTAGCGGTGCGCGTCGGCCGGCGGGAAGTGCTGACCCGCCGCGACCCGGTGAGGCTGTTGGCGCTCATCGGTGAGGCCGCGCTTCGGCAGGAGATCGGCGGACGTCTGGTGGTGCTCGACCAGCTGCACCATCTGGTGAAGTTCGCGGACCTGCCGAATGTGGACCTGCGGGTGGTGCCCGCCACCGCGGGATGGTCGCCTGCAGTCGAGGGCCCGTTCGTGCTGGTCGACTCTGATCACCAGCCGCCGATCGTGCACCTCGAGAACCGCCGCGCTGGACTGTTCTTCCACGAACCGGACGACGTGAACGCGTACCGGGATGCCGTGGATAGGGTGAAAGAAGTGGCGATGAGCCCCACCGCATCCAAGGGGCTCATCGCCGATGTCATCACTGAATTGGAGACGACGACATGACCATACCGCGCGACCCCGACACGTGGCGCAAGTCGAGTTACAGCAGCACCGAAACCAACTGCGTCGAGGTCGCATATAGCCACTCCGCCATGGTTCGCGACACGAAGGACCGTACCGGTGGCTCCTTGGCGCTCACATCGGCCGCTTGGCGATCGTTCACTGCGAGCGTGAAGCGCGCCTAGCCACACCAATGCGGCGGCCCCCTGGACACACACTCCAGGGGGCCGCTCTCGTTTCAGCGCCTGTCGTGGTCGGAGCGTGGCCACCGTGGCCTCTCCCGTGGCCAGCGGACGATGCCAAGGTGCACGCCGATCGTCACGACCACGTCGGCGACGGTGCGGAAGAACCGGCGGATCATGTGCCCTCCGCCTTCGCGTGGTCCTTCACTGCCTGGCGCACGTCGCCATCGTTGAGCGCCACCTGGAGCAGCTCGACAGGCACAGACCCCCGGTAGTCGTAGTACCCGACCAGGAAAGCGACCTGGCCAGCCAGTCGCGCGTACTCTTCCTCGATCATCGGACCTCCACCACCTGTGCGCCCTCGGGCGTGACGTCCGAGTGCATCAGGGTGGGGTTGATGAAGCCCGTGAAGATCACGACGGCGAGACCGGCGAGGATCGGGTAGGCGAAGATGCGGGCGATTCGCCAACCGCGAGAGTCGACGACGCGGGCGTGGGTTGACTGGCCAGCGGCGGGCCACAGGTAGGCGCGGATGCGCATGGGGGGCTCCTCGGTGAGGAGCGGCGGCGCTTCTGTCTCCCGACGATGCGCGCCGCTAGTCTGACTCCCTCACCGCAGGTCAACCCTGGTGCTACTCGTAAGGCGTAGCGTTGTCATAGGTGCTGTAGTCCAGAATCTCCAGGCAGCGCACCTCGTCGATGCGCTCACACACTCCAGTGAGGACCAGCGGCAGCCAGTCGTTGGCGAACCCGGGGTCCACTCCGTTCACCCACAGGGACACGCCGCCCTCGGCTGCCGCGTCCCGGACCGGCCCGCTGACCTCGTCCGGTACGACGCCATCCGGGAACTGCAGGAACACCGGACTGCTGGACACGACGTTGACTCCAGCGCGCAGGATGCGTCGCAGATCCTCGATCGCCTCGGGAATCCGGTCGTCGGCCATAGCGGTGTAGACGACGCAGTCCGGCCGCAGCGCCAGCAGTTCGTCGGCGTTGTCGGTGGCCGGCACCCCGAGATCGCGACCGAGCCCGGCGAGCTCACCCGCGTCCCTGCCCGCCTTGGCCGGATCCGATACCCACACGCCGACCAGTTCGAGATCGGGCCGGGCATCGATACCGGCGATGGCGTTGCGGCCGACGTTGCCGGTGCTCCACTGCACCACTCGATAGGGCTTTGTCACGAAACCTCCTACAGATCGGGCAGACCCAGTTCGAGGTTGGGTGCCTGCAGGCCGCCGTCGACCTCCAGCACCTTGCCGGTGAGGTAGCCACCCGCTCGGGAGGCGAGGAACACCGCGGTCGCCGCGATGTCCTCCGGTTCACCGATGGCGCGCATCGGCGTCGACGACTCCATCTTGGTGCGCACCTCGTCGTTGTTCAGGACCACGTCGAGGGCCGAGGTCGCGACCGAGCCGACCGCGATGGCGTTGACCCGGATTCGGGGCGCGAGATCGGCCGCGGCGAGCCGCGTGTAGTGCGCGAGCGCGGCCTTCGCCGTGCCGTAGGCGAGGAAGCCGCGTCCGGCCACCCGGCCCATGACCGAGGAGATGTTCACGACCGAACCGCCGGGCCGTTCGCCATCGAGCATGAGTGGCACGGCGGCCTTGGTCAGGGCGTGCGCGGTGGAGACGTTGAAGTGGAAGGCCTCTTCCAGGTACTGCACAGAGGTGTCTGCCAGCGGGCACGGAATGCTGCCGCCGACGTTGTTGACCACCACGTCGAGCCTGCCGAAGGCGCTCATCGCGGCGTCGGCGAGCCCGGCTGCGGCCTCGGTGTCGGTGAGGTCGGCGGCCACGACGTGGGCCTTGCGGCCGGTGGCGGCGATGCGTTCGGCCACCTCGCCGAGCTGGTCCTCGGTGCGAGCCGAGAGCACGACGTCCGCGCCCGCCTCGGCCAGGGCGATCGCGGTCGCCGCGCCGATGCCGCGCCCGGCACCGGTGACGACGGCGACGGAGCCGGGGAGCCGGAAACGGTCCAGGATCATGCCTGGAAATGTAACAGGTTCTAGTTTTTATGGAAGGGGCGAACGGGGGTGATCACTGGATGGCCATGGCCGGATGTCAGCACCTCCGCCGTAGCGTCGTAATGCCGGGCGAGCCGCTCGGCGGTGAGCACCTCGGCCGGTGGCCCTGCCGCCACCACGTCACCACCGTCGAGCAACAGCAACTGGTCGGCGTACTGCGCGGCGAACGTGAGGTCATGCAGTGTGGTCACGACCGTGCTCCCGTCCTCGCGGCGTAGCCGGTCGAGACGCTCCAGTAGCGCCTGCGCGTGACCGATGTCCAGCCCGGTGGTCGGCTCGTCGAGCAGCAGCAGCCTGGTCTGCTGGGTGAGTACCCGTGCCAGAACGGCACGCTGCCGTTCCCCGCCGGACAGTGTGCGCAGCGGCCGTCCCGCGAGGTCGCCGAGATCGAGCCGATGCAGAACTTCGTCCACAGTGGACAGGTCGTGGGAGGATTCCCTTGCGAGTCTGCCGAGGTGCGGGGTGCGACCGAGTAGAACGTAGTCAGTGACGGTCAGGCCGTCGGGCAGCGCTGGGTTCTGCGGCGAGTAGCCGACCTCGCGAGCCCGTTCCCTGTGGGACAGCTCGGCTGCCGGTTTGTCGTGCAGGACGATGTCGCCCGTGAAGTCCGCGATGCCCGCGATCGCCTTGAGCAAAGTGGACTTTCCCGCGCCGTTCGGACCGATGATCGCGAGCCAGCCGCCGACCGGAACGTCCAGGGAAACCCCGCGCACCACAGGTTTTCCGGAGTAGCCCGCCTGTACGCCCCGCAGCCGCAGCGCGGTCACAGCGACCTCACCTTGGCTGTGCGCAGCACCAGCACGAAGAACGGCGCACCGGCGAACGCGGTCACCACGCCCAGTGGGAGCTCGCCGGGCATGATCGTCCTGGCGACGTGGTCGGCCACGACGAGAAAGGCGGCGCCTCCGATCAGCGACATCGGGATGATGACGCGGTAGGAGGCGCCGGCCAGCATGCGCACGAGGTGAGGTACGACGATGCCGACGAACCCGATCAGCCCGCTCACCGACACCGCCGCTGCTGTCGCCAGCGACGCGGCCACGAGCAGCAGCAATCGCACCCGGCCAGGTCGTACCCCCAGCGAGGAAGCCTCGGCGTCGCCGAGGGTCAGCACGTCCAGCAGGCGTGCGCACACGCAGAGCACGACCGCGGATGCGGCGATGTAAGGCAGCGCGAGCCAGACCTCATGCCAGCTGCTGATGTTCAGCCCGCCGAGCGTCCACGTGTAGACCTGTCTGATCGTCTCGGTGTTGAGCTGCTGCACGAAGGTCTGCACGGCGGTGAGGAACGAGGCGACGGCCACCCCGGCGAGCAACAGCGTCGCCGTGCCGGTGCCACCGGAGGAACGCCCGAGCATCCAGCTCAGCCCCACGCCGCCGAGCGCACCCGCGAACGCGGCCAGCTGGAGTGGTCCGATCACCCAGTCGCTCACGGCGGGAGCCAGGACTACCACCATGGTCGCCGCCATCCCGGCTCCCGCCGCGGCACCGAGCAGGTACGGATCGGCCAGCGGATTGCGGAACACGCCCTGGAAGGCCGCTCCGGAACTCGCCAGTGCGGCGCCGACCAGCCCGGCCAGCACCACTCGCGGCAACCGGATCTGCCAGACGATCGCGGCCTCTCGCTCGGACAGCGGCGATGTGCCGCCGCTGAGCTGGGCGACGATCTCGGCCAGTACCCTGCGCCAACCGAGATCGCCCGCGCCGATCAGTAGCGCCAGCAGCATGACCGCGACCAGGACCAGCAGGCCGATCAGCAGGGTCCGTGGCCGCAGCCGGGTGGTGGTGCGAGCGCGGGTGGAACTCAAGTCAGTTGCTCGCCGGAGCGATAGCCGCCGACACCGTGCGGGCGAAGTCGACGACCCTCGGGCTCCAGCGCGAGGCGACATCGGCGTCCAGCACGATGACCCGGTCCTTCCGCACGGCGCTCAGCGTGTCCCAGCCGGGCCGCTCAGCGACCGTCTCCGGGGTCTGGCCGCAGCACTGGGCGTCGGCGAGGAAGACGAGGTCGGGATTGGCCTCGACGATCGTCTCGGCGGACAGTTGCGGATAACCGCTCGACGCGGTGGGGTCGTCACCATCGGCGATGTTGACCAGACCGAACTTCTCGTACACGCCGCCGATGAAGGTCGCCGAGGTGACGGTGTAGTAGGTCGGGTCCAGTTCGTGGAAGTAGGTCAGGGGCTGCTCGGGTTTCGGGGTGTCCGCGACGATCTTTTCGAGATCCTCCTTGGTTCGCGCGGCCAGTTCGGTGCCTTCCGCCGCGTGTCCGGTGGCCTTGCCGACCAGTTCGAACTGCGCGTACGCGTCGTCCAGGGAGGTTGCGTCGGGCAGCACCAGCGTCCGCGTTCCCGCCTTGCCCAGTGTCTCGGTCAGTTTGTTGTCCGCATCGGCATAGACCACGACGAGGTCCGGATTGTGCGTGAGGATCGCCTCCGGATCCACGTTCAGCCCGGAGAGGTCGGTGCGCGGGGCTTCTTCCGGATGGGTGGACTGATCGTCCACCGCGACGACCTGTTCTCCCGCGCCCACCGCGTACAGCGTCTCGGTGGCGGAGGGCGAGAGCGAGACGATCCGCTCGGGGCGCTGTTCGATGGTCACCGCGGGTGCGCCTTCGGCCTGCACGGTGACGGGGAAGCTGCTGTCCGCCGCCTCCTGAGGGGCGCTGTCCTCTCGGTCGGCGCAGCCGGCGAGGCCGGTCACACCGAGCAGGAGCGCGGCGAGTGCGGCGGCCGCGTGCGGACGTTGCCGGAACATGCGCCTTCGCGGAACGGAAACAGGCATGGTGACCTCGACTGATCGGTGGCGCGGGACCGCGCCCTACCGTCGAAACGGTCCTGGACGCCGCACCCCTGCGCCGGAGGCGGGTGGCGTCGGCGAACGGCAGGCGACCTGGCTCGGCCCTGGCTCACGAAGGGTGGCCGGGGCATCACAGTTGCGGGACAGCGCCGGAGTCACACCGGACTTCGCTGCCGTTTCGCGTCAGGTGGACGCTACCAGCGATCCAGATCGTTACAGATCACGCGGCTGAATCCGTAGTCTGAGTAGGTGCCGCTGTGTTTCCGGGGTGTTAAGGTCGCGCTCACGAGCGGGCCATCGTCGTCCCGTGCACAGTGGAACGAGCACGAAGACGACGCAGGAGGTCCCTATGATCTTCTCCGCGAACCCGGGCAGGCGCGGCCTTTATGATCCCGGCACCGAACAGGATTCCTGCGGTGTCGCGATGGTGGCCGATGTTCGCGGCCGCCGGTCACACGCGATCGTGGTCGACGGCCTTGCGGCGCTGATCAATCTGGACCACCGCGGGGCTTCCGGAGCCGAACCGACCAGCGGTGACGGTGCGGGCATCCTGCTCCAGCTGCCGGACGCCCTGCTGCGCGCCGAGGTGCCGTTCGACCTGCCCGAGCCGGACGACGCAGGGTCGCACTCCTACGCCGCGGGTATCGCCTTCCTGCCCGCCGACGAGCAACTGCGCGCCGCGGCCGTCGAGCTGGTGGAACGCATCGCCGGGGAGGAGGGACTCGACGTCCTCGGCTGGCGCGATGTCCCGACCGACACCGAGGGTGCCGACATCGGTCCCACCGCCCGATCCGTGATGCCGCATTTCGCGATGCTGTTCGTCGCGGGTGCACCGGGGGCCGACGGATCGCGCCCGGCCGGCCTCGAACTGGACCGGCTGGCCTTCTGCCTGCGCAAGCGGGTCGAGCACGCGGAGCTGCCGGGCACACCGAGGGCGGGCGGGCATGCCGAGGGTGTCTACTTCCCCTCGCTGTCGGCCAGGACGCTGGTCTACAAGGGCATGCTGACGCCGGTTCAGCTCGCCAGGTTCTTCCCAGACCTCGGCGACGACCGGCTGACCAGTGCCATCGCCCTGGTGCACAGCCGGTTCTCCACCAACACGTTCCCGTCGTGGCCGCTCGCCCACCCGTTCCGGTTCGTCGCGCACAACGGCGAGATCAACACGATCCGTGGCAACCGCAACCGCATGCGGGCCAGGGAGGCACTGCTCGCCTCCGGATGGATTCCCGGTGACCTGAACAGGCTGTTCCCGATCTGCTCGCCGGAGGCGTCCGACTCCGCGTCCTTCGACGAGGTACTGGAACTGCTGCACCTCGGGGGCCGGTCGCTGCCTCACGCCGTGCTGATGATGATCCCCGAGGCGTGGGAGAACCACGCCACGATGGACCCGGGCCGCCGGGCGTTCTACCAGTTCCACGCGAGCCTGATGGAGCCTTGGGACGGCCCCGCCTGTGTCACCTTCACCGACGGAGCTCTGGTGGGCGCCGTACTCGACCGCAACGGCCTTCGCCCCGCACGCTGGTGGCAGACCGCCGACGATCGGGTGGTGCTGGCCAGCGAAGCAGGTGTACTCGACATCGAGCCGGGCGACGTGGTCGCCAAGGGCAGGCTGCGGCCGGGCCGGATGTTCCTGGTGGACACCGAGGCGGGCCGCATCGTCGACGACGACGAGGTGAAGGCGGGCCTCGCCGCGGAGCGCTCCTACGACGAGTGGGTCCACGCCGGGCTGCTCTCCCTGTCCGAACTGCCCGAGCGCGACCACATCGTGCAGACCCACGCCTCGGTGCTGCGCCGTCAGCTTTCCTTCGGCTACACCGAGGAGGAACTGAAGATCCTGCTCGGGCCGATGGCCGAGCGTGGCGCCGAGCCCATCGGCTCGATGGGCACCGATACGCCACCCGCCGTGCTGTCCAAGCGGTCGCGACTGCTCTACGACTACTTCAAACAGCATTTCGCCCAGGTGACCAATCCGCCGCTGGACGCGATCCGCGAGGAACTGGTCACCTCGATGAGCCGCATCATGGGTCCGGAACAGAACCTCCTCGAGCCGGCTCCGGCATCCTGCAGGCATATCCAGCTGCCGTACCCGGTGATTGACAACGACGACCTCGCGAAGCTCATCCACATCAACGACGACGGCGATCTGCCCGGTTTCTCCTGTGCGGTGCTCCCTGGACTGTACGAAGTGGATGGTGGAGCCGAGGCACTGGCCGCGGCGGTAGAACGGATCCGGCGGGAGGCTTCCGAGGCCATCGCGGGCGGTGCCCGCATACTCGTCCTGTCCGACCGGGACTCCGATCATCGGCTCGCGCCGATCCCCTCGCTGCTGCTCGTCTCCGCCGTGCACCACCACCTGGTACGGACCAAGGAACGGCTTCGGGTCGCGCTCGTGGTGGAGACCGGTGACGCCCGCGAGGTGCACCACATCGCCCTGCTGCTCGGTTACGGCGCCGCCGCGGTGAACCCCTACCTCGCGTTCGAGTCCATCGAGGACCTGATCGCCCAGGATGCGATCACCGGTATCGATGCGGGCAAGGCGATCCGCAACTATGTCACGGCACTGGTCAAGGGTGTCCTGAAGATCATGTCGAAGATGGGCATCTCGACGGTCGGGGCGTACACCGCCGCGCAGGCCTTCGAGTCCTTCGGGCTCGCGCAGGACGTGCTCGACGAGTACTTCACCGGCACGATCTCGAAGCTCGGCGGCGTCGGCCTCGAGGTGCTGGCCGAGGAGGTCGCGCGGCGCCACCGGGTGGCCTACTCCGACAATCCGGGTTCCCGCCCGTATCGCGGACTGGAGACCGGTGGCGAGTACGCCTACCGGCGAGAGGGAGAACTGCACCTGTTCTCCCCGGAAACCGTGTTCCTCCTGCAGCACGCGAGTAAGTCCAGGCGGGACGAGGCCTACCGGGCCTATGTGGACGAGGTGCATCGGCTGAACCGGGAGGGCGGGGCCCTGCGCGGGCTGTTCTCCTTCCGTACCGGTCAGCGTCCGCCGATCCCGGTGGACGAGGTCGAGTCGGTGGAATCGATCTGCCGCCGGTTCAACACCGGTGCCATGTCCTACGGATCGATCTCGATGGAGGCGCACCAGACGCTGGCCATCGCCATGAACCAGATCGGCGGCCGGTCCAACACCGGCGAGGGCGGAGAGGACGCGGAGCGCCTCTACGACCCGCAGCGGCGCAGCGCGATCAAGCAGGTCGCGAGTGGACGGTTCGGAGTCACGAGCGAGTACCTGGTGAACGCCGACGACATCCAGATCAAGATGGCTCAGGGCGCCAAGCCGGGTGAGGGTGGGCAGCTCCCGCCGAACAAGGTGTACCCGTGGATCGCCCGCACCCGGCACTCCACACCTGGTGTCGGCCTGATCTCCCCGCCGCCGCACCACGACATCTACTCCATCGAGGACCTGGCGCAGCTGATCCACGACCTGAAGAACGCGAACGAGCAGGCCCGGATCCACGTGAAGCTGGTCAGCTCGCTCGGCGTTGGCACCGTGGCGGCCGGGGTGTCCAAGGCGCACGCCGATGTCGTGCTCATCTCCGGACACGACGGCGGTACCGGGGCTTCGCCGATGAACTCGCTGAAACACGCGGGTACCCCGTGGGAGATCGGTCTCGCCGAGACGCAGCAGACCCTGCTGCTCAACGGGCTGCGGGACCGCATCACCGTCCAGGTCGACGGCGGGATGAAGACCGGGCGGGACGTGGTGGTCGCGGCGCTGCTCGGGGCCGAGGAGTACGGCTTCGCCACCGCGCCGCTGATCGTCGCCGGCTGCATCATGATGCGGGTGTGTCACCTCGACACCTGCCCCGTCGGTGTCGCCACACAGAACCCCGACCTGCGCAAGCGCTACACCGGGCAGGCCGAGCACGTGGTGAACTTCTTCCGTTTCGTTGCCCAGGAGGTCCGCGAAACCCTGGCGTCACTGGGATTCCGCAGCCTGGACGAGGCCGTCGGGCGGGCGGACGTACTCGATATCGACGAGGCCGTCGAGCACTGGAAGGCCCAGGGCCTGGACCTCGCGCCGATCTTCGACCTGCCGACTGCCAGCCCCTACGGCGGATCCCGGCGCAGAGTGCGGGCGCAGGACCACGGCCTCGACCACGCGCTGGATCGCACGCTCATCCAGTTGGCCGAGGCCGCACTGGAGGATGCCCACCCGGTGACCGTCGAACTTCCCGTGCGCAACGTCAACCGGACGGTGGGGACGCTGCTGGGGTCGGAGATCACCCGGCGATTCGGCAGTGCCGGGTTGCCCACCGACACCATCCGCGTGACGCTCACCGGCTCGGCAGGCCAGTCTCTCGGGGCGTTCCTGCCACCGGGGGTAACCCTGGATCTGATCGGCGACGCCAACGACTACGTCGGCAAGGGCCTCTCCGGCGGCCGGGTCATCGTCCGGCCGGACCCGCGGGCCCCCTTCGCGGCCGAACAGCAGGTGATCGCGGGCAACACGATCGCCTACGGGGCGACCAGCGGCGAGATGTTCCTGCGCGGGAAGGTCGGCGAGCGGTTCTGCGTCCGTAACTCCGGGGCGGTGGTTGTCGCCGAAGGCGTCGGGGACCACGCGTTCGAGTACATGACCGGCGGCAGGGCGGTCGTGCTCGGCCCGACCGGCCGAAACTTGGCGGCCGGGATGTCCGGCGGTGTGGCCTACGTGCTCGAACTCGATCCCGGTCAGGTGAACGGGGAGATGGTCGAGCTACTCACTCCCGAGGCCCAGGACCTGATCTGGCTCAAGGAGATCGTCGAACGGCACCGGGACGAGACCGGCTCTGCCGTTGCCGCCTCCCTGCTGGGCGACTGGACACGGCGTGGCGCGCGGTTCACCAAGGTCATGCCCCGCGACTACCAACGGGTGCTGGCCGCGGCGTCGGCGGCCAGGGCGGCTGGTCGTGACGTCGACGAGGCGATGATGGAGGCCGCTCGTGGCTGACCCGACCGGCTTCCTCGCGCACGACAGGCAGGAACCACCCAAGCGGCCCACGGACGAACGCGTCGGCGACTGGGGCGAGGTCTACGCCCAGCTCGATCCGGCCGAGCGGAACAAATCCGTACGGGTGCAGGCGACGCGGTGCATGGACTGCGGAATTCCCTTCTGTCACTCCGATTCCGCGGGTTGCCCGCTCGGCAACCTGATTCCGGAGTGGAACGATCTGGTGCGTCGCGGCGACTGGACGGCGGCGGGGGACCGGTTGCACGCCACCAATAACTTCCCGGAGTTCACCGGGAAGCTCTGTCCCGCCCCCTGTGAGGCCGCGTGCGTGCTGTCGATCTCGCCGGAGTCAGGTGGGCCGGTCGCGATCAAACGGGTCGAGGCGACGATCGCGGATCAGGCGTGGGAATCCGGTGACGTGCGTCCTGAGCCGCCGTCGTTGTCCACCGGGCAGTGTGTCGCCGTGGTCGGCTCGGGGCCCGCCGGGCTCGCCGCCGCACAGCAGCTGACGCGGGCGGGGCACGACGTGACCGTGTTCGAACGGGACGACCGGCTCGGCGGGCTGCTGCGCTACGGCATTCCCGAGTTCAAGATGGAGAAGAAGGTGCTGGACCGCAGGCTGGCACAGCTGCGGGAGGAGGGCACCCGGTTCGTCACCGGCTGCGAGGTCGGCGTCGATCTCACCGTCGAGGACCTGCGGGCCCAGTACGACGCGGTGGTGCTGGCCGTCGGCGCCTTGCGCGGGCGCGACGACACCACCACACCGGGCCGCGAGCTCGCGGGGATCCACCTGGCGATGGAGCACCTCGTTCCGGCGAACAAGATGTGCGAGGGGGACGGGCCGCCGTCGATCGACGCCGAGGGCAAGCATGTGGTGATCATCGGCGGCGGGGACACCGGCGCCGACTGCTACGGCACGGCGATCCGGCAGGGCGCCCTTTCCGTGACACAGCTGGACCAGTACCCACTGCCGCCGTCCACACGGGACGATGAGCGGTCACCGTGGCCCACGTGGCCGTACGTGCTGCGCACCTACCCGGTGCACGAGGAGGCAGGGGAGCGCGTCTTCGGGGTCGCGGTGAAGCGGTTCGTCGGCGACGAGGACGGCCGCGTACGCGCGATCGAGCTGCAGCACGTGCGTGTGCGAAAGGACCCGGCGACGGGACTGCGCGAGGTGGTTCCGGTCAGCGACGAGGTCGAGGTCCTGCCCGCCGACCTGGTGCTGTTCGCCATCGGTTTCGAAGGGGTCGAGCGGATGCGCCTGCTCGACGATCTCGGCCTGTCGACGACCACCAGGGGCGCCCTCTCCTGCGGCACCGACTGGCAGACGAGCGCACCGGACGTCTTCGTCTGTGGCGACGCCCACCGCGGCGCCTCCCTGGTCGTCTGGGCGATAGCCGAGGGCCGTTCGGCAGCCGCGGCCGTAGACCGCCACCTGACCGGCACGACAGACCTCCCGTCCCCGGTCCACCCCACAGCCCTCCCCCTAGCCGTCGTCTGACTTGGCAGTTCCCGCGCCCGACTTGGCAGTTCCGGGGCCCGAGTTCGCAGATTCCGCGCCCGAGTTCGCAGTTCCGGAGCTCGCGTTGGTCCGTCCGGCGCAGTCCGGGACGCGATTGAGCTGCCAAATGGCCGATTGTTCGTCGGTAGTCGGTTAATTACGGTCAGTAGATCCCGACTCTCGACAATTCACTTTTCCCTGCAATCGGCCGGCGGTGATCGTGGTGCCGGTCAGAGGTGAGGCGTCATGAAGCGACCGTTCCGGGCATCACTGGCCGCGCTGGCGGCGGCCACCCTGGCGAGCACCGTTCTCGTTCCCGCTGCCGGCGCCGCTGAGGTGGCGGGGCCGGTGGTGCACAGCGCGGCGCCGGATGCCGCGACGGCACAGGCGGCGACCGACTTCTGGACCGCGGAGGACATGCGTTCCGCGATACCGATGCGGCAGCTGTTGTCCTCTGCGGTGGGCAAACTGAGCGAGGTCGCCCGAGGCCCGGCCGCGACTGTGCGGCCGACCGCCGCCCCCGCGAGCGCGGGTGCCGCGGCGATGCCGAGTACCGGCGACCAGTGGACCGGTGGCGGGGCCGTGACGTCGACGGCGGGCCGGGTGTTCTTCAGCTTCGACGGGCAACGGGCCTCCTGCAGCGGTAACGCCGTGACCAGCGCCAACCGCAGTGTGGTGATGACGGCGGGGCACTGCGTGAAGTACCAGGGCAGCTGGCACACGAACTGGATCTTCGTTCCGGGATATGACAACGGCGCGGCCCCGTTCGGCGAGTGGGCGGCGGCCAGCACGCTCACCACCCCGCAGTGGGAGGCGAGCGAGGACATGAACTACGACGTCGGGGCCGCGGTGCTGAACCCGCTCGACGGTGCGTACCTGACCGACGTGGTGGGTGCGCAGGGCATCGCGTTCAACCAGCAACGCAACCAGGACATGTACACCTTCGGCTATCCCGCGGCTGATCCTTATGACGGATCTCGGCTGATCTACTGCAGTGGCAGTACATTCACCGATTTCCTGCTCACCCAGGATCACGGTATGGACTGCGACATGACCGGCGGCTCCAGTGGCGGACCGTGGTTTCTCGGCTTCGACGAGGCCACGGGCACCGGAATGCAGAACTCGGTGAACAGCTTCGGGTACACGTTCCTGCCCGGTGTGATGTTCGGTCCCTACTTCGGGGCCGACGCGCAGAATCTTTACGAGGAGGCGCAGGTGGCGTAGGCCGCCCGGCGCGGTTTCGGCGTCCACCCACTGGGAGGTGCGTCCCAGTCACCGGTGATGGGGGACGCACCCTATCCTGGGTCCTGTGAACTGGACTGTGGACGTCCCCATCGATGCCCTTCCCGAGTTGCCGCCGCTGCCGCCGGAGTTGCGCACGCGCCTGGACGATGCCCTGTCCAGGCCTGCCGCGCAGCAGCCGGAGTGGCCGGATGCAGATGCCACCGCCCGTGTACGCACGGTGCTGGAGAGTGTGCCGCCGATCACGGTGCCGCCGGAGATCGACAGGCTCAGCGACCGGCTGGCCATGGTCGCCCGTGGTGAGGCCTTCCTGCTGCAGGGCGGCGACTGCGCGGAGACGTTCGAGTCCAACACGGAACCGCACATCCGGGCGAACCTGCGCACTCTGCTGCAGATGGCGGTCGTGCTCACCTACGGCGCGAGCCTGCCGGTTGTCAAGGTCGGCCGGATCGCGGGCCAGTACGCCAAGCCGCGATCGAACACCACCGATGCGCTCGGCCTGCCGGTCTACCGAGGTGACATCGTGAACTCGCTGGCCGCCGAGCCGGCGCTGCGCGTGCCCGACCCGGGCCGGATGATCCGGGCGTACGCCAACGCGGGCGCGGCGATGAACCTCGTCCGTGCCCTGACCGGTGCCGGCATGGCCGACCTTGCGCAGGTGCACGACTGGAACAAGGACTTCGTCGCGACGTCCTCGGCGGGTGAGCGTTACGAGGCGCTGGCGGGGGAGATCGACCGGGGCCTGCGGTTCATGTCCGCCTGTGGAGTCACGGACACGTCCCTGCACTCCACCGAGATCTTCTCCAGCCACGAGGCGCTGCTGCTCGACTACGAGCGCGCGATGCTGCGGCTGGACAACGCGGACGCGGCGAACCCGAAGCTGTACAACCTCTCCTCGCATTTCCTCTGGATCGGGGAGCGCACTCGCCAGCTCGACGGAGCGCACATCGCGTTCGCCGAGCTGCTGTCCAACCCGATCGGGTTGAAGATCGGCCCGACCACGACGCCCGAGCAGGCCGTGGAGTACGTGCAGCGGCTCGACCCGCGTAACGAGCCGGGCAGGCTCACGCTGATCTCGCGCATGGGCAACGGCAAGGTGCGCGAGGTGCTGCCCGCGATCGTGGAGAAGGTGGAGAGTTCGGGGCACAAGGTCATCTGGCAGTGCGACCCGATGCACGGCAACACCCACGAGGCCTCCACCGGCTACAAGACCCGGCATTTCGACCGGATCGTGGACGAGGTGCAGGGCTTCTTCGAGGTGCACCGCAAGCTGGGTACCTACCCCGGCGGCATCCACGTCGAGCTCACCGGTGAGGACGTCACCGAATGCCTCGGCGGGGCGCAGGACATCTCCGACCTGGACCTGTCCGGCCGCTACGAGACCGCCTGCGACCCCAGGCTGAACACCCAGCAGTCCCTCGAGCTGGCCTTCCTCGTCGCGGAGATGCTGCGCGCCTGACCCACCCCCCGCGCTTTCCCGGGAAAGTGCGATACGGAGCGCTGTCAGGGGCAGGTGCCGAGGAGTTCGGCGAGGGACTTGCCGACCGCGTCGGTCAGCGAGCCGATGTCGGCCACCGCGTCGCCGTTCGCCTGTAGTCCGATGTGGATGGACTTGCGGTAACTGGAGATGGCCACACCGACCGAATGGTGCGGTGCGAGTGGCACGAACGGGTACATCTGCCGCATCCTCGCCCCGTCGAGAGTGAGCGAGATCCCCGGCAGGGGGACGTTGGTCACCACTGTGTCGAACAGCAGTGGTGCCGCTTGCCCGGCGAACCGTGTGGCCAGCTTGTGCACCCCTGCGGGGACGCGACCCGCGAGTACGGGCAGCGCACCGGCTCCCCGGACCGAGCCCGCTGCCTTGTTCCGGTCCATCGAGCGCCGGACGGCGCACAGCCGCTCGACCGGATCGTCGAGCTCCACGGGCAGGTCGGTCAGGTATCCGGAAAGCAGGTTGCCGCCCTGTCCGCCGCCCTCGCGTGCTCGGACGCTGACCGGCACGAGTGCGCGCAGCGGCCCGTTCTCCGGGCGCCTGCCTCGGTTGCGCATCCACGTCCGCAGCGCTCCCGCGAGCACGGCGAGCACGACGTCGTTGGTCGTCCCGCCGTGAACGCTACGAACCCGACGGACGTCGGCCGAGTCGATGGTGGTGAATCCGAGCTCGCGGCTCGTCGAGTTGGCGGTGGCGATCGGTGACATCGGGTACGGCCGTGCGGCGAGCAGTACCGAGCTCGCGATGCCCGCGGACTCGGCGGCCTTGCCCATCGTCGACGAAGCCCTTGCCCACGGATTCTCCAGCAGGTGGTCCACAAAGGATTTCCGCTTGGCCGGCTCGCGCTCGGCCGTCGACGTACGGCTCAGCGCGGGGACATCGTCGAGCAGGCCGAGTGCCACCGCCACGGCGCCGGTGCCGTCGGTGAGCGCGTGGTGCAGCTTGAGCAGCAGCGCGAACGAGTCGCCGGGCAGCCCCGTGACCAGCTGTAGCCGCCACAGCGGGCGGCTCAGATCCAGCGGTGTCGCAAGCCAGCGCGCGGCGTGTGCGGCCAGCGGGTCCTCCTCGTAAAGAGTGGACAGCCGGTGGGTCTCGATGTGTTGCGCTGGGTCGAACCCGGGATCGTCGGCCCAGCTGGCCCCGCCAATGGGTGAGCGGCTGTGCTTCACCCGTACGCGTAACCGCGGAATCCGCATCGCTCGTGCGGTCAGTAACGCCGACAACCGTTCCGGGTCGACCTGCTCGCGGGACCGGAACACCGCGACCGCGCCCATGTGCATGGGCGTGGTCGTGCTTTCCATGCACAGAAACGCCACGTCCAACGGGCTCAATCGCTCACCGTGCATCGTCGGGCCTCCGGGAGGGGTATCTGAATGTTCGGCCGCGGCGCCAGGAATCTCCCTCACTGCAACAGAACCAGATGACCGTAACGTGGTCGCCGTGTTACCTCCCAGCTAACGTCGGCTCGTTTCACCCGAACGGGAGCGCGCTACCGTTCGCGCAACCAGTCGCAGTTACGGGATGGTGCGGAGTTTCACCTTGCTGCCCTGCTTGACCATCTTGCCGGGGGACGGATCCTGGCCGACCACGAAACCGAAGTCCCTGCGGTCTCTGCCTTCCCGGTTGCCCCTGCCCTTGACCTCGGGCTCGAGACCGGCGTCGCCGAGAATCCGTACCGCGTCCTCCAGCGACCGGCCCAGCACCATGGGCACCTCCACCGCGCTGGACACGTACACCCCGACCCGCTGTTCGCCGGTCGTGCCGGGGCCGGGGTCCGTCCGGATGACACTGCCCGCGGGCACGTCCTCGGAGAACTCCTTGCCAGCCTCGAACGGTTCGAACCCGGCGTCCTTGAGGGCCTTGAAGGCATCGTCCTTGCTCTGCCCCCGCACGTCCGGCACCGGTGTCGGGGGTGGCCCCTTGGACAGGCCGATGGTGACGGAGTCACCGATGTTGGCGGGGGTGCCGGGTTTCGGCGACAGGGTCAGTACCGTGCCAGCCGGCACGTCCGCGCTGTAAGCGTCGGCGTTCGGGTCCTTGCGCGGTTCCAGCTGCGCCTCGCGGATCGCCTGCTCGGCCTGTTCGGGTGGCGTTCCCGGCTCGATGGCGGGCACGGTCGGCCGTCCCGCGGAGACCACGAGGGTGACCGTGTCATCGATCAGCGCGTCGGTCCCGGTCTCCGGGTCCGTGCGGACGACCGTGCCGATCGGTGCGGTGTTGTGCCGCTGCCTGCTGATGGTCGGGACCAGCTGGGCATCGCGGATCGCGCTCTCGGCCGCTGCCTCCTGCATACCCACGACCTCGGGTACGGCGACCCAGCGACCGCCGTTGAACCACCAGATGCCGGTCCCGATTCCACCGACCAGCAGCAGGCCGACGACCACCCAGAGGGCGATCCAGCGGTTCCTCCTGCGCGGGCGGTCCTCGGTCCTGGTGTCGCCGGAGGACGGCGTGGCCTGTTGTGCCCGGTGTTCCCGCGTCGCCGGGCTCGCCGGGGGCAAGCCGTCCTCAGCCCTGCTCAGCGCCATCGTGCCGCGCGGTCCCGCCGCCTCGGGCTGCCGCGTCACGGGCGTGAACGCGGGAATTGTCCGTTCGGTGTCCGGTGTGATCGCAGGGGTGATGGTGGTGGCCTCAGGATCGGCCTGTGTCGCCGGTGCGGCGGTGACCGTCTGTGCCTCCGCGGACGCGGGCACGGGGACCGGCACGGGCGTGATGCCGAGTTCGGTCCGGACGCGGTTCACCTCGGAAAGGAAGGCGGCGGCGTCGGCTGGCCGGGACTGCGGATCCCTGCGGGTCGCGCGCAGCACGAGGCTGTCCACCGCGGGTGGGATGCCGGGACGCACGGTGCTCGGTGCCGGAACGTCGTCGTTGACATGCCGGTAGGCGACGGAGATGGCGGTGTCGCCGGTGTAGGGCGCCTGTCCGGTCAACATCTCGTAGAGCAGGATTCCGGCGGAATACACGTCGCCACGCGCGCCGGTGGAGCCGGTGGTGACCTGCTCAGGGGAGAGGTAGGCGACGGTGCCGAGAATGACGCTGGAACTCGTGGTTCCGGCGCTGGCCACCGCGCGGACCAGGCCGAAGTCGCCGACCTTGACCACGCCAGACTCCGTGGTGCCCGAACGGCCGATCAGCACGTTCTCCGGCTTCACGTCCCGGTGCACGAGTCCGGCCGCGTGCGCGGCGCCCAGCGCTGCCAGTACCGGTTCGATGACGCTCAGCGCCAGGTGGAGGTCAAGCGGGCCCTGATCGTCCATCAGGTCGCGCAGGGTGCCGCCATCGACCAGTTCCATGATCAGGAAAGCGCGACTCGAGCCCTCGCCGTCCGGGGCGGGCTCCGAGCCGCCCGGACTGTCCACGCCCTGGTCGTGCACCGCGACGACGTGGGGGTGGTGCAGGCGAGCGGCCGAACGGGCCTCGCGTTCGAAACGATCGACGAACGACCGGTCGTCGGCGAACTGGCGATCCATGATCTTGATGGCCACCGGCCGGTCGAGCCGGGTGTCCACGCCGCGGTACACCGCGGACATCCCGCCGCGGGCCAGCAGGCTGTCCACCCGGTAGCGCCGGTCCAGCAGGGCCCCGATCAGGCTCGTGTCCGTGCGTGTCACAGGGCGAATCCTACGGATGGAGGCGGGATCTGTGGACCCGACCTGGCACGGCGAGCGACGCGCGCAGGACTCATGGCCGCCCGCGGAGCGCGACTCGGTCGATGGCGGCCGGATATGGCAAGGTAGGAGCCGTGAGTGCGATCCCTGTCGCTGATGATGTGCTGGACTCCGACGTCGCGGTTCTTTCGCTGGCGGAGGTGGGCACGGTCCTCGGTCTCTCAATGAACAAGGTGCGGCAGTTGCTGCGGGACGGTCAGCTGATCGCGATCCGTCGTGCCGGTGAGCTGTACGTACCCGCCGACTTCTTCATGGAGGGCAATCTCGGTAAGGACGGGCTGGTGAAGGGCCTCGCGGGCACGGTGACCGTGCTGTCCGACGCCGGATACGGCCGGACCGAGATGCTGCGCTGGCTCTTCGAGGCCGATGACACGCTGCCCGGCACCACGCCGATCAACGCGCTGCGCACCAACCACGGCACCGAGGTCAAGCGGCGCGCGCAGGCAATGGCCTTCTAGGCCTTCTGGACCTTCTGGGCCTTCTGGGCGCCCTCCGCGCGACCACGGCAGGCGAGAAAGACCAGCGCGGCCGCTAGTTCGACGAATGTGGCCACGAGCAGGCAGGTGCCGACTGATCGCGCCGCCAGTGGCCCGGCTAGTGCGGAACCCGCCGCGAAGCCGGTTATCTTCACGCTGGCGCCGGTGGTGAAGATCTGGGACCTGAGTCCCTCGGGTGCCTCGCGATGGCGGATGGCGAACAGGGCGGTGAGCTGCGGCCCTTCCCCGATCCCGACCACGACGACGGCAGCCACGGCGGCGAAGGCCCCACCGGCCTGCGCGGCCCACAGGACACCCACCCCGATCACCAGCGTGCTGGCGAGCACGATCGTGTCCGGGGACAACAGGCTCGGGCTGCGCGCCAGCAGCGCGTTCGCCCCGAGCGCGGCCGCGGCCAGGACGGACAGCAGCAGCGCCCCGCGGTTGGCGTCGCCGAAATCCCGGGCGCCGAGCAACGGCACGCAGACGACCAGCATTCCCATCCCCGCGAAGGACACGGTCGAGGCTGCCGTGGCCGCGCGGAGGGTCCTGCTGGACCCGATCGCCACGGCTCCGGCGCGCAGGTCCGCGATCAGTGAGGTCCGGGCACGTGGTGCCGGTGAACCGCTCCCGGGCAGCCTGACCGCGACGGGGATCGCCGCCGCGATCAGCACGATGGCGACGACCATCGCGGCCGGTGCGCCCGCGAGACCGCCGATGAGCCCGGCCAATGCGGGGCCGGTGAGGCTGGCCGCGCCGAAGGTGAGCGCGTCGAGGGCGTTCGCCCTGGCGAAGCGCTCGGGCCGGACGACCGCGGGCAGCTGTGCCGTCCAGCCACCGGACAGTGCGGGGTTGAGCAGTCCCGTGACGACAGCGACGGTCACCACGACCTGCACCGGGACGGTCCCGGTGCCGAGCAGGATCAGGGCGAGTCCGGTGGCGTAGGCCGCCAGCGCCATGGCGAGCAGTCGTCCTGGCCTGGGACTGCGGTCGAGCAACGCGCCGAGCAAGGGGCCGCCCAGCGCGGCGGACACGGTCAACGCGGCGAGCAGCAGGGCAGCGGTGGCGACGGACCCGGTGACCGCGAGGCCCAGCAGAAGCAGCGCGGGACCGGACAACTCGTCGCCGGTGCGCGCTGCCGTGGCACCCGTCAGATACTGCCCGAGCCTGTAACGGCCTATCATCAACAGCACGTTACACTGTCCGCATGCCCGAACCTGCCGGAGAATTCCTGTCCGGTCGCACGGCCCGCGCGACCGCGCGGCGAGCGGTGGACCTGATCGGCGCGTTGCTGTTCGAGGAGACCTCCGCCGAGTCGGTGCGGCAGGTCCTGCTCAGCCACGGTGAGCGGGAGCCCCTGGAGTTGGCCGCCGCCGACATCGTCCGCCTGCGGGCGACCGCGCGGGAGCTCCTGCCGGTGTTCGGGGCCGCCGGCGCCGACGAGGCGGCCCGAGTGCTCAACTCGCTGCTGGCACGGGCGTGCCCGCCCCGATTGACCAGCCATGGCGGAAGCCATGCCTGGCACCTGCACGTCGACAGCACCGACGACGCGCCGATGGACGAATGGATTCTGACCTCGTCCAGCCTGGCGCTCGCCGTGCTGCTCGCCGAACGACAGCAGGTGCCGGGTGGCCTGTGTGCCTCCCCGCGCTGCGGCAGGCCGTTCGTCGACACCGGCAGCGGTGGGCCGCGCCGCTACTGCTCCGCCCGCTGTGCGACCCGGGAACGCGTGGCGGCCCACCGCAGGGAAGGCGGTGGGCCGCGCTGATCGCGTTCGGCTTCAGCCCGAGTGCGGGCAGGTGTCGCGGTAGTCGGAGATGGTGCGGTCGTCGGGGGCCGGGCAGAGGAACTGCTCGTAGCGGGTGTCGTTGTCGATGAAGCGCTTGAGCCAGGAGATGCTGTACTTCGCGATGGTCGTGTTCGACGAGTTCGGCGCGAAGTGGCTGGCGTCGTCCAGTTCGAGGTACGCCTTGTCCAAACTGGACGGAAGGCTGTTGTAGAACGGGATCGAGTGCGATCGCACCGAGGCGACGGAGTCGTTCTCGGCACCGACGATCAGGGTCGGCACCTGGACCTCACCCCAGGTCTTGTCGGTGTTCCACGCCGTGAGCGGGATGGCGGCCTGCAGACTGGGCCGGTCGGACGCGGCCTCCAGCGAGCCGCCGCCACCCATCGAATGGCCCATGACGCCGAGCCTGCTCGCGTCGATCCGGCCACGGACCGAGCTGTCCTCAACGAGGTAGTCCAGCGCGGCCAGCAACTGATCGCCGCGACTGCCGGGCTGGTCGTAACGGCTGTTGGTGTCGATGGTGAAGATGATGAAGCCCTGGGACGCCAGGCGCGGGCCGTACCAGCTCATGCTGGACTGGCTCGCGGTGAAGCCCGGGGCGATCGCGACCGCGCCGAACGTGCCCTGGCTCGTGCTGGTCGGATAGTAGATCGTGCCGCCGCCGAAACCGCGGACGGAGAACGACGAGACACGGGTCTCGGAAGTGGCGAAGGGGCCGCGAGGAGCCTCGATGCTGGACTCCGTGGGAGCCGGGCCACGTTCGTGCGGGTTCTCGGCGCCCTGCGCCGTCGAGGCGCCGGCGAGGCTGCCGCCTGCCACGGCGAGTGCCATGGACATGGCGGCCACGATTCTGGTGCCGCGGGAGGGGCGGGACGAGCGGACTCGGTCCGCGAAAGTGGTCCGTGGAGACACGTCGTTGTACTCCTGTTCACAGGGGACATGACAACCCGGAGCGGCGGGGGAGCGGGTGCCAGCACCGGGAGCTTCCGATTCTGCGCAGGAGCACCGCAGGCGCGTATCGGTGAAACCACCAGTCCCGGCCTTCCGGCAGGTATCAGCGGAACAGCTTGGCCAGTTCCACGCGGGACCGGACACCGAGTTTGGTGAAGATGTTGCGCAGGTGGTAATCGACGGTGCGGTGGCTGATGAACAACTGGGTCGCGATCTCCCTGTTGGTCGCGCCCTCGGCGACAAGGCGGGAGATCTCCGATTGCTGCGGGGTCAGTTCGGTGGTGCCGGTGGAACTCTCGCCACGTACGGGATCGCCGCACGCCCGCAGTTCCGCCTTGGTGCGCGAGACCCAGTGCCGCGCACCCGCTCCCTGGAAGATCTTCAGTGACTCCCGCAGATACTCCCTCGCCTGTCCCGGTTTCCGGTCCCGGCGCAACTGATGTGCGTAGAAGAGTTCGGTTCTGGCCAGTTCGAAACTCGTATCGCATTCGCGGTGCAACTGGATCGCCTCGAGGTAGTGCTCCGTCGCTTCCGCTGTGGTGTTCGCGAGCAGGGCGTGACAACGGTGCGCGAGCGCGCGTCGCGCGGGTCCTCCCGTACTGCTGGCCCAGCGGTCGAACGAGCCGAGTGCGCGCTCCGCTCTGCGCCGCTGACCACAGCGCACCGCGGCCTCGACGAATTGCGGTACCGCCATCGCCCTGATCGAGGAGTAGCGGTGGTTCTCGCCGGAGGAAAGCGGGCGTAACCGGTCCAGTGCGTCGGCGGGACGGCCGACCGCGAGGTCGGCGCAGGCCGCGGCCCAGGAACCGAACGCGCTCGGCCTGCCCAGCCCCCGCTCGGCGACACCGTGCGCGGCCGCGTCGAGCCGGATCGTGGCGGTCTCGTGGTCACCCCGCATCGCGGACAGCAGTGCGAGGATGCAGAGGTGGTCGATCGCGCAGTTGCGCTGTCCCAGCGCTTGTGCGGTGCGCAGGCCCTCCAGCGAGCTGCTGACCGCTGCCGAGTACCGGTCGGCGAGCATCGCCGCCATCGAGGCGTAGACCATCGCCCACGGCACCTGGGTCTGATTGCCGCTGGCTCGTGCGTGGGTCACGGCGCGCAGGGCGAGTTCGTGTGCGGTCGAGGACTCGCCGAGGGTGTAGGCGGCCTGGCTCGCGAGGATCTTCGCGACGGGATGCTCGGTGACACCGGCGAACGCGACGACCCTGCGCAGCGCCGCTTCGGCCTTGCCGTGCTCGCCACGGAAGGTCGACGCCATTCCCGCGAAGTGGTCGAGCACCAGTCCCGTCGCCGGTGTCTGCTCGGCGGTGCGCAGCCGCGCCGCGTCCTCGGCCGTGGCGACATATCCCGCGTTGTCCCCGGCCACGCAACTCGCCTCGCCCGCGAGCACGAGCGTTTCGACGGCCAGCGAGCGGTGCGTGTCAGCGAACTGCCGTGCCATGACGAGCAGCTCGCTGGCAGCGGCCGCTGGGAACCCGCTGCGTAGTTCGATCTCGCCGTTGAGCAGCGAGACGGCGCCGCGCAGCTCGGCCGATCCGGCCAGGGGTTCGGCCTCGGTGAGCAGTGCGCGGCAACGGCGCGGACGGCCCGCTGCCCAGTAGTCGGCCGACGCCGTGATCAGCCGCCGCGCCCTGTCCTCGCCGGGTGCGCCGAGGACAGCCGCGCGCTCGCTCGCCCTGGACGACGCGAGATAGTCGCGAGACTGTCGCGCCAACGCGGCCGCGTGGTCGAGTTCCGCCGCGATCCTCCTGGTGTCCTCATTCGCCAGCGCTGCCCTGTGCCAGGTCCAGCGGTACCTGTCGGTCTCGGGATCGGTGACTTCGGTGAGCAGGCGGTGCGCCTCCTGTGTCTCGCCAAGGTCGAGTTCCGCCCTGAGTACGCCGTCCAGCAGGCGCCCGCGTACCCGGGCGACCCCGTCGGTGACCACCAGCAGCCCCGCCCGCCGTCCCTCGTCGAGCCCGTCCGGTGCGATTCCCGCACTGGCGCAGGCCCGGAGCAGGACGTCGAGGCCGAGTGCACCGTCGACGGCCGTCATCGCCACGATCCTGCGGGCACCAGCGGAGAGCCGGACCAGCCTGCGCCGGATCGAGCGGCGCAACCTGCTGGTCGCGGGCAGGGATCGGGGCAGGGCCGCGAATGCGTCCGGGCCCTCGACGCCCAGCGCCTCGGCGACCTCGGTCAGGGCCAGCGGGTTCCCACAGCACAGGTCGATCAGCTGTCCACTGCGCTCGGTACCGAGGTCACGGCAGAGACGGTCCCGCAGGATCGCCTCCGCCGCGTCGTCGTCCAGTGGCCGGAGGTGGACACGGGGGATCCGGTCCAGCAGGTCGGCGCAGGGCCACTCGGGGCCCTGCTCGGCGGTGAACACGAGAACCGTCCGGGTGCCCTCGAGCCTGCGGGCGGTGAACGCCAGCGCCGACAGCGACGCGTGGTCGAGCAGTTGGGCGTCGTCGACAAGGCAGACGGTCACAGCGGCTTCCGGCGCTGTCGCGCTTTCGGTCAGCAGGTGGTGGACGGCGGCGTGCATGCCGAGATCGCCACTGCTGACGACGGGTCCGGCAGGGCAGGTGGGGCCGAGCGCGGGAGCGAGAGCGGTCCGATGTGCGACCGGCAGCCGCGCGATGTCCGCCGGTGCGGCCCGGAGCAGCCGATGCAATCCGGCGAACGGCAACGCGGACTCGGATTCGGCCCCGCAGGTGCCGAACAGGCGCGCCGAGGGCCAGGCCGACCGCAGTGCGTCCAGCAGTGTCGTACGCCCGGCTCCCGCTTCGCCGAGAATCACGACGGCGCTACCTTGCCCTTCGCGGGCGAGGTCGAGCCGGCCGGTCAGTCCGGCGAGCTGGGGAGCGCGGCCATGGACAGTGGGCGGCGGATCGGCCTGCGTGTCCATCCCGGTGGCCACCATGGGCGACAGTCTGGCTGGCCCGGCACACGGTGTCATCCCGCTGTACGTCGGGACCTTTCCAGGCCGGGGGACCTGACGTCCTGCTGCTCGCCGGGTCCCCCTGTGCCTCAGCCGTTCTGCTCGTCGCGCCAGGCGAGCCATTCGCGCAGCTGGCCGAGGTCGTAGTCCGGACCGCCGGTCGCCACGGTGAACATGGTGATCCCGAGATCGTGCAGCTGCGCCGCGGACTTCTCCGGGGAGCCCTCCACACCGACCGAACGCTCGATCTCGGCCGGGTCGCGCCCGACGTCGGCGCAGTGCTGGTCAAGGATCCGCACCTTGCGGGTGGCGGTCTCCACCTCACCGAAGCCGTGCCAGATGTCGGCGTGCCTGGCGACCAGCTTCAGGGTCTTCTTCTCGCCGCTTCCGCCGATCAGCACCGGGATCTTGCGGGTCGGCGGCGGGTTGAGCTTGGCGAACCTGCTCTCGATTCGCGGCAGCGCCTCGCCGAGATCGTCGATCCGCCTGCCCGCGGTACCGAACTCGTAGCCGTACTCGTCGTAGTCCTTCTCGAACCAGCCCGCGCCGATGCCGAGGACGAGCCTGCCATCGCTGATGTGGTCGACCGTGCGGGCCATGTCGGCGAGCAGTTCGGGATTGCGGTAGCTGTTGCAGGTGACCAGAGCGCCGATCTCGACTCGACTGGTCGATTCCGCCCACGCCCCGAGCATCGTCCAGCACTCGAAGTGCTTGCCCTCTGGCTCACCGGAGAGTGGGTAGAAGTGGTCCCAGTTGAAGAGGATGTCCACGCCGAGTTCCTCGGCTTCCGCGGCCGCGCGACGGATCGTGGCGTAGTCGGCGTGCTGTGGCTGAAGTTGCAGGCCGATTCTGATCGGCCTGTTGCCTGCTGAGGTCATGAGCGCAGGGTATCGAGTGTGCGTGGGTTCAGCCGGTCGATGCGGTGGCTCAGTTGGTGACGCGGGCAGCGGCGAGCCTGCCGGAGATGAGTACCGGCGGGATGCCGACCCCCGGGGTCGTGCCGCAACCGGCGAGTACCGCGTTGTCCACGCCGCGAACCAGATTGCGCGGCCGGAAGGGGCCGGTCTGGGCGAACGTGTGGGCCAGGGAGAACGGGGTGCCCGCGCTGAGCCCGCGCTCGGCCCAGTTCGCGGGCGTGACGACCTCGTCCACATCGAGGTCCGAGTCGAAGCCGGTCAGACCGCGAGCGGTGAGTGTGCCAAGCAGTTCCTCCCGGTAGCGAGGCCCCACCCTGGCCCAGTCGATCCGGCCGGTGATCAGGTTCGGTGCGGGGGCCAGCACCGAGATCGACTGACGCCCGTTCCCGCCACGACCCGGGTCGGTGGCGGTTGGCCGGGTCACCAGCAGCGAGGGATCGCTCATCAGGGTTCCGTCCCGGATGATCTCGGCGAAGGTCCTTCGCCACGCCGCACCGAAGAAGATCGTGTGGTGGTCCAGCTCGGGCCAGCTGTGTGCCGTACTTCCGTGCAGTACGACGGCCGATGGGGAGTACCTCAGTGGGCGCGCCCTGCGGGGACGGACGCCGAGTAGTTGATGTGCCGTGGCGAGTTCGGTGGCCAGTACGACGGCGTCGCACTCGATTCGTTCGCCCGCTGCCGTGCGAACCGCACGCACCCGGGACGAGATCCGCTCCAGCCACGCGGCGGATGTGCCGAGACGTACTCGCGCACCGGCGTCTTCCGCGGCCGCGGCCATGGCTCGCGCGATCATGCCCATGCCACCCATTGGGTAGTAGACCCCGCCGACGGTGTCCATATAGGAGATCACGCCGTACGCGGCGATCGCCCGCATCGGGTCGAGTCCGGCGTACAACGACTGGAAGGAGAACAACCGGCGCAGCCGCTCGTCCCGCAGGAAGCGACCGATATGCGGGCCGAGCCTGCCGAACCCGCCCAGAGCGGCCAACTTGGCCAGTTCCGGGCGTGCCAGATCGAGCGGGGAATCGAAGTTGGCTCCGATGAAGTGATCGCGCTGGGCGGCGTAGAGCGCACTCAGCCAGCGCCGCAGATCCCGGTAGCCCTCGGCTTCCCGTGCTCCGGCGACCGCGCGGATCTCGGTCTCCATCGCCTCGGCCCCCGTATGCAGCCGGATGGTGCTGCCGTCGGCGAAGTGGGCGCGGTACGCCGGGTCGAGCCGGGTCAGCCGGAGCCGGTCCGAAGTGTTCTCGCCGACCGCGGCGAACGCCTCGTCGAGCAGTTCGGGCATAGTGAGCACGCTGGCGCCGGTGTCCACGGAGTAGTCGGCACCGTCGCGTTGTGCGACCCGGCCGCCCGGATGCGGCTCACGTTCCAGGAGGGTCACCTGCCTGCCCGCACCCAGCAGGTGGAGGGTGGCCGACAGTCCGGCGAGGCCAGCACCGATCACCACCACATGGTCGGTGCGCCCCCTGACGGATCGTGCCATGGTCAGTAGTTCCTCTGGGTCGCACGCGCGGCGAGTTCGGCGAGCCGGGTGGCCGCCGGTTCGGTGAGTGCGGCCTGCTCCAAAGTGGTCAGCGCCGTGTCGGTGAGTTCGGTGATCCGCCGTTCGACGGCGTCGACGGCGCCGACGTCGAGGAGTGCCTGCCGGACGTCGTCCACGTCGGACTCGGTCAGTTCCGCGTTGCCCACGGACGCGGCGATGAGTTTGCCCTCGGCGTCTCGCCCCTGTTCGTCGGCACCACGCAAAGCGAGTGCGAGCAGCAGGGTGCGTTTGCCCTCGCGCAGGTCGTCACCGGCGGGTTTGCCGGTGACGGAGGGATCGCCGAACACACCCAGCAGGTCGTCGCGCAACTGGAAGGCGATCCCTAGGTCACCGCCGAGGTTCAGCAGTGTGCGGACCGTGGTTTCGCCGGCCCCGGCGAGGGCCGCGCCCAGGTGCAGTGGCCGCTGCACGGTGTAGGCGGCTGTCTTGAGCTTGTCGATCCGCAGTGCGGCTTCGATGGAGGTGTCACCGACGGCCTGGGTGTGCACGTCGAGGTATTGCCCGGCCATCACCTCGGTGCGCATCGCCCGCCATGCCGGCCGCGCCGCGGTGAGCGTCTCCGCGGGCAGTGCCGCGCCTGCGAACATGTCCTCGGCCCAGGCCAGTGCGAGGTCACCGATCAGGATCGCCGCCGAGAGCCCGAAGGTGGCCGCCGAGCCGAGCAGCCCCGCGTCGGCATGCCGTTTGGCGAAGGCCATGTGCACGGTCGGGGCGCCACGGCGGGAGTCCGACGAGTCCATGACGTCGTCGTGGATCAACGCGCACGCCTGGATCAGCTCCAGGCTGGCGACGGCCTGCAGCACTCCCTCGGCGTGCGGCCCTGCCGGATCGCCGCCTGCTCCTCGCCAGGCCCACCAGGCGAACGTCGGGCGCAGGCGCTTGCCGCCACCGAGGACGAAGGCGGACAGGGCGTCGAGGCCGGGCTCGAAGGCCGGTTCGGTGTCCCGGATGGCCGCACCGGCCTCGCGCACGAAGTCGTCGAGGACCCGTTCGACGTGAACGGGCAGGTCGGCGTCGTAGTCCGGCACAGTCATGTCCCTATCGTCACGGTTGTGCTGGCGGGACGCGATCTCGGGGTGGGCGCATGTGGCGGAAACGTCACCAGAGCCCGCGCTTTCCCGGGAAAGTGCGGGACTGGAGCTCGCACTTTCCCGGGAAAGTGCGATACCTGGCACGCGGCGGATTCTGTCGGTGGATTCGCGTAGGTTCGTGAGCATGGGAACTCTGGTCACGTTTCACGCCCATCCCGACGACGAGTGCATCGGTTGTGGCGGTGTCATGCGCAAGGCGTTCGAGGACGGGCATCGGGTGGTGCTCGTCGTCGCGACCCGTGGCGAGCACGGTGAGGTGGACGAGGGCTTTCTCACCGATGGGGAGCAGTTGTGGCAGCGGCGGGTCGCCGAAACCCAGGCCGCGGCGGAGATTCTGGGCGCCAAGCGCGTGGAGTTCCTGGGCTATGTGGACTCCGGGATGATGGGCGAGCCGACCAACGAGGCGCCGGGCTCGTTCTGGACGGCGTCGGTGGAGGAGGCGGCGCAGAAGCTCGCCGCCATCCTGCGCGAGGAGCAGGCGGATGTGCTGACCTGCTACGACGACAACGGCGGTTACGGGCATCCGGACCACATCCAGGTGCACCGCGTGGGCTTGCGTGCCGCCGAGATCGCCGGAACGCCCCGGGTGTACCAGGGCACCATGAACCGCGACAAGATGCTGCGCGGGATGGCCGAGTTCGCGAAGTCGGCCGCGGCGGCCGGAATCGAACTGCCCGACTTCGACGAGGCCGAGGGCCAGGAGTTCGGCAAGCCGGAGGCGGAGCTCACCGCGTCGGTGGATGTCCGGGCTTTCACCGAGCAAAAGCGCGCCGCCATGCGCGCACACGCCAGCCAGATCAGCGAGCAGTCGTTCTTCCTCGCGATGCCGGACGACGCGTTCACCGAAGCCTTCGGCACCGAATGGTTCATCCGGGAGGGGCAGGGACCGGGGATCACCGAGACGGATCTGATGGCCGGATTGTGACGCCGCCCTCCTGCTCTCAGCTGCTGGGAGCGGTGTCTCAGTAACCGGACCGCCGACTACGATGAGCGATATGACAACGGTGGTGGATCGGTTGCGGGGAGACGCGACCGTGTTCTCGGTCGAGTTCTTCCCACCGCGGGACGCCGCTGACGAAGAGATCCTCTGGCGGTCGATCCGGGAGCTGGAACCGTACGACCCGGCGTACATGTCGATCACCTACGGCGCGGGCGGGTCCAGCAGGGACGGCACCGTCCGCAGCATCGCCAGGGTCGCCACTGAGACGACACTGGTTCCGATGGCCCACCTCACCGCGGTGGGCCACTCCGTGGCCGAACTGCGCCACGTGATCGGTTCGTACGCCGCGGTCGGCGTGCGCAACATTCTCGCGCTGCGCGGCGATCCGCCAGGAGATCCGTACGGGGAATGGGTACCGCATCCGAACGGGCTGAACTACGCCGAGGAACTGGTCGAGCTGGTGCGCTCACTCGGCGACTTCTGCGTCGGCGTGTCGGCCTTTCCCTACGGACACCCGCGTTCGGCCGACCTGGACACCGACACGTTGCACCTGGTGCGCAAGTTCCGCGCAGGCGCGGACTTCGCGATCGCGCAGCTCTTCTTCGAGCCGGAGGATTTCCTGCGCCTGCGCGACCGCGTAGCCGCGGCCGGGTGTGAGGCATTGCTGATCCCCGGAATCATGCCGCTGACCACGCCCCGCACGCTCCGCAAGACAATCGAGCTTTCCGGGGCCAGCGCGCCCTCCGCCCTGCTGAACCGGCTGGAGCCGCTCACCGACGATCCGAAGGCGTTCCGTGCGGAGGGACTCGACGCGGTGACCGAGTTGTGCGAGCGGCTGATCGCCGAGGGAGTGCCGGATCTGCACTTCTACACGTTCAACCGGTCGAAGGCGACCAGGGAACTGGTGAGCAGGCTGGGCCTGGTGCCCGCTCGCGCGTAACTCGCGGGCGCTCGCGCGGGGGCGCGCGGTAGCGTGCCGATATGGCTTCTACCGAGGGCGTACACGACATTTGCGACCGGTTCGTCGACGACTACGCGGCGGCAGACCCCGTCGCGGCGACGTCGATCGGCGTCGCGGGCTACGACGACCAGCTCACCGACTACTCGCCGGAGGGCTACGCCGCACGCGCCGCGCTGGCCAAGCGCGCGCTGCGGGCGATCGAGGGGGTCGAGCCGCGGGACGCGGGTGAACGCGCCGCGAAGGCGGTGTTCACCGAGCGGGTCGGACTCCAGGTGGAGATCCACGAGGCCGGGCTGGAAATCGGCTCGCTCAACGTGATCGCCAGCCCGGTGCAGGAGATCCGGATGATCTTCGACCTGATGCCCCTGGACACCGCCGAGCAGTGGGGCAACGTCGCCGCACGGCTGGGCAAGGTGCCTGAGGCGCTGGACGGGGTACGCGCTTCCCTGCTCGCAGCCGCGGAGGCCGGAACCGCACCCGCGCTGCGGCAGGTGAGCAAGGTCGCCGAGCAGGCCGAGACCTGGGCTGGCCTGCATGGTGCGACCGGCTACTTCGACAATCTCGTCTCGGGTGCGTCGGACGTGCCGGACTCGCTGCGCGCCGAGTTGCGCGCGGGAGCCGGTGCCGCACAGGAGGCCTATGCCGAGCTCGCAGGGTTCCTCCGGGCCGAGCTCGCGCCGCTCGCTCCGACCAAGGACGCCGTCGGTGAGGACGTCTACCGGTTGTGGTCGCGCTACTTCACCGGTGCCGCTCTCGATCTCCGGGAGGCCTACGAGTGGGGCTGGGCCGAGTTCGCCAGGGTCGAGCGCGAGGCCAAGGAGGTCGCCGAGCGGATCAAACCGGGAGCGACCCTCGCCGAGGCAGCCGCAGCCCTCGACGCCGACGACCGGTACAGCGTCCACGGCAAGCGTGGACTCGAGCAGTGGATGCAGAACCTCTCCGACGACGCGCTGAAGTCGTTGCGGGGAACCCACTTCGACATTCCCGACGAGTTGATGGCGCTGGAATGCAAGATCGCGCCCCCCGGCGGTGGCGTCGGCGCCTACTACAGCGGGCCGAACGAGGACTTCTCCCGTCCCGGTTGCATGTGGTGGTCGGTTCCGGCGGAGAAGGAGGAGTTCTCCACCTGGCGGGAGGTCAGCACGGTCTATCACGAGGGTGTGCCAGGTCATCACCTGCAGATCGCGACCTCCGTGCACCAGGCGGCGACGCTGAACAAGTTCCAGCGGCTGATGGCTTTCACCTCGGGGCACGCCGAGGGCTGGGCGCTCTACGCCGAGCGGCTCATGCAGGATCTGGGCTACCTCGGTGACGACGGCAACCTGCTGGGCATGCTCGACGCGCACCTGTTCCGCGCGGCACGGGTCGTCGTGGACATCGGCATGCACCTGGAACTGGAGATCCCGGAGGGCACCGGGTTCCACGAGGGCGAGCGGTGGACCCCTGAGCTCGGTCTCGAGTTCATGCTGACCAGGACGATCACCGACGCGGACCATGTGCGCGACGAGATCGATCGCTACCTCGGCTGGCCTGGCCAGGCGCCCGCGTACAAGCTAGGTGAGCGGATCTGGCTCGCGGCGCGTGACGAGGCGGAGCACAGGGCCGGGGATTCCTTCGACCTCAAGGACTTCCACACCAGGGCGCTCCGGCTCGGCGGGATGGGGCTGGACACGTTGCGAGAGCAGCTAGCCGAGCTGGAATGAGGTAGGAGCCAGCCGAACGAGAAGTCCGTGCCCGCCCGAGGTGGTTCGCCGACGGCGGGCACGGACCGTGACCTGGGTAGAGTGCGGAACATGCGCCGAGTTTTTCTTTCCACCCCACCGCCACGCTCCTGAGCGGGGCGTAGCTGTGTGAGTCCGCCGTGCGGCGTCCATGCCGCACGGCGTTTCGGTGATCCTTCACCCGCGGACGCCCCGCGTCGTCGTAGTCCTTTCCTCCTTCGACGCTGGAGCGTTCATTCATGTCTGCTGTCGTTGTATCCGCACGTCCCGAGGCGAAATCCGCCGCGATGCTGCTGGCCGCCGGGGTGCTCTGGGGCACAGGTGGTCTCGCGGGTTCCCTGCTGGCCGCCCGTGGCGGCCTGCATCCGCTGTCGATCGCCACCTACCGCCTGCTGCTCGGCGGTTTCCTCACCGTGCTGTTGCTGGCCGCCACCGGTGGGCTGCGCGGGCTGGTCCGTACCCCGGAGGTCCTGCGCCGGATCCTGCTTGCCGGCTCACTGCTCGCCGTGTTCCAGGCGAGCTACTTCATCGCCATGGTCCTGACCTCCGTGAGCGTCGCGACCATGGTCACCATCGGCAGTGTGCCGGTGTTCGTCGCGGTCTCCACGGCGTTGACCGAGCGGCGCAGGCCGGCCAACTCGGCCATCGCTTCCCTGCTCGCCGCACTGCTCGGCCTGGTGCTGCTCACCTGGTCGCCCGGTGCGGCGGGCGACCAGGCGCAGCTGCTGGCCGGGCTGGTGTTCGCATTGCTGGCAGGTGGCGGGTTCGCCGCGCTGACATTGTTCACCCGGCATGCGGTGGCCGGGCTGGATCCGCTGCGCACCACCGCTTTCGGCTGCCTCGCCGGTGGCCTGCTGTTGCTGCCGTTCGCCCTGTGGCTCGGGATGTGGTTGCCCGTCGATCCCGAAGTGGTGGCACTGGCGCTCTATCTCGGTGCGGTACCGACGGCACTGGCCTATGCGGCGTATTTCGGGGGGCTGCGCGGCGCCCACCCGGTACTCGCGGCACTGGCCGCCCTGCTCGAGCCGCTGACCGCCGCCCTGCTGGCGGCGGTGCTGCTCGACGAGCGGCTCGGTGTGACCGGGTGGTGCGGTGCCGGGCTACTGGTTCTCGCCCTTGCGGTGAGTTACTGGCGGCCGCGGCACTGAGCGGGCCGGGTCTCCGGTTCCGGATACGCCTTCGCGGACCTGGAGCCGGAGACCCCGGCGGGCCGCCGCCCTGTCGATGATCGAGCCGCTGTGCCAGCCAGAGGGTGTGTCGCCCGCCAGTAACCGCCCCCGCAGCCGCGGTGCGTTGCGGGCATGACGGGTGAACGACCACCCCAGCAGCACCCGGCCCCTGGCGCGCTGTCCGGCCAGTGCGGCTTCCGGGGTGCAGTCGAGCCAGAGCAGGTGGCGGGTGCGGCCGGTGAGTGCGCCGAGCGCGCGAAAGGCCGTCCTGGCCAGTGGGCCGGTGGCCGGATCGTGGACGACGAGCGGCCCCGCGGCGCCGAAGGCCCCGGCCACCAGCCGGGCCAGTTGCAGCAGGTGCACGAACGGGCGGTACCAGGAGTACGGCGTCCCGGCGGGCAACAGCCGGCGCAGCCGGGCCCGTACCTGGTCGGCGTCGAGGACGGTGACCGGCACATCCGCCTCCAGCCCGCGCAGCAAGGTGCTCTTGCCCGCGCCGGGGAGGCCACCGACCACCAGCAGTGAGCGGCGTTCGATCCGCACCGCCACCCTGTCGTAGGTGGCCGGGTCAACGCGAGTGGTCTCTGTGCCTGTCATGCAGCGACCAACGAAGGACACGCCCGTTCGCGTTCCGGATCCCGCACGGATCACTCCGCTGCGCGGCAGACGGTTCACGGTTGGTGCCGGTATGTCCCCAATGTGGCGTTGGGGAACTTGAACGTCCCCAATGCCACATTGGGGACATCACGCCCTGCGCCCAGGCGTCGCAGGGCCGATCAGTCGAGTGGGAGAGTGCGGCCGAGAATCGCGAACGGGCGGGGGTCCCCGACGAAGTGGTAGTTGCGCAGGACGTCGACGAACCCGAGCCTGCGGTACAGCTTCCAGGCTCTGGTCGGGCCCTCCGGGGTGGACAGCAGCACGTGCCGGTGTGGCACGTCCTCCATCAGCATGCGCAGGAGGTCCTCGCCGATGCCTCGCGCCTGGTTCTCCGGATGCACGTGGATCTCGGTGAGCTCGTAGTAGTCATCCAGCCAGTCGGGGTCCGCCGTGCCCGTGTTGCCCGCTGAGGCCGCGCTGCCTGCCTCCGCGAGGCCACGCCGCACCTGCTCGTGCCACCACTGGCCGGGACTGCCCCGGTAGCCGTAGGCGAGACCGGTCATCCTGCCCTCGCCGTCCAGCGCCGCGACACAGCGCCAGCCCTCGCGCAGCACGTGGG
The DNA here is from genome assembly GCF_003385185.1 of Amycolatopsis palatopharyngis. GTDB lineage: Bacteria > Actinomycetota > Actinomycetes > Mycobacteriales > Pseudonocardiaceae > Amycolatopsis > Amycolatopsis palatopharyngis. The sequence goes on along the minus strand of NZ_PQHZ01000007.1, from coordinate 152,254 downwards.
TCAGCCACATCGGCGCCCGCTGCTCGGCTGTGCCCTGCGGATAGTTCATCGCCGCGACGTAGAGCCCCAGCGCCTCGCGCAGGCGTACCCGGAAGTCCTCGGCCGAGAGTTCGACCAGCCGAGTGCGCTCGGACGGCATCGCGGTCACCGCCGCGCACCGTCCGTGCCAGCCGCGAGACCTGCGGCGCCCGCCACGTCCGCGGGCGTGCCGTTGGTGAGTTCCAGCAGCGCCCGGTAGGTGGTCGGGAAGATGGACTTGGCGTGCCCCGCGGCGGCCCAGACCACGTCGTACTGCTCCAGTGCGTTGTCGACGAGGGTCTTCATGGGGTGCGGATGTCCCACGGGGGCGACTCCGCCGATCACCTGACCGGAGTGGGCCTTGACGAACGCCGGGTCGGCCTTGCCGACCGTGTCGGCGCCGGCCAGCAGGGCCAGTGCGCCGGTGTCCGCGCGGTGGGCGCCCGAGGTCAGCGCCAGCAGCGGGAACTCACCGGCGGCTCCCTCGGCCCGGAACACGAGGCTGTTGGCGATAGCGCCCGGTTCGACGCCCAGTGCCTCGGCGGCCTGCACCGCCGTGCGTACTTCGGCAGGCAGGATCTGGATTCCCTCTGCCGCCTCGTGCTGTCCGGCCTCGGCCAGTGCGGCGGCGACCTTCGCGACGGCGGGATGGTCGAGCGTGCTCATGAGGTTATGAGACCACGGACACCGCTGCGGGTGCGATGTGCATCGCATGGACGCGGGGTTGAGTCCGGGGCGATCCCGGGTTAGTCTGGCTATGTTCGAACATACGTTCGACGTACGGTGAGTGCTCACTGGTCGGGCGCCCGGGGCAGGGGCGGGGGAAGCGTCTCTGCCCCGGGCCCCTTCACCGTCCCGGTGCTCGCCGCGCATTCCGCCAAGGGTGCGCAGGCCGAACAGGAGGAGGCCGCCATGTCCGTCGCGATCACGGCCCGTGAGCAACTCGGTCGTTCCGGCCGTGCCGGTCACCCCGGCCGCGCTGTGCAGCCGGCGCTTCCGATGCGCTGGCAGCCGCCTGTCTCACCGGCGGCGGTGTCCCTGCTGACCCAGGCGCAGCGTGGTCTTGCCGAAGCCGTCGGCGAGACCGATCCGGTCCACCGGTTCATCTCCTCGTACCTTTCCGCCCTGCGTGCCGCGGCAGCGGTGCTCTCGGCAAAGGGACGCCCGCATCGTGGCCGCGCCCGACCGGCCAGTGTGTGGGTGCTGCTCGAGGCGGAGGCACCCGAACTCGGCGAGTGGGCCACCTACTTCGCCGCCAACTCGGCGACACAGGCGGCCGCGCAGGCGGGCAACACGCGAAAGGTCACCGAGGAACTGGCCGACGAGCTGGTGCAGCGCACACGGCAGTTCCTCGAACTGGCACGGCGCGCGGTGTACCCGGAGCCAACGGAGCGTTCCGCCGAGCAGGTCAGGAACGCCCCGTGCCCCGCACCAGGGCGAAGGCGAACGCGGGGCTAGACATGTCAGGTCAGTCAGTGATCGAGCACGGCAGGCTGCTCGAGGTGCTCGGTATCGAGGGCGAACTGCTTGCCGATCTCGCCCACCGGACTCCGGACGGCACCGCCGTGCCCGCCTGCCCCGGCTGGACGACGGGGGAACTCACCAGACACGTGGGCAGCGTTTACCGGGCCACGCTGGCCTGGCTCGCCGAGGGAGCGCGTCCGCGGCGATGGCAGCGGGAGCCGGGTGAAGGCCAGCCGGCGGAGGAGTACCTGCGGGAGGGGCTGGCGGCACTGCGAGCCGAGCTGGAGCGGCACGACCCGGCCGAGCGGGCCGCGTCCTGGTGGCCTGCCGACCCCACCTACGGCTTCTGGCGCAGGCGGATGGCACACGAGACCACCGTGCACCGGATCGATCTGCAACGGGCCGCCGCGACGCCCTTCGCGGACACACCGGACGACATTCCGGATGACGTCGCGGTCGACGGGGTGGACGAGATGCTCTGTCTGTGGTTCGGGCAGCGGCTGCCGATGCTCGGGATGACCGGGACCCGCACCGGAACGGTCGCCGTGCGAACGGCGGGGCACAGCTGGATCGCCCGTGCCGGAACTACCGAGACGCTCGCCTGGCGCTGTTCGGAACGGGAGACGGAGAACGCGGACGTCGTCGTCACTGGTCGGCCTGCCGAGGTCTACCTGTGGCTCTGGGGCAGGGCAGGGCCGTGGTCACTGGACTCTGTGGACGGTGACTACGACGCGGCGGGTCAGCTGTGGGCCTTGCTGCGGCTGGCGACCCGGTAGGGTCCGTTCGTGCCCAGCCGGTTCGCGCAAATTGAGATCGACGTTCCCGATCCGGGTGGTGCGGCCGAATTCTGGGCCGCGCTGCTCGGCTGGTCCATCGAGCACGCCTCGGCCGACTATGCGGGACTCAGGGCGCCGAGTGGGCGCGGACCATGGTTGGAGTTCGTCCGGGATCCCGCCGTACGGCAGGGACGCAACCGGTTGCGCCCTGTCCTGCTGGCCGGGGATACCGACGACGCGATCGGCTCGGCGGACCCGGAGGGCAACGACATCGTCCTTCTCGCCTGATCCCGGCTGCCTCGCACTTTCCCGGGAAAGTGCGAGACGACGAACGGGGCCCCGCCGGGATTGATCGGCGGAGCCCCGTTCTGGTCGTACTCGTACCGCGTTCTGCGCCTACCGCTACGCGGTGACGTTCTCGACGATGACGTCACCGGAACCGACGAGCACGTTCTCGTCGGTCCGCACCTCGACGTTGCCGAGCAGGACACGTCCCGCTGATGGCGTCGTCTTCGGCGTCACGGTGCCGGTCACCGTCCACTCTGAACCACCGGGACGCAGTGCGTCGGAGTCGTCCACCGCGATCGACCCGAACGCCTCGCCACTGAACACGTCGAGGTAGGAGAACGTGGTGGTGCCCGCGGGGACCGCGTAGCCCTGCACAAGGACGATCCAGTTGCCGGCGGCCGGGTTGTTGATCACAACCTGCTCCTCCGAGTCGCCGTCGGCGCTCTGGCCGGCCAGGCTGCAGCTTCCGCTGGTGCAGTTGTACACGGCCAGGTCGAGATCCGCGCCGACGTCGGAGGTGCTGCCGATGCGCGCCTTCAGCTGGCTCGCGCCCGCCTTCACCGCCACCTGGTACTGCTGCTGCTCGCCATCACCGATGCTCGGGGTGGCGACCTTCGCGCTGCCCAGGTTCGTCCCGGTCGCCCTGCCGGTGATCGGGCCGAACTGGTTCTTCAGCGTGTACTCCCGTGCCACGGGCGAGCCCAGCGTCGCGGACTCGATCGTGTCCGGGCTCGGCGATACCGAGGCACCGAGTACCGACGTCGTCAGGCTGTAGGGCGCGAACGCGGTGTCGGAGGTCCGGCGGGCCTCCACCACGATCTCCCACACACCAGGAGTCGGGTTGCTGACGGTCCGGCTGGTCGGGTTGCCCGCACAGCTCCCGTTGGGCGTGACCACCGGGTTGTAGCAGCTCAGCGAGGAGTTGCTGTCAACGCCGACACCGTAGGGGTGGAACCGCAGGAAGCGCACCTGTCCGGCACCGGGCGTCGTACCGCCCGCGTCCAGGTCGATCTTCAGCGCGGGGGTGTTCGGCTCGACCCTGACGAAGAAGCTCTTGGTCTCGTTACGACCGATCTCACCGCCGTGCCGCAACGAGAACCCGTTGGCCGCGGTGAAGTCCTGCGCCGCGATCACCGTGTTCAGCGTCTGGAAGTCCCGCCCGGTCGTGGTCGGGCTGTCCAGGTTCAGGATCGCCGAATGGGCACCCTCCGAACGCGGATTCACCGTGACCCTGAACTTGGTGGCGTATCCCTTGCGCAGCTGGACGGTGTTCGGTGAGCTGAACGTGCCGTCATTACCCACCCAGTTCGCCCGATAGGTGATCGGGTGGTCCGGGCCGGAGTTACGGGTCAAGGTGTACTCGCGGACGAAACGGTCGCCCGCCTTGACGCCTTCCCTGTCATGGATGCCGACGCCGACACCTGGAGTGGCGAGGAAATCCGACAGCGAGGTGTTCACCGGCACCGAGGAGCTGATGTCGACGGTGTCCACGCCTGCCTTGAGCTGGTTCCACGCCTTCTTCACGTCGATCAGGCCGTTGCCCTGCTCGTAGGCCTGGTAGCCGTCGATGAACCGGGCAGTGCCACTCATCGCCGAGCGCAGCTGCGCCGGCTTGTGCTCCACGCCGCGAGCCTTGGCTGCGCTCACGAGCAGCGCCGCTGCGCCAGCGGCCTGCGGGGAGGCCATCGACGTGCCGTTGAACATGGCGTAACCCGGCGGCAGGGCATAGGTGCCCGGGACCGGACCACCTGCCTGCCAGGTCGGCACCGGCGAGATCGCCGATCCCGGTGCGATGATGTTCGGCTTGAAGCCACCGTCCTCCCGCGGCCCCCGCGAGGAGAAGCTGTGCAGGTTGTCCACGGCGGCGGAATCCGAGCCGTAGTTGCGCTGCCAGGTGGACTTGCTGATGTAGGAGCCGACGCTCATCACCTTGCCCGCGACCGAAGGGTCGCCGACGGTGTTCGCCCCGGAGCCGGAGTTGCCGGCCGAGATGAACATCTGCACGTCGTAGGTGTCGATCAGCCGGTCGTAGAGCTCCGCGCGGGCGTTGTTGCCGTCGTTGAGCGCGGGCAGGCCGCCGATCGACATGTTGATCACGTCGACGTTCGCGTCGCGCGCGGCGTAGATCATGCCCTCGAGCAGTGCGTGGCTGGTGCAGCCCGCGACGAACAGGCAGACCCGCACCGACACCAGCTTCGCGCCGGGAGCCGCGCCGCTCATCTCGCCGCCGAACATGCTGTTGCCCGCGACGATGCCGCCGACGTGCGAACCGTGCGCGCCGGAGACGATGCCGATATTGACGACGTTGTTGGCCGGGTCGGTCTGGACCACGAACGGCATGGCCTCGCGAACCGGAGTGGCCTCGTTGTCCGTGCCGAACGTGCCCACGTCGTGCTTGACCTTGTAGTCGGTCATCGGCTTGTCGTCGGTGAAGTCCTGGTTCTGGTTGGCGTCCACCCAGACGGTTCCGGTGGCCGAGTCCCAGAGCACGCCGAAGGTGCCGGAGCTGCCCGCCGGGTTGCCGTCCCGGTTGACGTCGTTGCCGACCTCGCCGCCGAGACGGGGGTCGCGCTCGTCGAAGACGCCGAACCGGTAGTCGCCCGAGGGGGCGTTGTACTCCTGGCCGGCCGCGCTGAAGGCACCGCCCGCGACCTCAGTGTTCATGTTGACCCACGTCGGGTCGTTGTCGTTGTTGACGCCCCCGGTGAACCGGCCGTCGGTGTAGGTCACCCAGTCGGTGATCTTGCGCTCGCCGGTGCTCGTGGTGTTCAGCGAGGGGTGGTCGAGGTCGACGCCGGTGTCGATGATTCCGACGGTCGTGCCGCGGCCGTCCCACGCCGGGTGCTTGTCGGTGAACTGGGCGGCGCCAGTGTCACCGGTCGGCATGTACGGGTTGTTCTTCGGGGTGTCCGCGCCGGGCTGTGGCTGCGGCGCTGGGGGAACCTCGCCCTCCGGGCGCGGGTCGGGCAGCGGCACCTCGTCGTCCACGTCGAGCGCGTCGACACTGGACAGTGCCGCGACTCGCTTGACGTCGTCCACCGGCACCTCGGCGCGGACGTAGCCGAGCTCGTCGGCCCGGTACTCCACCTTGGCGCCTGCGCGCGTCAGTTCGTCGGCGCCGCGGGCCGCCTGGCCCGGTTCGGTCGCGACCAGCACGCTGACGGTGCGCTTGCCGCCCTGCTTCGCCTTGGCGAGCAGTTCCTCGTCCTTCTTGCTGATGCCGGGTTCTTCAGCCGGGGCCGGGTCGGCGGCTGCCGTGACCGGCAGGCTGGTGAGCACCGCGCCGGCTACCGCCGCGCTGAGTGCCATCCCTAAGGCGGCCCGGCCGCGCCGGCGCCATCCACGTGGGGTCATACCACGTCCTTCCTCGACGGGTTGGTGAGCGACTTCGGCGAACCCGCTTCGCCCCGACAGGGCTCTCCGAAGGCAACGGCCAGCCACGCGTCCCCGTTCAGGTGAACGCGCAGCGGGCTGTGACGGAGTGTTATCGACGATGTGGATATTGGCTAGCGTCCAACCGAGCTATTGCGGGTTCTGTTTCGACATCGAGACCCGACTTTCTGCCCATTGCCATCAGTCCGGCGAAGTGTTATGCGGACACGATCAGCGCTTCCAGAACCAGTCTTTCTGCCGTGCGTGGCGCATTGCCTGCCGCTTCCGTTCGGCGGCGAGACGGTCGAGGTAGAGCACTCCGTCGAGGTGGTCGGTCTCGTGCTGCAGGCACTGCGCCATGACACCGCTACCCATCACGGTGACCGGCTCGTTGCGCAGGTCCACCCCGCGCACCACCGCGTAGGCTGCACGCGGGGTCGGGAACCACAGTTCCGGAACGGACAGGCAACCCTCGTCGATGTCCTGGGTCTCCTCGGAGAGTTCCACGATCTCCGGGTTCAGTACGTAGCCGTGCTCGCCGTGCACGTCGTAGCTGAACGCCCGCAGACCGACGCCGATCTGCGGCGCGGCGAGGCCGGCGCGGCCCTGCGGCTCGACAGTGTCGAGCAGATCCTGAACCAGGGCCTCCAGCGACTTGTCGAATCGGGTCACCGGGTCGGCGACGGTCTTCAGTACTGGGTCACCGAAATAGCGCAGTTCGCGCAGGGCCATGATCGCCAAATCCTTTCCGCGGGACACGGGCAGCTTACTGATCTGTGGGATCTGCAAACTCGGGCGCCGGAACTGCCAAGTCGGGCGCGGGATCTGCCAAGTCGGGGCACCGGAACTGCCAAGTCGGGCACGGGAACTGCAAACTCGGGGGTTAGGCGCGTAGGCGCAGGCCTTTGGGGGTGGCGCGGAAACCGGCGTCACGCAGGACTTCGGCCAGGGCGGAGGTCAGTGCCTGCTCGCCGTCGGCCCGCTGCACCGACAGCTGGCCGAGCCAGCCTTCGCGCACGGCCGTGGACAGCGCGTGCGCCGCTTCCCGCAGGCCGGCCTCGTCCTCGGTGAACGACAGCAGCGAGCGCCCGCCGCGTTCCACGTACAGCACGGGGGAGCCGTCGACCAGCACGGCGAGTGCTCCGGCCTTGCGCGCGGGCCGGTGTTTCGTACCGCCGACGACCGGGGGCCAGGCGAGCGCGGCGCCGTAGGGCTGCGCCGGATCGGTCGCCGCCAGCACCACTGCCGGGGTGCTGTTGCGCCTTCCGCTACCGGTGTCGGACACCGCGCGCAGCCGATCCACCGCCCCCCGCGCCGCGAACTGCGCGGCACCGAGTCCTTCGACGACGTACCCACGGATCACCTGCCCGGAGTCCTCCATGCCGCGCAACACCTTGTAGATCCCGGAGAATCCCCCGGCGACCCGCTCGGTCTCCAATGCGCCCCTGGTCAGCACGCCGTGGCGTTCGAGGAACGCCTCTGTCCTGGCGTGTGTGCGCCGGGTCGGGTCGCTCTCCCGGCGCGGGGTGAGTGCCCAGCGGCCCGCGACCGTCGGCGGGCCGGTGCGCGACGGCATGGCGGGCCTGCCCGCCCGCATCCGCGCGTAGCGGCCGCGTGGCGCCGAACGTCGCGGTTTGTGTGCCGCGCCGCGCCCGGAGACCAGCACACGTAACGGCGCCAGTGTGTCGCCGCTGACCTCACCGGCCCATACGAGATCCCACAGTGCGGCGACGACATCCCCGTCGTCCGGTGCGGATTCCAGCAACGGCGTCACGCGATCGGCCAGTTGCCGGAAGAACAGCGCGCCACCCTCCAGTGTGGACCGGATGGCGTCGTGCAACGGGCTCGCGGGCGCTGGTTCCTCGAGTTCGGGCAGCAGCAGATCGGCGATGTCGCTACCGGCCAGCGCCACCCAGCCGTCACCGCCAGGCAGCGCGCCACACCCGGACCAGGTGACCTCCCCCGCGGTGGTCAGCTCGTCCAGCAGCGCCGGAGCGTATCCCGGCAGTCTGCTGGGCAGGATGAGTGACTCCAACGCGCTGGCGGGCAGCGGGGCGCCGGCCAGCTGGTCCACAACGGACAGTACATCGTCGGCGGTCGGCGCCGAACGCACACGCGCACCGATGCCGTGCCAGCTCGGCAGGAACCGGCCCAGCGCGGCCGGTTCCACCGGCTCCACCTCGGCCCGCAGCTGCGCCAGTGATGCCCGCCGCAACCGACGGAGCACCCCCGCGTCGCAGTACTCGGTCCCGGACTCCGGCATCTGCTCGTGACTCACCGGGCTGAGTTCGCCCCTGACCAGCCTGCCCTCCGCCGTCAGCCGGTCGAGCACCCCGGCCACGACGGCGGTGCCGAGGCCGAATCGCCGGGCGGCCCGCGCCGCGGGGAACGGCGCCCTGGTCCTGGCATAGCGGGACAGCAGGTCACCGAGCGGGTCGTCCACGGGCTCGGTGAACGCCTCCGGCACGCCGACCGGCAGCGCGGTGCCGAGGGCGTCGCGTACCCGGCCGGCGTCCTCGATCGCGAGGAAACGTTCCTCGCCCCCGATCCGCACCCGGATGGCCCGGCGTGTCGCCTCCAGCTCCAGCAGCCACTCCTCGGCCACCCCGCGCTCCGCGGCCTCGGTGACCGTCAGATCGCCGAGCAGCCGCAAGAAGTCGGCGGCGTCCTCGGCGTCGCGCGCGTGGCGGTCGGGTTCCAGCCGTTGCAGTGTGCGCTCCACCGAAGCGACCACATCGGCGTCGAGCAGTTCGCGGATCGCCTCGGTGCCGAGCAGTTCCGCCAGCAGGGCTGAGTCCAGTGCCAGAGCCGCCGCCCTGCGTTCCGCGAGCGGTGCGTCCGTCTCGTACAGGAACATGCCGACGTAGCCGAACAGCAGACTCCGCGCGAAGGGCGAAGCGGCCTGCGTCTCGACCTCCACCACCCGGATGCGGCGCGCGCGGACATCGGACATCAGCTCGCGCAGCCCACCGACGTCGTATACGTCCTGCAGGCACTCCCGCATGGCCTCGAGTACGACGGGGAACCGCTCGTACTTCGACGCGACGCCGAGCAACTGCGCGGAGCGCTGGCGCTGCTGCCACAGTGGACTTCGTTTCCCAGGGTTCCGTCGCGGCAGGAGCAGAGACCGCGCCGCGCACTCGCGGAAGCGGGCCGCGAACAGGGCCGATCCGCCGACCTCCGCGACGATGATCTGTTCGACCTCCTCCGGGTCGAGCAGCACGTCGTCCGCGCCGATCACGACCTCGGCGCCGTCTGGGTCCAGTGCGTCCGGCACGCGCAGCACGATCCCGTCGTCGGAGTGCGCCACCTGGGCATCGACTCCCCGGTTCTCCCGCAGGCGCGCGGCGATCGCCAGCGCCCAGGGGGCGTTGACCTGCGCGCCGAACGGCGAATGCAACACGACGCGCCAGTCGCCCAGCTCGTCGCGGAACCGCTCCAGCAGCATCGTGCGGTCGTGCGGCACGTGCCGGGTCGCGGTGCGCTGCTCGTCCAGGTAGCTGACGAGGTTGCGCTGCGCGCGTTCGTCGAGGCCGGCCGCGGCGGCTCTGCGCATCGCGGTTTCGGTGTCCGAATCGGACACCTCGCGGACGAAGGCGCCGAGTGCGCGCCCCAGTTCGAGGGGGCGTCCGATGGTGTCGCCCTTCCAGAACGGCATCCGGGCCGGCTCGCCCGGCGCGGGCACCACGATCACGCGGTCGTGGGTGATGTCGGTGACCCGCCAGGACGAGGTTCCCAGCAGCACGGTGTCCCCGACCCGGGACTCGTACACCATCTCCTCGTCGAGTTCTCCCACCCGGCTGCCCGGCCTGCCCTCGCTGCCCGGTGTCATGACCGTGAACAGTCCCCGATCCGGGATGGTGCCGCCGGAGGTGACCGCGAGGCGTTGTGCGCCGGGGCGCCCGTTCAGCTCTCCGGTGACCCGGTCCCAGGTGATCCGCGGACGCAGTTCACCGAACTCCTCGCTGGGATAGCGCCCGGCCAGCATGTCCAGCACGGCCTGCAGCGCGTCGTCCGGCAGTGCGGCGAACGGCGCGGCCCTGCGGACCGTGGCCGCGAGATCCGTCACCGTTCTCGGCTCCAGCGCGACCATGGCCACGACCTGCTGGGCCAGCACGTCGAGCGGGTTGCGAGGGTACTTCAGCGACTCGATCCGCCCCGCGGCCATCCGCTCCGCCACCACCGCGCAGGAGACGAGGTCACCGCGGAACTTGGGGAACATCACCCCGGATGACACGGCACCGACGTGGTGGCCGGCCCTGCCGACCCGCTGCAGGCCGGAGGCGACGGTGGGCGGCGCCTCGACCTGCACAACGAGATCGACCGCGCCCATGTCGATCCCCAGTTCCAGGGACGAGGTGGCGACGACGCAGGCCAGCCTGCCGGACTTCAGCTCTTCCTCGACGAGCGTGCGCTGCTCGCGGGACATGGACCCGTGGTGGGCTTTGGCCACGGTGGCCGCGGCCCCGGTGCTGACCCCGGACTGGCCGACGGCTTCGGCGGGGAACCGGTCCCGTTGTTCGCCTGCCTCGGCCCCGGCAGACATCTCGGCCGCCTCGGCCGCGAGCTCGTTCAACCGGGCCGTGAGTCGTTCGGTGAGCCTGCGGGAGTTGGCGAAGACGATGGTGGAGCGATGCGCGAGGACGAGTTCGAGTATTCGCTGTTCGACGGCGGGCCAGATGGAGGGCCGCCGCACCTCGGCTCCTGGCGTCTCCGCCAGTTCCTGGTCGGCCTCGCTCGACGGCGCGTCGAGCGAGGCCATGTCCTCGACCGGGACCTCCACCTTGACCTCGATGGTCTTCGCGGTCTCCGGCTGTACCACGGTGACCGGCCTGCCGCCTGCGAGGAACGAGCTGACCTCGTCCACCGGCCGGACGGTGGCCGAGAGCCCGATCCGCTGTGCCTGCCTCGGCAGCAACTCGTCCAGGCGTTCCAGCGACAGTGCGAGATGCGCGCCGCGTTTGGTGCCCGCGACCGCGTGTACCTCGTCGACGATCACGGTTTCGACGCCGCGCAACGACTCCCGCGCGGCGGAGGTGAGCAGCAGGAACAACGACTCCGGGGTGGTCACCAGCACGTCGGGCGGCGTGCGGGTGAACGAACGCCGTTCCGCGGCCGGGGTGTCGCCGGTGCGCATGCCGACGGTGATGTCCGGCGGTTCGAGCCCGAGTCGCCGCGACGCCTGTGAGATTCCGGCCAGCGGCGCGCGCAGGTTGCGCTGGACGTCCACCGCGAGCGCCTTGAGCGGGGAGACGTAGAGCACCCTGCAGCGGTGTGCGGCCTGTTCGGGAGGCCCTTCCACGGCGAGCCGGTCCAGCGCCCAGAGGAACGCGGCGAGCGTCTTGCCCGACCCGGTCGGTGCGACCACGAGGGCGTGCTGCCGCCCGTGCGCCGCACGCCACGCGCCCTCCTGGGCGGCGGTGGGTGCGGCGAAGGCCCCCGCGAACCAGTCCCTGGTCGCGGGGGAGAAGAGGTCAAGTACGTCGCCCACTGGTCCATCATCGGTCCAGGTACCGACATTCTCAGCCCGGGGACCCGATCTGTGATGGTCCGTCCGCAGGTCCCGGCCCGGCATGGCAGCATCTGCGGCGGATACCAGCAGGGTGGGAACAGGGCGACAGGGAGAGCTGTGCGGATCCTTTCGGTGGATCTCGGGACGTCGAACACCGTCGCCGTGCTGTCCGCGCACGGCCGTCCGCCGAGGGTCGTCGAGGTGGACGGCTCGGCGACCATGCCCTCCGCGGTGTTCGCGGACTCCGACGGCACGCTCATGGTCGGCAGGGACGCCGAACGCAGGGCGCGGCTCGATCCCACCCGGTTCGAGCCGAATCCCAAGCGCCGGGTCGACGAGCAGACCCTGCTACTCGGCGACGACATCGTCCCGGTGACCGAGGCGCTGGCCGCGGTGCTGCGCCGGGTGTTCGAAGAAACCTCCCGCCAGCTCGGCGGCGATCAGCCCGACGAGGTGCGCCTGACCCATCCCGCGCAGTGGGGGCCGGTGCGGCGCAACGTGCTGCTGTCCGCGGCGCGGCTCGCCGGCGCGAACAGTGGCCTTTCGCTGGTCCCCGAACCGGTGGCCGCCGCGGCCCACTTCGCGTCCTTCCCCGGCAAGGGCCTCGCGCAGGGGCAGGCACTCGCGGTCTACGACCTCGGTGCGGGCACGTTCGACGTCGCTGTCGTCGGCGCTCTCGGCCCGGAGCGGTCGGGGTTCGCGGTACTGGCCGAGGACGGGCTGCCCGATCTCGGCGGGCTCGACGTCGACCAGGCGCTGCTGGTGCACGTAGGCAGGGAGGTCTCGCACCGCGATCCGCAGCGCTGGCAACGGCTGCTCCGGCCGGAGTCCACGGCGGACCGTCGTACCCGGCGTGCCCTGCAGGAGGACGTCAGGGCCGCGAAGGAGGCGTTGTCCCGGCATCCGCAGACCGAGGTGCCGATGCCGGAGCCGTTCACCGACGTGCTGGTCACCAGGGGCGAACTCGAGGCGCTCGTGCGGCCCGCGCTGCTGCGCAGCGTGGAGCTGGTGACCAGGACACTGCACTCGGCCGGGGTCTCGCCGAGTCACCTCGGCGGCATCTACCTGGTCGGCGGATCGAGCAGGCTTCCGCTCGTGGCCACGATGATCACGGAGAAACTGGGCGTCTTGCCGACGAGTCTCGACCAGCCGGAGACCGCGGTGGCGTTCGGTGCGCACCACGTCTCGGCCGACGGCCTCAGCATGCGGACACAGAACGTGGAGGGGCAGGTGGCGGCGTCCGGCGCCCCCACCCAGCACCGGCAGGGCGGGGCACCACCGGGCGCGTCTGCGGGGCAACCACACGGACCGTACGGCGCGCGGGGCCACCTCGGCCCGCCGGGATCAGGACAGAGTTTCCCGCCAAGCGGGCCGCGGCCCGCGCTCGCCCAGCAGCAGGCTCACAGTGCCTTCCCGGCGTATCCGGCACCGCGGCAGGCCGGACCGGGGCGTTCCAGGGGGAAGGTGCTCGCCGGCATCGCGGCCGTGTTGCTGGTGCTGGTCGCGGCGGGCGCGACCTACCTGCTCAGCCGGTCCCCCTCCGTGCGGACCTACTCCGCCCAGGAGTGCGGGCAGCCCGGCGAGGTCGACGACGCGGGATTCACCGGCTGCCTGCGACAACTGGCGGGTGCGGTCGCCGAGAACAACGCGTGCACGCCGGGAATGGGAACGGGTCCGGCCGCCGCGGCGGACCAGGAGAGCCTCGGCGTCTCGGTCACCTGTTCGGCGCCGGGTCTGGCCGGGGCACAGGTGACCTACCTGCACGGCAGTTCCCCCGCGGAGCTCGAGCGCTACACCAGCGGCCTGCTCAACCGGACAGGCGGCGCGGACATGGTGCGGGCGCGGTGGCGCGGCAACGCATTGGAGGGCAGCTACTCGGCCGCGGGTGGACGGGATTCGTCGGTCCTGGTCTTCTCGGTGCCGGACCGTCCCCTCGCCGGCTTCATCTACCAGGTCAACAGCACCGGGCAGGAATCCGCGACCGCACCTGCGGAACTGGCCGACTACTTCGAACAGCACATCCAGCCGGGGGAGTGATCGGCGGATCCGGGTGCACCGGCATTCAACGCCGGTTGTTGAACCACCAGAATCGCACCAGGACCACGAGTGCGGAGGTCACGACCGCGATCGAGGCGAGTGTCAGCGCGGTCGGGCCCCATGAGGGCATCTCCATCTGGGTGAGCAACATCCCTCCACGATACGACCGGACGGCCCGGCTACGCTGGCTGACGATGCGTACCACGGTGTTCCGGCAGAAGATGGCGGAGGAGTTCGGCTCGGTACGTGCCGAGATGCTGGTCAGCGACCATGTGTTCAGCGGCCTCGACGGGCGCACGGTCGAACAGGCGCTCAAGGCAGGTGTCCAGGCGAAACAGATCTGGCAGGTGGTGTGCGCGGATTTCGGGATTCCCGCGGAACGACGCTGAATCCCGCGACAAGGGCGTGTCGCTCACGAGCTCGAACACTTGTTCGGCTACGATGAGGGTTATGCACAATGCGGTCGACAGGGGCTGGCCGGAGCTTGCGGAGGCCAGCTCGTGGCGGGCGCATGCAGGTGGGACACCAAGGGCAGGCGAACCAGCGACTGTGCATCACCCGACTCTTGAATAAAGCATGGTGTTGTTCGCGCCGGGGCGAACGATCCACAGATTGCCATCGAGTCCTGGAACTGTCGGTCCCCGCCCGTAGCGTCGGACCCGACTCGAAAACAGCACAGCAGCCCCACAGGCTTCCGACCAACGAGGTGGATTCTCATGGCTCCAGCAGCACCGGACAGGGACAAGGCACTCGACCTGGCCCTTGCCCAGATCGACAAGCAGTACGGCAAGGGGTCGGTGATGCGCCTCGGGGACGAGGGGCGCGCGCCCATCGCGGTGATCCCGACCGGTGCCATCGCGCTCGACGTCGCGCTCGGTATCGGCGGTCTGCCCCGCGGCCGGGTGGTGGAGATCTACGGTCCGGAATCCTCCGGTAAGACCACGGTCGCCCTGCACGCGGTCGCCAACGCGCAGCGGGCGGGCGGCATCGCCGCGTTCGTGGACGCGGAGCACGCGCTGGACCCGGAGTACGCGAAGGCGCTCGGGGTGGACACCGACGCGCTGCTGGTCTCCCAGCCGGACACCGGTGAGCAGGCACTGGAGATCGCGGACATGCTGATCCGCTCCGGCGCGCTCGACATTCTGGTCATCGACTCCGTCGCGGCACTGGTGCCCCGCGCGGAGATCGAGGGCGAGATGGGGGACTCGCACGTGGGTCTGCAGGCGCGGCTGATGAGCCAGGCGCTGCGTAAACTCACCGGTGCGTTGCACAATTCCGGTACAACCGCGGTTTTCATCAACCAGCTCCGCGAAAAGGTCGGCGTCATGTTCGGCTCGCCGGAGACCACCACCGGTGGAAAGGCGCTGAAGTTCTACGCCTCGGTCCGGCTGGACGTCCGTCGTATCGAGACGCTCAAGGACGGTGGCGAGCCGGTCGGTAACCGCACCCGCGTCAAGGTCGTGAAGAACAAGGTCGCGCCGCCGTTCAAGCAGGCCGAGTTCGACATCCTCTACGGGCACGGCATCTCCCGCGAAGGTTCGCTCATCGACATGGGCGTCGACCAGGGCATCGTGCGCAAGTCCGGTGCCTGGTACACCTACGAGGGCGACCAGCTCGGCCAGGGCAAGGAAAACGCGCGGAAGTTCCTGCGCGACAACCCGGACATCGCCAACGAGATCGAGAAGCGGATCAAGGACAAACTCGGGATCGGCGCCAAGCTCGACGCCGACGAGACAGAGGCGGTAGCCCCCGCTCCGGTCGAGTTCTAGGTTTCGCACCCGACTTGGCAGTTCTGGCGGCCGAGTTGGCAGTTTCGGCGCCCGACTTGGTAGTTCGGGAGCGCGTGCGGGCTCAGCGTGAGGAGAGAACTGTGTCCGAGGTGGAACCGTGCCCAAGCTGAATCCGGACGAGTTGTCGCCCGATGAGGCCAGGAAAGCGGCCAAGGAGGTCTGCTTCGACCTGCTCGCGGTCCGGCCGCGCAGTAAGGACGAGCTGCGTCAGGCCTTGCGCCGCAAGGGTTTCGACGAGGAGACCCGGGAGACCATGCTCGCCAAGCTGGATCACGCCGGACTGGTCGACGACACGGCGTTCGCGGAATCCTGGGTCCGCTCGCGACACGCTCATCAGGGCCTGGCGCGGCGGGCGCTGGTCGCGGAGCTGCGGCGCAAAGGCGTCGACGGCGAGGTCGCGGCACAGGCGGCCGAGGAGGTCGATCACGATTCCGAGGAACAACGGGCGCGGGAGCTGGTCCGCAAGCGGTTGCGGAGTATGAGCAACGTCGAGGAGCAGACCGCGATTCGCCGGCTCCTCGGCATGCTCGGCCGTAAGGGCTATCCGCAGGGTCTCGCCTACACAGTGATCCGGGACGAGCTGCGGATCGCGGGCGCCGAGGCGACGATGCTGGATGACGCCCAGGCCGACTGATCGGCAGCGCAGGGATGCGGTCGCACATGCCCGCCTGAGACGTGCGGTCAGGCCCGTTGCGCCGTGCCGTCCTCGGCGAGCCGGCACGGTGGGATGACCGTGTGTTCGGGTTCGCGCACCCACCAGGCGCCGGTCTCCGTCCGTTCCCGAGCAGTGGAGAACCGGTACGAGAACAGGCGGGCCCGCACGAAGGTCGGTGCGGTTCCGGCGAAAGGGTCCGTGCGCAACAGGCGGATCGTCCGCCGGTCACCGGCCAGCAGCTTCGCGACCAGGCCGGGCAGCCAGGAAGCGCCATAGCGCGAGGAGAGGGCTGCGAACCACATCATCCAGTCCAGCCGCAGGTGATACGGCGCGAACTGACGCGGACGGCGCATCGGGTCGCCCGGCTTGCCCTTGAACTCGTACTCCCGCCATTCGGCGCCGGGACCGGGGATGGGCGCGTCGGTGCCTTCCAGCACGACCTCATGTCTGGTGCGGGTGACCGTGCCGAAAGCGCCATAGGTGTTCACCAGCCGCAGACTCGTGAAGCTGGCGTTCATCAGCTGTCGCTTCCCGACCAGGTTGCGAACCGGCAGATAGCTCAGAGCCAGCACCAGAACGGTTAGCGCGAGCACCACCGCGCCGTACCAGGACGGGATCGGCGTGAGTTCGGGGCGGTCGCCGGGCAGCACCGCTTCCAGCAACCTGCCGTCGACGGCGGGAACCGCGAGGGTGATCGTGAGCGCGTTGAGCCAGGAGAAGTTGCCGCTCAGCATCAGCCAGCCCTGGGTGCCGATCACGATGGCGGCAGCCACGGTCGCCACCGGCTGCGGAGCGAACAGGGCGAATGGGACCACCAACTGGGCGGCGTGGTTCGCGAGCACCTCGACCTTGTGCAGTGGCCGGGGCAGATGATGGAAGTACCAGCTCAGCGGTCCGGGCATCGGCTGTGTCTCGTGGTGGTAGTTCAGACAGGTCAGGTCCCGCCAGCACCGGTCACCGCGCATCTTGATCAGTCCGGCACCGAACTCGACCCGGAACAGCAGCCAGCGCAGCAACCACAGCACGATCACCGGTGGTGCCATATCGGCCGGCCCGAGGAAGATCGCCAGGAACCCGGCCTCCACCAGCAACGATTCCCAGCCGAAGCCGTACCAGACCTGACCGACGTTGAGGATCGACAGATACAGCGCCCAAGGAACGGCCCAGATCAGCAGCGTGACCCACACAGGCGCCGAGTCGGCGGCACCGAACAGCAGCGCCACCGAGATCGCCACACCGGTCCAGGCCAACACGGCGAAGAACCGGTCCGAGTAGTACAGATGGAAGACACTCGGCGACCGGCGCCACGAGGTCTTCTCCAGGAAGCGGGGGATCGGCGTGATGCCGTTCGTGCCGAGCAGGGCGCGGAACTGGTTCGCCGCACACACAAAGGCGACGAGGTAGATGGCCGCCAGCAGCCGCTGGAAGACCAGCCGTGATGCCCAGTAGTCCGGGTCGGCGAACCAGTCCCATCCCACCGCAGGTACTCCTCGTGCTTACCGGGGCAGCGCGGCGGCCTCCTTCGCCAGCGCCTCGATCCGGACGAAGTCACCCTCGGCCACGGCGTCCTTCGGTGTGAGCCAGGAACCGCCGACGCAACCCACGTTCGCCAGCGCGAGGTAGCCCGCCGCATTGTCCGCGGTGATTCCGCCCGTAGGGCAGAAGCGTAGTCCTGGTAGCGGACCGCCGATGGACTTCAGATAAGCGGTACCCCCCGCGGCCTCTGCGGGAAAGAACTTCAGGGTGTCCAGCCCGCGCTCGGCCAGCCGCATCGCCTCGGAAACAGTGGAGGCGCCCGGCAGGAACGGCAGCCCGGTGGCGAAGGCGGCGTCCAGCACGGCATCGGTGCAACCCGGGGTGACCAGGAAGCCCGCGCCGGCTTCGGCCGCGCGAGCGGCCTGCTCCGGTGTGGTGACGGTACCTGCGCCCACCACGATTCCCGGCACTTCCGCCGCCACCGCCGCGATGGCCTCGAGTGCGACCGGGGTGCGCAGGGTCAGTTCGATGACGCCGATACCGCCGGCGAGCAGTGCCTCGGCGATCGGTACCGCGTGGCGGACCTCGTCCACGACCACCACCGGCATCACCGGCGAAAGTTCGAGCAGTTCGGCGCTCGTGGTCATCCTCGCACCTCCGTCAGGTCGGTCCGCGCGGAGAAGTGGGCCGACGTCATCCCGCCGAACACACTCGCCCCCTGGTCGGCCGGGCCGACCGCCCGGCGCAGCGCGCCGAACAGTTCCCTGCCCGTTCCAGTCCATTCGCTTTCGTCGGGCGGGCCGTCGAGTAGTGGCCTTGCCGCCAGTTCGGTGGCCTCCACCGCGATTTCCAGCAGTCCGGCCTCGGCGTCCAGGGTGATCAGGTCGCCGTCCGCGACCCGCGCCAGCGGGCCGCCGGTCGCCGCTTCCGGGGTGACCTGGATGGCGGCGGGAACCTTGCCCGACGCGCCGGACATGCGGCCGTCGGTCAGCAGTGCGACGCGATGGCCGCGATCCATCAGCACGCCCAGCGCCGGGGTGAGTCCGTGCAGCTCGGGCATCCCGTTGGCCTGCGGACCCTGGTTGCGGATCACCACGACGACATCGCGATCCAACTCGCCCGCCCGGAAGGCGTCGTCGAACTGCTGCTGCGTGGTGAACACCCGCGCGGGCGCACGCACTGTCCGGTTCGCCTGCTCCACGGCCGACACCTTGATCACGGCCCTGCCGAGGTTGCCGGACACCATGCGCAGGCCGCCGTCCGGGGCGAACGGATTGTCCGCAGGCCGCAACACGTCCTCGTCCAGGCTGCGGGTCTCGACCTCGCGCCAGACGAGCTTGTCCCCGTCCAGCACCGGTTCGCTGCGGTAGTGGTGCAGGCCGGTTCCCGCCACCGTGCGCACGTCCGGGTGCAGCATCCCGGCATCGAGCAGGGTGCCGACCAGGAACTGCACACCACCCGCCGCGTGGAAGTGGTTGATGTCCGCGCTGCCGTTCGGATACACCTTGGCGAGCAGTGGCACGACGGCCGAGAGGTCGGCGAAGTCGTCCCACGTCAGCTGGATTCCGGCTGCCGCGGCGATCGCGACGAGGTGCAGCGTGTGGTTCGTGGAACCACCGGTCGCGAGCAGCGCGACCAGGCCGTTGACCACGGCGCGCTCGTCGATCACCTCGCCGATCGGGGTGTACTGCTCACCCCTGGACAGCTCCACGATGCGCCGCCCGGCCTCCTCGGTGAGCGCCTTGCGCATCGGCGTGCCCGGGTGGACGAAGCTGGCGCCCGGCAGGTGCAGGCCCATCACCTCGACCACGAGCTGGTTGGAGTTCGCGGTGCCGTAGAAGGTGCAGGTCCCCGCCGAGTGGTACGAGGCCGACTCCGCGTCCAGCAGATCCTCCCGCGTGGCCTTGCCCTCGGCGAAGAGCTGGCGGATCCGCGCCTTCTCCTTGTTCGGCAGCCCCGAGCTCATCGGTCCCGCGGGCACGAGGATCGCGGGCAGGTGCCCGAAGGCGAGCGCACCGATCAACAGGCCCGGCACGATCTTGTCGCATACACCGAGCAGCAGCGCACCATCGAACATCTCGTGCGAGAGCGCCACGCCGGTCGCCATGGCGATCACCTCGCGGCTGAACAGCGACAGCTCCATGCCCGCCCGGCCCTGGGTGATGCCGTCGCACATGGCGGGAACGCCGCCCGCGAACTGGGCGACCCCGCCCGCCTCGCGGGTCGCGGGCTTGATCCATTCGGGGAATTCCCGCAACGGCTGGTGCGCCGAGAGCAGGTCGTTGTAGGCGGAGATGATGGCGATGCCCGGCTTGCGCAGCCCCCGGATGGCGAGCCGGTCGGAGCCTTCGCAGGCGGCGAAACCGTGTGCGAGGTTGCTGCAGGCCATCCCGGCACGGGCAGGGCCCTCGGCGGCCGCGGAATGGACCCGGCCGAGGTAGGCGCTACGAGTGTGGGCGCTGCGGGCGACGATCCGCGCGGTCACTTCGGCGACGGTGGGGTGGACGTCAGGGTCAGTGCGGGTAACGCTCATACGGCCTCTCCGGTCGGATCAGGAGGTGGTGGCCCGGCGTACGGCGGCACTGACGTCGCGCGGTCGTGACTCCGGACACAGTACATCGAGACCCCGGCCTTATCAAAATCGATCAAGAAGATCATTCGGAGTGACCCCGATCACGGCCGAAACGCAGGGTGTGCTACTTGTCACACTGCACACGGCAAGGCAGAGTCGGCGGTGACGCGGTGCCGAGGCCGCCACCGCCCGACTCGGCGCAGCCGAACGAACTGACTCGGAGGTATCCGATGACCACCAGCGAAATGTCCGAACTTCGGCGCACGATCGGCCAGTTGCGGCAGTGCGTGGGCGCGCTGCGGGCCAGGTATGGCGAGGCGCCGGGGGTCCGGCGACTGGTCAACGACGTGGAGCGGCTGGACATCGACGCGGGCGAACTGGACCAGACGCCGCCGGTGCCCGCCCAGCACACGCCACAAGACCGCACGAACGTCGTGGTGGTGCCGGACACGCCGTACGACCCCGCGCTCTGGCAGGGCGCAGATGACGAGGGTGTCGGCGGCTACCAGCGTCACCAGCGGTGAGCCGCCCGGCTAGCAGCGTGGCCAGCCGGACAGCGGCCGGTGTCGGCGGCCCGAACAGGGCCCGCATCGGCGCTCGGACCCTGCGCACCGACCGATGGTGGCTGCCCCCGCTGCTCACGACGCTCGGGCTGGCGACCTTCGTCATCTACGCCACGATCCGATCCTTCATGCGCGAGTCCTACTGGGTCGCCGAACACCACTACCTGACGCCCTTCTACTCGCCGTGCCTGAGTGACTCCTGCGTCCCGGGCTCGAGCCATTTCGGCACGCCGTTCGGCGAACTTCCCGGGTTCATCCCGCTCGGCTTCCTCGTGCTGCCGTTCCTGCTCGGCTTCCGGCTCACCTGCTACTACTACCGCAAGGCCTACTACCGCTCGGTGTGGTTGTCGCCGCCCGCGTGCGCTGTGGCGGAGCCGCATTCGCGCTACACCGGGGAGACCAGGCTGCCGCTGATCATCCAGAACGCGCACCGCTACTTCTTCTACGTGGCGCTGGTGATCACCCTGATCAACACCTACGACGCGATCCTCGCGTTCGGTGGCGAAGCCGGCTTCGGCGTCGGGCTGGGCAATATCGTCCTGCTCGCCAACGTCGTCCTGCTGTGGTGCTACACCCTGTCCTGTCACTCGTGCAGGCACGCGGTCGGCGGCAGGCTCAAGCATTTCTCGAAACATCCGGTGCGGTACTGGATGTGGACGCAGGTCACGAAAATCAACGACCGGCACATGATGTTCGCCTGGATCACCCTCGGGACGCTGGTGCTCACGGACCTCTACGTGTGGCTCGTCGCCAGTGGCACGATCACCGATCTGCGCTTCATCAACTGACGCCGGCCGGCCCTTCCCTGATCGCTCGTCTTCAACCCGACTCAATCAACGAAGTCTTCGAGGTGGCAATTCATGACCGAGGTCGAACGGCACGGCTACGACGTCGTGGTGATCGGTGCCGGCGGCGCGGGCCTACGAGCGGTGATCGAGGCACGTCAGCGTGGCCTCAGCGTCGCCGTCGTCTGCAAATCCCTGTTCGGCAAGGCGCATACGGTGATGGCCGAGGGTGGGTGCGCTGCCTCGATGGGCAACGTGAACTCCGGCGACAACTGGCAGGTGCATTTCCGCGACACCATGCGGGGCGGCAAGTTCCTGAACAACTGGCGGATGGCCGAGCTGCATGCCAAAGAAGCGCCGGACCGGGTCTGGGAGCTGGAGACCTACGGCGCGCTGTTCGACCGTACCGAGGACGGCCGGATCAGCCAGCGCAACTTCGGCGGGCACACCTATCCCCGGCTCGCGCACGTCGGCGACCGCACGGGCCTCGAACTGATCCGCACGATGCAGCAGAAGATCGTGTCGCTGCAGCAGGAGGACTTCGCCGAACACGGTGACTACGAGGCGAAGATCAAGGTCTTCGCCGAGTGCACGATCACCGAGCTGATCACCGAAGAAGGCCGGATCGCCGGTGCGTTCGGGTACTGGCGGGAGACGGGGCGGTTCATCCTCTTCGAGGCACCTGCCGTCGTGCTCGCGACTGGCGGAATTGGCAAGTCGTTCAAGGTGACCTCGAACTCCTGGGAGTACACGGGGGACGGACACGCGCTGGCACTGCGGGCGGACGCGAAGCTGATCAACATGGAGTTCGTCCAGTTCCATCCCACCGGCATGGTGTGGCCGCCGAGTGTCAAGGGAATCCTGGTCACCGAGGGCGTGCGCGGTGACGGGGGAGTGTTGAAGAACTCCGAGGAATCCCGGTTCATGTTCGACTACGTCCCGGATGTCTTCAAAGGACAGTACGCCGACAGCGAGGAGGAGGCCGATCGCTGGTACACCGACGCGGACAACAACCGGCGCACACCGGACCTGCTTCCGCGTGACGAGGTGGCCAGGGCGATCAACTCCGAGGTCAAGGAGGGCCGGGGATCGCCACACGGTGGCGTGTTCCTGGACATCGCTAGCCGGCTGCCCGCCGAGGAGATCAAGCGCAAGCTGCCGTCGATGTACCACCAGTTCAAGGAACTGGCCGATGTGGACATCACGAAGGAGGCGATGGAGGTCGGTCCCACCTGCCACTACGTGATGGGTGGTATCGAGGTCGACCCGGACACGGCTTCGTCGAGTGTGCCAGGCCTGTTCGCCGCTGGTGAGTGCTCGGGCGGGATGCACGGGTCCAACAGACTCGGCGGGAACTCCCTGTCCGACCTGCTCGTGTTCGGCCGCAGGGCCGGTCTCGGCGCCTCGTCCTATGTGGAGTCTTTGACCGATCGGCCCGCCGTGGCGGGTGCCGCGGTGGACTCGGCAGCCAAGCTGGCGCTGTCCCCGTTCGATCCGCCGGAGGAAGGGATCGAGGAGAATCCCTACACGTTGCAGGTGGAGCTGCAGCAGGCGATGAACGACCTGGTCGGCATCATCCGCAAGGCGGAGGAGATCGAGCAGGCACTCGGCAAGATCGGCGAGATCAAGAAGCGGATCCGCAACGTCACCGTCGAGGGACACCGGCAGTTCAATCCCGGCTGGCACCTGGCGGTGGACCTGCGCAATATGGTGATGGTCAGCGAGTGCGTGGCCAAGGCGGCGCTGAAACGAACGGAGAGCCGCGGCGGGCACACCCGCGACGACTACCCGCAGCTGGACGCCGAGTGGCGCAACAAGCTGCTGGTGTGTTCGGTCAGTGACACCGACAGCGATTCGGCCGTTCCGGCGATCACGGTCGCCGTGCAGGAGCAGTTGCCGATGCGTCAGGACCTGGTCGAGCTCTTCGAACTCGAGGAGCTGGAGAAGTACTACACCGGCGGCGAACTCAGCGGGCACCCCGCGCGGAAGGAGGCCTGAGATGACCTACAAGGCGAACTTCCGCGTCTGGCGCGGCGACGCGGAGTCCGGCGAACTGCAGGACTACACGGTCGAGGTGAACGAGGGGGAGGTCGTCCTGGACATCCTCCACCGCCTGCAGGCCACCCAGTGTTCCGACCTCGCGGTGCGCTGGAACTGCAAGGCGGGCAAATGCGGTTCCTGCTCGGCGGAGGTCAACGGCAGGCCGAAGCTGCTGTGCATGACCAGGATGTCCACGTTCACCGAGGACGAGGTCATCACGGTGACCCCCATGCGGACGTTCCCGGTGATCCGCGACCTGGTCTGCGACGTGTCGTTCAACTACCAGAAGGCCCGCGAGATCCCGTCCTTCACGCCACCGAAGGATCTCGCCCCCGGCGAGTACCGGATGAAGCAGGTGGACGTCGAGCGCTCGCAGGAGTTCCGCAAGTGCATCGAGTGCTTCCTCTGTCAGGACACGTGCCATGTGATCCGCGACCACGAGGAGAACAAGGAGGCCTTCGCGGGGCCGAGGTACCTGATGCGGATCGCGGAGCTGGAGATGCACCCGCTGGACGTCGCGGACCGCCGCGACGCCGCTCAGGCCGAACACGGGCTCGGCTACTGCAACATCACCAAGTGCTGTTCCGACGTGTGCCCGGAGAACATCCACATCACCGACAACGCCCTCATCCCGATGAAGGAGCGCGTGGCGGACAAGCGCTACGACCCGATCGTCTGGCTGGGCAACAAACTGTTCAAGCGGGGATAGCAGCCCGTACGACAGCGGCGCCCGCCTAAGTAGGTGGGCGCCGCTGTCGGCTCAGCTTCGGCTCACTCCAGCGGCTCGTGCACGCGCACGACCTCTTCCGTCGTCCGGGCGACCTCGGGGTCACCCTTCTTGTTCCGGCGGTTGCGGCTTTCGAGGTACTTCGCGACACCGGCCAGCGCGAGGCACATCGTGATGTACATGGCGGCCACGACGATCGTTATCGGCACCAGGGGGCGGCCGAACTCGACGATGCCGCCGAGGTAGCGGGCGTACCGCAGCAGTTCCTCGTACGTGATCAGGAAGCCGAGGGCCGTGTCCTTGAGCAGCACCACCAGCTGACTGATGATCGCGGGCAACATGGCCCGCAATGCCTGCGGCAGCAACACCAGTTGCATGACCTGGGTCTTGCGCATCCCTACCGCGTACGCGGCCTCGCTCTGCCCCTTTGGCAGTGAAAGTACGCCAGCGCGGAAGACCTCGGCCAGCACCGAGCCGTTGTAGAGGGTGAGCCCGAGAACGACGGAGTAGAACGGGGCACCGAGGCTGATTCCGAAGTGGAAGAAGAAGATCATCACCACGAGCGGCACGGCGCGGAAGAACTCGACGATGGCGATCGACGGAACCCGGAATATCGCGTGGTCCGACAACCTGCCTGCCGCGAAGATCGCGCCGAATACGAGCGCCAGCACCGATCCGACCGCGAAGGCCTTCAGGGTGTTGCCGAGGGCTGCCAGCAGTTCGAGTTGAACTTGCTCGTACTGGATCCAGCTCCACATGTCGGCTTCGAACTGGCCTTCGGAAGCGAACTGGTAGACCACGAACGCAATGAATCCGGCGACGGCGACAACACCGAGCACCGCGTATCCCCGGTGGCGCAGACGCGCTTTCGGCCCGGGGACGTCGAACAGGACAGAACTCATCGGGCGACGCTCCATCGGTTCTCGAGGCTGCGCTGCAACAGTGTCATGGGAATAACCAGGATCACGAAACCGAGAGCGACCCAGAGCAGCCCGACCATCACGCTGTATCCGCGCTCGGACAGGTAGTTCTGGATTGCGCCGGCCTCGACCACGGAGAATCCTGCGGCCACGGTCGTGTTCTTCAACAGCGCGATCATCGTGCTCATCATCGGCGGAACGACCGAACGGCCCGCCTGCGGGAGAACGATGCTGCCAAGGATCTGTCCGAAGGTCAGGCCTACCGCACGCCCCGCCTCTGCTTGCCCTACTGGCACGGTGTTGATGCCGGAGCGCACCACTTCACAGACGAAGGCCGTCGTGTACAGCGTCAGGGCGACGACCGCCGAGGTGAAGAACGAGATGTCGACGATGTCCAGCAGCGGAAAAGCGAACGCGAAGAAGAAGAAAATCAGTGTCAATGGTGTGTTGCGGAACAGCACGACGTATGTGGTGCCCGCAGCCCTGAGGATCGGCACGGGGCTCACCCGAAGCATCGCCAGAATCGTGCCCAGCACCAGAGAGCCGAACGCAGAAATGAGAAACAGCTTGATGGTGTTGAGGAACCCGGGACCGTAGAGGTCAAGGTTGTCGAGTAGGACGTCCATCGTTTTCCTTGGAGTGTGCTTGTGAGCGCCCGGCCGCGGTCATAGCGACAGGGCGCGGACGGGCGCCACGTGCTCTCGTCGGCGACGGGTGGTGCGGTACGGCGCGGCCGGCGGCAGCATGAGATGCCACCGCCGGCCGCGCGATATGTCAGTACCGTTCGATGGCCGGCTTCTCGGCGGTCGATCCCGACTTGCCAAGTGTGGCGTCGTAGATCTTCTGCCAGGCGCCGCCCTCTTCGAGGGATGCTTCCAGAGCGTCGTTCACCTTGTCGCGCAGGACCTTGTCGTCCTTCGGCAGTCCGATACCGTACGGCTCCTCGGAGAACGTGTCACCCACGACCTTGAACTTGTCCGGCTCCTGCGCGGCGTAGCCCTTCAGGATCGCGTCGTCAGTGGTGACAGCGTCTACCTGGCCTTGGGCGAGCTGGTTGACGCACTGCGAGTAAGTCTGCAGTTCGACGATCTGGTCGGTCATGCCCTGATCGCGCACGTTCTGGATCGGCGTGGAACCACTCACCGAGCAGACCTTCTTGCCCTTCAGGTCGTCCTTGCCGTTGATGTCGGTGTTGTCCTTCTGCACGAGAAGGCCCTGACCGGCGACGAAGTACGGGCCCGCGAAGGAGACCTGCTGCTTACGCTTGTCATTGATCGTGTAGGTGCCGACGTAGTAGTGGACGTCACCGTTGATCAGTGCCTGCTCGCGTCCCGCGGACGGAACCGCCTTGAATTCGATCGACTCCGGCTCGAAGCCGAGGTTCGCCGCGACGTACCTGGCGATCTCGATGTCAAATCCGCTGTACTTGCCAGTGGTCGGGTCCTTGTAGCCAAGTCCGGGCTGGTCTTCCTTCACACCGACGATCGGGTGGCCCACGCTCTTCATTTTGTCGAAGGTCGGGGAGCCTTCCAGCTTGACGTCCTTGGCGACCTCGTACGTCGGCATCTCGGGGGCGGCACTGCCGTTGCCTTCCCCGCTACCGGAGTCGGTGGGAGCGCCTTCCTTGCCGCAAGCGGACAACGCGAGCCCGCTGATCAGCAGGCCTACGGCGAGGGTGCGAAACCTCATGAGTTCCTCTCCTGACTTATTTCATCGGTGCGACGCAGCGGCGTCGCATTCTGGAGCTAGTGCGTCAGAATCTTGCCGAGGAAGTCCTTCGCCCGATCCGACCTCGGGTTGGTGAAGAAGTCGTTGGGGGTTGAGTCCTCGACGATCTCACCATCGGACATGAACACCACCCGGTGTGCTGCTTTACGCGCGAATCCCATCTCATGGGTGACAACCAGCATCGTCATCCCGTCCTTGGCGAGGCCGACCATCGTGTCCAGGACCTCCTGGACCATCTCGGGGTCGAGCGCGGAGGTCGGTTCGTCGAACAGCATCACCTTGGGCTGCATGGCCAGCGCCCGCGCGATGGCGACCCGCTGTTGCTGGCCGCCGGAGAGCTGAGCCGGGTACTTGCCGGCCTGGTCGGTGATGCCGACCCGGTCGAGCAGTTCCATCGCGGTCTTGCGGGCCTCGGCCGCGGACGCCTTGCGGACCTTCTGCGGGGCCAGCGTGACGTTCTCCAGGATCGTCTTGTGCGCGAAGAGGTTGAACTGCTGGAAGACCATGCCGACGTCGGCGCGCAAAGCGGCGAGCGCCTTGCCCTCGGCCGGCAGCGGGGTTCCGTCGATGGCGATCTCGCCGGAGTTGATCGGCTCCAGCCGGTTGATCGCCCTGCAGAGCGTCGACTTCCCGGACCCCGACGGGCCGAGCACCACGACGACCTGTCCTCTCGGGACTTCGAAGTTGATTTCCTTCAGCACATGCAGATCGCCGAAGTACTTGTTCACGGCCTCCGCCTTGATCATCGGCGGCGCGGGCGTCGCAGCGGTCATCGGGCCTCCATCGCTGGCGGTCTGCTCGGTACCTGGCTCTACGGGCAACAACGGGATCTAACACCGAAGCGGCCCATAAGTGACACTGTTTGGGTCAAAACGCAACTTAGGTGCACGTGACCAGCCTCCATTCAGGTGATCGCGCGAACCGTGGCCGAGACTCTAGTGACCCTCCGCGCACACTGCCCGGGTAGGTCCCGCTAGCCCGCGTCGCGGGTGTCCCGACCCCTCGGCCTACCCTGGTGGTCTCAGCATTGCAACCGCACGCGACCAGGAGTTTGGGTGACCCGGAGCTACCAGATCCGCACCTTTGGCTGCCAGATGAACGTCCACGATTCGGAGCGGCTCGCGGGGCAGCTGGAGGACGCGGGCTACGTCGCCGCGGCCCCGGAGGCCACGCCGGACGTCGTCGTGTTCAACACCTGCGCGGTCCGGGAGAACGCGGACAACAAGCTGTACGGCAATCTGGGGCAACTGCGACCCACCAAACAGGCTAATCCCGGCATGCAGATCGCCGTAGGTGGATGCCTGGCGCAGAAGGATCGTGGCGAGATCGTTAACCGGGCGCCCTGGGTGGACGTCGTGTTCGGCACCCACAACATCGGCTCGCTGCCGACGCTGCTCGATCGCGCGCGGCACAACGCGGAGGCCGAGGTCGAGATCCTCGAGTCGCTGGAGACCTTCCCCTCGACCCTGCCCGCGCGCAGGGACTCCGCCTACTCGGGCTGGGTCTCCATCTCGGTCGGCTGCAACAACACCTGCACGTTCTGCATCGTTCCGTCACTGCGTGGCAAGGAGCGCGACCGCAGGCCAGGAGAGATCCTGGCCGAGGTGCAGGCGCTGGTCGACGAGGGCGTGCTGGAAGTGACCCTGCTGGGGCAGAACGTGAACTCCTACGGCGTGGAGTTCGGCGAGCGCGATGCGTTCTCGCAGCTGTTGCGCTCCTGTGGCTCGATCGAGGGGCTGGAGCGGGTGCGGTTCACCTCGCCTCATCCCGCCGCGTTCACCGACGACGTAATCGACGCCATGGCCGAGACCCCCAACGTGTGCCACCAGCTGCACATGCCCCTGCAGTCCGGCTCCGACCGGGTCCTCAAGGAGATGCGGCGCTCGTACCGGTCGGCCCGTTTCCTCGGCATCCTGGACAAGGTCCGCGCGGTGATGCCGGATGCCGCCATCACCACCGACATCATCGTCGGGTTCCCCGGCGAGACGGAGGAGGATTTCCAGGCGACCCTCGACGTCGTCCGGCAGGCCCGCTTCTCCAGCGCGTTCACCTTCCAGTACTCCAAGCGCCCCGGAACGCCCGCCGCCGAGATGGAGGGCCAGGTGCCGAAGGAGGTCGTGCAGGAGCGCTACGACCGGCTGGTCGAGCTGCAGAACGACGTCGCCTGGCAGGAGAACAAGAAGCTCGTGGGGCGCACGGTGGAGCTGCTTGTCGCCAGCGGTGAGGGTCGCAAGGACGCGGCGACGCACCGGATGAGCGGCCGGGCGCGCGACGGCAGGCTCGTGCATTTCACCCCGTCAGGCAAGGCAGTGGACCGGAGCGTGCGACCAGGCGACATCGTGGAAGCCGTCATCACCTACGGCGCACCGCACCACCTGGTCGCGGACGGCGACCTGCTTTCGCACCGCCGCACCCGCGCGGG
Organism: Amycolatopsis palatopharyngis; assembly: GCF_003385185.1. GTDB lineage: Bacteria > Actinomycetota > Actinomycetes > Mycobacteriales > Pseudonocardiaceae > Amycolatopsis > Amycolatopsis palatopharyngis. Next base: position 123,109 of record NZ_PQHZ01000007.1, on the reverse strand, counting down.
CGACAACGCCGAGGCAGGGCTGCGGCCGAAGACCAACGGCGTCACGCTCGGACTGCCCGCGTTCGGTACGCCACCCGAGCAGCCCGCTGCCGTATCCGGCGGGTGTGGGCTGTGAGCGGGCAGGCCGGGCACGCTGATGGTGCCGAGGACGGCAGGAACGTGGACGAGCTCGCCGCCGATGTCGACGCGGTGGTCAGCAGGGCGGCACGAACCGTGGACCTGGGCAGGCGCGGGTTCGTGATCGCGGTGGCGATCTTCGCCCTCATCGTCGCGTTGCTCCTGCCCTGGGTCGGCGACGTCGCGGGCTGGCGCGTGCTGGCCGGTGACGGCGGTGCCATCCCCCGGCTGTTCGCCGCGACGTCCACCCTGATCGGCATCGTTGTCTCGGCGCTCGCTCTGGCCACCCAGCGATGGTGGCTGGCCTGGGTATGCGCGGTCGGTGGCTGGTTCGCCAGCGTCGACGGGGTGCTGGCCATCTGGTCCCAGCAGTCGACGCCGGCCACCGGCGTAGCAGGCGAAGGACCGGGAGCCGGAATGATCCTGGCCGTAGTCGCCACGGTGATCCTGGCGGGCAACTGGATGAGCGCCGCCTGGTCGCGCGGCTGATCCCTCCCGCCCGTGTGAGTTCCCCAATGTGGCATTGGGGTACTCCAACGTCCCCAATGCCACATTGGGGACATCCTGCCGAGCCTCCCCGTTAGGCCGTTCGGGTTAGCGCTCCGCGACGGCCTGCTCGGCCGCCTGCATCCATTCGCGCCACTGCGCCGCCTGCGCGTCGGCCTTCTTGGCGCGGCGCTCGTCGCCTGCCGCCCGTGCCTTCGCCGCCTGCGACTCGAACTGCTCCACCCGCTCGCGGAACTGCGCCGCCCTGGCCTGTGCCTCGGGGTCGGTGCGCCGCCACTTGGTGTCCTCAGCCGAGCGGATCCGGTCCTGCACGGCCTTCAGCCTGCCGTCGAGTTCGCGGATCCGCTCCCGCGGCACCTTGCCGATCTCGTCCCAGGCGTCCTGAATCTTGCGCAACTGAGCCTTCGCGGCGTCGAGGTTGGCGGCGGGGTCGATCTTGTCCGCCTCGGCGAGCAGTTCCTCCTTCCGCGCCGCGTTGCTCGCGAACTCCGCGTCCCGTTCGGAGAACACCGCGGACCTGCGGGCGAAGAACGCGTCCTGCGCCGCTCGGAAGCGCTGCCAGAGTGCGTCGTCGGCGTCCTTCGGGGCGCGCCCCGCCGCCTTCCACTCCGCCATCAGGTCCTTGTACCTGCCCGCTGTGGGACCCCAGTCCTCGGAATCGCTGAGGGCCTCGGCCTCGGCGATCAACTCCTCCTTGCGCGTCTTGGCCGCGGCCCGCTGCTTGTCCAGATCGGCGAAATGTGAACCCCGGCGGCGGTTGAACGCCTCCCGAGCCTTGGAGAACCGCTTCCACAGGTCGTCGTCGGTCTTGCGGTCGACGCCCTTGACGGTCTTCCACTCGTCCAGGATGGCCCGCAGACGGTCGCCCGCGGCCTTCCACTGGGTCGATTCCGCCGCGATCGTCTCGGCTTCCTCGGCCAGCGTCTGCTTTCGCGCGATCGCTGCCGTCCGAACCTGCTCTCGCTCCTCGCGCGCGGTCGCCAGCGCCCGCTCCGCGTGGGCGATCACTTCTTCGATCCGGGAGCGCAGCGCCTCCAGATCGCCGACGGCGGCCGTTTCGGCGAGTCCGTCCCGCAGCTGGGTGGCACTGCTCAGTGCGTGCTTGGGGTCACCAGCGCCGGAACGCAACCGGGTCTCCAGCAGTTCCACCTCGGTCCGCAGGTCGTCGAATCGTCGCGCGTAGTGCTGCAGCCCTTCTTCCGGCGTGCCCGCCTGCCAGACGCCGATAAGCCGCTCGCCGTCGGCGGTGCGGACGTAGACGTTGCCCTCTTCGTCGACGCGCCCCCACCGCCCTGGGTTCGACTCCGCATGGGGCACCGCGGGGGCGGCGTTCGCGGGGGCGTGCGCGTGGGGTACCGCGGTGGGCGTCGGGACGTCCGCGCCGTGGGATGTGCTGTGGTCGGCCATGGCCGGCTCCTTCTCGCCTGTCGGCCCGCCGGATCTGTCCTCCGGCGGGCGCCCCACCATCGGTGGGGCCGGGTCTAGCGGATGCTCGAGGTGGGGGCGTTCACCGCCGCGGCGGTGTCCGTCCCTCGCGGCATTCAAACAGGTCAGCGCCCCAGGTGGAACTCCATGCCTCGTTCGGGGCCCCTTCCGGTACGCGCGGTAACGTCGAGCAGTGTGATCGCGCGTGCCGTCGTGCTACCCCATCCTCCCCTGCTCGTGCCCGAGCTGGTGCCCGGTTCGGTCGAATCGACCGAGGCCGTGCGTTCGGCGTGTCTTGCCGCTGTTGGCGAACTCGCGGCGGTCACCGACCGGTGGTTCGCCATCGGTCCCGGCCCGCGTTCCCACGTCGTCGAGGCGCAGGTCAGGGGGTCGTATGCCGGTTACGGCGTCGACGTCGCGGTAGCGCTGTCGAAGGACGCGCGGGGTGAGCGGGCCGACCTGCCGCTTCCCGCGCTGACCGCGGGCTGGCTCCGGGAGCGCGCGGGTGCGGCCTCGGTGCGCGTCCGGCTGGTACCCCGGGAGACCGGCGAGATGGCGGACGCGGTCGCCGGGCTGGCCGAGCTGGACCGCGCGGAGGACAGCGTCGGACTGCTCGTCCTCGGGGACGGATCGAACCGCCACGGCGCTCGGTCCCCCGGCAGCCAGGACGACCGGGCACCCGCGTTCGACGACGCGGTCGCCGCCGCGCTGGGGGCGGCGGACACAGACGCGTTGCGGACCCTCGACCCCGAACTCGGCGCCGAACTCGGGGTGAGCGGCTTGGCGCCGTGGCGGGTGCTCGCGGCCTTCGCCGGAACGGACGGCTGGAGCGCGCGGATGTTGTACTCCGCGGCGCCGTTCGGGGTGCGCTACCACGTGGCCGTTTGGGAGCGCGAATGACGAACAGGCCCGCTGTCTCGGTCGCCGTTGTGGGACCCACGGCGACCGGCAAGACCGCACTCGCCGTCGAACTGGCGCTCGCACTCGGCGGTGAGGTGGTCAACGCGGACGCGATGCAGCTCTACCGCGGTATGGACATCGGCACCGCGAAGGCCACCTCGGAGGAACGGCGCGGGGTACCGCACCACCTGCTCGACGTGCTCGACGTGACCGAGGCCGCGTCGGTGGCCGCCTATCAGCGGGACGCGCGAGCGCGGATCGAGTCGTTGCTCGAGCGGGGGTGTTCGCCGGTGCTCGTCGGCGGGTCCGGGCTGTACGTGCAGGCCGTACTGGACGACCTGCGGTTCCCCGGGACCGACCAGGAGCTTCGGGCGAAGCTGGAGGCCGAGGCAGCGGCGCGAGGCGCCGAACCGTTGCACGCCCGGCTCGCCGAACGTGATCCGGTGGCCGCCGCGTCCATCCTGCCGTCCAACGTGCGCCGGATCGTGCGGGCACTGGAGGTCATCGAGATCACCGGACAGCCGTTCTCGGCCAACCTGCCCACACCCGGCGAGCCGCGCTACGGCACCGTCCTCGTCGGCGTCGACCGCGACGTCGGCGACCTCGACGAGCGGGTGGACCTGCGAGTGCGGCGGATGTTCGAGGCGGGACTGGTGGAGGAGGTGCGGGAGCTGGAGCGCAGGGGACTGCGCGAGGGCAGGACGGCGTCCCGCGCCCTCGGGTACCAGCAGGTGCTGACCGCCCTCGACGGTGACGGCGATCTGACCACCGCCGCGGCCGCCACGGCGCAGGCGACGCGGCGGTTTGTGCGCAAGCAACGTTCGTGGTTCCGGCGGGACACCCGGATCCGCTGGTTCGACGGTGCCGACCCCGGCCTGACCGAACGGGTGCTCGCCACGCTCACCCCGTAATCTGAAGCCATGGGTGGCATTGAGTTCCTCAAGGGGCACGGCACACAGAACGACTTCGTCCTGCTGCCGGATCCCGAGGGCAGGCTGGATCTGACCCCCGCCAGGGTGGCGGCACTGTGCGACCGCAGGCGCGGGCTCGGTGCCGACGGCGTGTTGCGAGTGGTTCGTACGGCGGCCGCCGGACTGGAGTCCACGGGGGACTGGTTCATGGACTACCGCAACGCCGACGGCTCGATCGCCGAGATGTGCGGCAACGGCGTACGGGTCTTCGCGCGCTACCTGGTTGACGCGGGACTGGTGGACGGGACGGAGTTCGTCATCGGCACCCGCGCGGGTGATCGGGGCGTGCGGGTGCATCCCGACAGTTCGGTGACCGTGCACATGGGGCCCGCCCGGATCGCGGGCAGCTCGGTCACCGCGGTGGCGGGCAGGGAGCTGTCCGGGGTGGCCGTGGACGTCGGCAACCCGCATCTGGTTTCGTTCGTCGATTCCGACGTCGCCGAACTCGATCTCGATACACAGCCTCCGTTCGACCGTGACGTCTTCCCGTCCGGGGTGAATCTGGAGTTCGTCAACAGGCTCGAGCCGGGCAGGTTGCGGATGCGGGTGCACGAGCGAGGCGTCGGGGAGACGCGCGCCTGCGGCACCGGCACCGTCGCCGTCGTGGCCGCCGCGTTGCACCTGGCGGGCACGGACACCGGTGAGTCGGTGGTGGACATTCCAGGCGGCAGGGTCACGGTCACCGTCGCTCCAGGGGAGTCGACACTGACCGGGCCATCGGAGATCGTGGCGCGAGGCGAGCTCGACGAGGCCTGGTGGTCCGCCGCGGGCCAAGGCTGACCCCTTTCGGTCAGCTCGAGACGGGCTGCGGTCGTGCCTCGGAGCCGGGCATGTCGCGCATCGTGCGCAGCGGTGAGCAGAGCACCCAGAGCACGGCGAGAGTCATCCCCGTCGTGGCCACCCAGACCCCACCCCGGATACCGAGCCACTCGCCGAGCACGCCACCGAGCAGGCTGCCGACTGGCATCGCGCCCCACACGACGCTGCGCACGCTGGCGTTCATCCGGCCGAGCAGGCGGTCCGGGCAGATGGCCTGGCGGTAACTCACCTGCGCGACGTTGTAGACGATGATGCCGTAGCTGACGATCACCAAGCCGGACACGGCGAGCCCGACGCGCCAGCCCGGCACGGCCAGTGGCACGAGCAGCTGGGCAGGCCAGGTCAGCAGCGGCACGAGCCAGACCGCCCTGGCCTGGCCGATACGGCGGCTCCACCAGGATGCGGTGAAAGCGCCGAGGATGCCGCCGACGCCGCTGATCGCCAACACGAGCCCGACCCCTGCGGCGGGCAGTCCGAGCTCCCTGGTCAGGAACAGCACCTGGAGGGCGGCGAACGCTCCGCCCGCGAAGTTCCCGGTCGCGGTGCACAGGGTGATCGAGCGCAGGGTGGAGTTGCCGAACACGAAGCGCAGACCCTCGGCGATCTCCGCGCGCAGGTTCCTGGTCTCGGCTCGCCGCGGCACCGGTTCCGCGACGCTGATGCGGAGCAGCAGTGCGGCCGAGGCCAGATAGCCGAGTCCCGCGGCGAGTACCGCGTTGGCGGCTCCGGCGAGCTGGGCGAGCGCGCCACCGATACCTGGGCCGGTCACATGCGCGACCGACTGGCTGGCCTGCAGTTTGGCGTTGCCCTCGACGAGCTTGCCCCGCCCGACCAGAAACGGCAGATATGACTGGTAGGCGACGTCGAAGAACAGTGTGCACACACCGACCAGCAGGGCGACGACCAGCAGCTGGGTCAGTGTCAGCAGGCCCGCCCACCAGGCGATCGGCACCGTCAGCAGCAGGAGCCCGCGCGCTAGGTCGGCACTGATCAGCAGCGGCTTCCGGCGCATCCGGTCCACCCACACGCCCGCCGGCAGGCCGATCAGGAGGAACGCCGCGTGCTCGGCCGCGGTGAGCAGGCCCATCTCGAACGGCGCGGCCCCGAGCACGGTCACGGCGAGCAGTTGCAACACCGTGATGCTGACGAAGGTGCTGAACTGGCTGACGGTGTCACCGGACCACAACCGGCGGAAATCGCGATGGAACCACAGGGAGTCGCGCGCCATGGAGGAGATCGTGGCGTAAGTGATTGGAAAGTGTCAATCACTCCCCGGTCGTAGGCTGGCGCCGTGACGGCAGAGCGACGGAGGGCGACCGAGGCCGAGGCGAACGCGCTGGCCTCCGGAATACGCCTGCGCATCATTCGGTTGACATATACCGAAGCGCTGACGAACAAGGAACTCGCGCGGCGGTTGGGCCGTGATCCCGCGACGACCCTGCATCACGTCCGCAAGCTGGTGGACACCGGATTCCTCAGGGCACTGCCCGAGCGGAGAGGTACGCGGGGTGCGAAGGAGATCCCCTACCTGTCGACGGGTTTGTCCTGGGAACTCGACGATGCCGGGGCGACCTCGGGAATCTCCGAGGCGATGCTCGAGGCCTATCTCGCCGAGGTCGCCGAGGTCGGCCCTGATGCACTACGGCAGAGCAGGCTCGTGCTGCGACTGCACCCCGCGGAGCACGCCGAGTTCGAGCGCAGGCTCTACGGCCTGCTCGAGGAGTTCAAGAACCGGTCCCCGCAACCGGGTGAATCGAGCGTGGCCGTGTACACGGCTCTCTATCCCAGCCGATGACGGCCGCATAACTCGTTCGGTGTTCCGGGCGAATCGTGGGACGATGGAAGGACGATGACAGAACTGACACACAATGATCTGCTCGACGAAGAACTGTCGACCGGTGAGCTGGAGCTCGAGGACCGTGCGTCACTGCGCAGGGTCGCGGGGCTGTCCACCGAACTGGACGACGTCACCGAGGTCGAGTACCGGAAACTCCGGCTGGAGCGCGTTGTGCTCGTCGGGGTGTGGACCGAGGGAACCGCGGCCCAGTCCGAGGCCTCCCTGGCCGAGCTGGCCAGACTGGCCGAGACCGCTGGATCCGAGGTCCTGGAAGGGCTGGTCCAGCGCAGGCAGCGCCCCGACCCCGCCACCTACATTGGCTCCGGCAAGGTGCTGGAGCTGGCGGATGTCGTTCGCGCGACCGGAGCGGACACCGTGATCTGCGACGGTGAACTCTCGCCTGGTCAGCTGCGTCAGCTGGAGGCCAAACTCAAGGTCAAGGTGGTCGATCGGACCGCGTTGATCCTCGACATCTTCGCCCAGCACGCCCGGTCCCGCGAGGGCAAGGCGCAGGTCGAACTCGCCCAGCTGCAGTACCTGATTCCCCGCCTGCGGGGCTGGGGTGAGTCGCTGTCCCGGCAGGCCGGTGGCCGCGCTGGTGGCGGCAACGGCGGTGTGGGTCTGCGTGGCCCTGGTGAGACGAAGCTGGAGACCGATCGGCGTCGTATCAGCAAGCGCCTGTCGAAGCTGCGCAGGGAAATCGCGTCCATGGACACGATCCGGGAGACCAAACGTGGGCGCAGGGTGGCCAACGAGGTACCGAGTGTGGCCATCGTGGGCTACACCAACGCCGGCAAGTCGAGTCTGCTGAACGCCATCACCGGCGCGGGCGTCCTCGTCGAGGACTCACTCTTCGCCACGCTGGACCCGACTACGCGCCGCGCCGAGACCCCGGACGGGCATACGTACACACTCACCGACACGGTCGGGTTCGTCCGGCACCTGCCGCACCAGCTGGTGGACGCGTTCCGCTCGACGCTGGACGAGGCCGCCGACGCCGATCTGCTGGTGCACGTGGTCGACGGATCCGACCCCGCGCCCGAGGAACAGGTCAACGCCGTGCGCGAGGTGCTCGCCGAGATCACCGAGCGCCGGTCCGAGCCGCTGCCCCAGGAACTCCTGGTGATCAACAAGGCGGATATCGCCGACGAGCTCTCACTCGCCCGCCTTCGTAATCTGTTGCCGGGCGCCGTGGTGGTCTCGGCCGGTACCGGTACGGGTGTGGAAGAACTGATCGCGGCGATCGCCGAGCGTCTGCCGAGGCCGCAGGTCGTGGTGGACGCGATGGTGCCGTACACCAGGGGCGAACTGGTGGCCAGGACGCACGCCGACGGCGAGGTGGTCTCCGAGGAGCATGTGGCGGAGGGAACCAGGTTGCGCGCTCGCGTGCATCCGGACCTCGCCGCCGCGCTGGAGCAGTACGCGACGAACGGTTCGGCCTGAACGGTCGGATGCGCGCTGGTGAGGCGATTACGTAAGACACCGTTCAGCCCGCTGCACGCCGAGCGGAGCGAGGCTGATCAACTAGAGCCCTGAACGGACGTGGCGAGAAGACTGGATCGCGAGGTCGCCGGGGCCGGTGACTCACCGGCCCCGCCGTGATCAGTAGCGTGGAGCCGTGATCAGGCTCCGGTCGGCAGTTCTCGGCGTACGCGCGGCGGCCGCGGCACTGGTGACGGTGCTGTGTCCGGTGGTCCTGGCCCCGTCAGCAGGAGCGGTGGACGTCCCCGCGCCGGAGACGCTTTGTTCCATCTCGGATGAGCGGCTCGCCGAACTCTCCGGCCTGGCCGCGGACGACGAGCACTGGTACGCGGTGAGCGACGGCGGAACGCGGATCCAGGTCTTCGTGCTGAACCGGGACTGCTCGGTCGAGCGGACCATCACCGATCCCATCGATCCGTACGACGTCGAGGACATGGCGCGCGCCGGCGACGGCACGCTCTGGCTGGCCGACACCGGTGACAACCGCAAGCGGCGGGACACAGTGGCGCTGCACGAGGTCCGTCCGGACGGTGGCGCCACCCTCTACCGGCTGACCTACCCCGACGGGCCACACGACGCCGAGGCGTTGCTGCTGGACCCGGCCGGGGTTCCGTACGTGATCACCAAGAACGTCCTGGGCACCTCCGAGGTCTACCGCCCCGCCGGGCCGCTGACCAGCCCGGGACCCACCCCGTTGGAGAACGTCGGCTCGCTGCGCTTCGAGTCGACCGACACCAAGGGCGGCCCCGTGGGAGGTACCGGCTCGGTACTGGTCACAGGAGGTGCGGTCAGCGCGGACGGCACCGTGGTGGCCCTGCGTACCTACACCGACGCGTACCTCTACCGGGTCCCCGGCGGCGACATCGCGGCGGCACTTCAGGGTGCGCCGGTCCGGGTGCCGTTGCCGGGGGAGAACCAGGGCGAGGCGATCGCGTTCGAGCCCGGCGGCACCCTGCTTTCGGCCGGCGAGGGCACCGCGCAGCCGGTGCGCGCGGTACCGGGCGCTACCGGACTCGTACCGCAGGGGGAGAACGGCTCCGCGCCGGAAGGCGATACGGCCGCGGGCGACCCCGACCGGTCGGACCCGGATGCGTCCGCTGAGGGACAGGAGTCCTCCGGACTGCCGGTGCTGCCCGGAATCGCTATAGCCGTCGCCGTTGCGGCGGTGGCGGTACTCGGCACCGGCAGCCTCGCCAGGCGCAGGAAGCGGCGCTGACTGGTTGAGCGCTGAGCCGTTCAACGCCGTGATCAGAGCCTGCGCAGCACCGCCACGACCTTGCCGAGGATGCTCGCCTCGTCACCGGCGATGGGCTCGTACGCCTCGTTCTGTGGCATCAGCCAGACGTGCCCATCCTTGCGCTTGAACGTCTTCACCGTCGCCTCGCCGTCGATCATGGCCGCCACGATCTCGCCGTTGTCGGCCGTCGGCTGCTGCCGGACCACGACCCAGTCGCCGTCGGTGATCGCGGCATCGATCATCGAGTCACCGGCGACCCGCAGCAGGAACACATCACCCTCGCCGACGATGTCCCTCGGCAGGGGAAAGACGTCCTCGATCGCCTGTTCGGCCAGAACCGGCCCGCCCGCGGCGATCCGGCCGACCAGGGGCACGTACGCGGGTTTGGGCAGCTGCTCGAGCTCCTCCGCGGCCGCCGACACGGCAGCGGGATCCACCGCGGCGGTCAGCACGCCGACGGCGCGCGGCCGGTTCGCGTCCCGCCGCAGGTAGCCCTTGCGCTGCAGGGCGCGCAACTGGTGCGACACAGACGACGTGGAGTTCAGTCCGACGGCCTCGCCGATCTCCCGCACGCTCGGCGGGTAGCCGAACCGCTCCACCCACGCCCTGATGACCTCCAGCACCTGCTCCTGCCGTGCGGTGAGCCGATCGTCGGCGTCCTCCACCTCGGGCAGTGAACGCACGACGGCTACGGCCTCAGCGCCGCCCGGGTCCTCCCGGCCGGCCTCGGCCTTCGGAGACCGCGTGGCACCGCCTGCCTTTCCGGCCGGCTCCTTCTTGCTCTGCCGTGTCGTCTCGCGTGCCACCGTGCTTCCTCCAGGCCATCGAAGTTCGTTGTCGCGGTTCCCACCGCGGTGTGTGCCAGCGGTGTGTGCCAGCGGTGTGTGCCAGCAGTACTTGTTGATCTGTGCCGATAACGACGTTAGCCCTCCACCAGGGGGATTTCAAACATCTGTTCGAACGACACGCCGCGAGTACTCGATTTTGTCGGACCGGGGTGGTACACATTCGCACGGGCGTTCGATAGAACGGGTGTTCGAGTCAGGTCTGCCGGCTGGCGGGCGGGGCAGGCGGCATCCGAGTGGTCGTGTCGAGCGCGGAGTTGAACCTGGAGGAGGTTCCGTCATGTCGGTTCTCGTGCACCGTGCGCGCCCGAGTCGGGTGCCCGTAAGTGGCCGAGTTCGCCGTCCCGTCTTCGAGCCCGCACCGGTGGTGGGTCCGAGGACAACCACGCCCGCACGCAGGGATGAGGTGCGTCGCCCGCCAACCAGGGCGCGGGTCGTGGCCGGGTACAGCCGCGCCAGGCCGGCCACGTGTGCGCCGGGCCGGCAGGTCGCGGTGCGCTGGCCTTGGCTCTTCGCGCTCGCCGCGGGCTCGGCTCTGCTGGTCGTCATGCTCGGCCTGCTCGCCGGAAACGTCGCACGGGCCGGTGCCCCGGTTCCGGAACAAACCACCCTGGTGTCCGTCAGTGCGGGGGAGACGCTGTCGGAACTCGCCGGGCGGTACGCGCCGGCCAGCGACACCACTGAGGTGGTTCGCCGGATCCGCCAGCTCAACGACCTCGACAGTGCCGCCGTTCCCGCTGGACTGCCCCTCGCGGTGCCGTATCAGCCGGGCCTCGCCCCGTCGTCGCCGTAGCGTTTCGAAGCTCTGCGCTCACGGCCCGAACACCTCCGTGTTCACCCAGTTGAGTCGCTTGCGCGCCTTGAGGACGCGATCTACAGTCAACCCCTATATGTAGTAGTTACATGCCTGTAGTTGGTCCACAGGTTGGGGTAGAATCTGCAGTAGTTGTCCACAGCTTTGCCGGATTTACCCACCGGCTGTCCACATGTCGATCACCAGCCCGGCTCCGTGCCGAAGGGGTCGCAGCGGGGTAGCCGGGGGAGAGCCGGCACGGTCGGCTGGAGAGGAAGGTGACCGACGGATGCGGTGCCCGTTCTGTCGTCACGTGGATTCCCGGGTCGTCGACTCCCGTGAGGTGGACGAGGGCCAGGCGATCCGCCGGCGCCGTTCGTGCTCGGAGTGCGGTCGTCGGTTCACCACGTCGGAGCAGATGGTGCTCGCCGTGGTGAAGCGGTCCGGGGTCACCGAACAGTTCAGCAGGGACAAAGTGGTTCGGGGAGTGCGCCGCGCCTGTCAGGGCCGGCCGGTCGACGACGATGCCCTCCAGCAACTCGCCCAGCGGGTGGAGGAGTCGATCCGGTCCGCCGGGGTCGCGGAAATTCCGAGCCACGAAGTGGGGCTGGCCATTCTCGGCCCGCTCCGCGAGCTCGACGGGGTCGCGTACCTGCGCTTCGCGAGCGTCTACCGCTCCTTCTCCTCGATCGAGGACTTCGAAAAGGAGATCGCCGGCCTACGTGAAGCGATGGCGAGCACGGTTGGTCCGGCCGACTCGGACGAGAGCGAACGGAGCGCGGGTGGCGACTGATGCCGCCACCCCGCGCGGGAGTGAGGGGAGACCCATGACAGAGACCATGGGAGCAAAAGCCGGCGGCAAGTCCGGGAAGCAGGGCGCGCGTGCGCCTCGCGGGCTGAACGTGCAGCGGGTCTACACCACCGCGGGAGTGCACCCGTACGACGAGGTCGCCTGGGAACAGCGGGACGTCGTGATGACCAACTGGCGCGACGGGACGGTGAACTTCGAGCAGCGTGGTGTCGAGTTCCCGGAGTTCTGGTCGGTCAACGCCACCAACATCGTCACCAGCAAGTACTTCCGTGGCGCCGTGGGCAGTGCACAGCGTGAGCACAGCCTCAAGCAGCTCATCGACCGGGTCGTCAAGACCTACGTCAAGGCAGGGGTCGAGCACGGCTACTTCGCCGGCGCGGACGACGCGGAGATCTTCGAGCACGAACTGACCTGGATGCTGCTGCACCAGGTGTTCAGCTTCAACTCCCCGGTCTGGTTCAACGTGGGAACGACCTCCCGCCAGCAGGTGTCGGCGTGCTTCATCCTGGCCGTCGACGACACCATGGAGTCGATCCTCAACTGGTATCGCGAGGAAGGCCTGATCTTCAAGGGTGGTTCGGGTGCGGGCCTGAACCTGTCCAGGATCCGTTCGTCGAAGGAGCTGCTTTCCTCCGGCGGAACGGCGTCCGGCCCGGTGTCGTTCATGCGCGGGGCGGATGCCTCCGCGGGCACCATCAAGTCCGGGGGAGCCACCCGGCGGGCCGCGAAAATGGTCGTGCTCGATGTCGATCATCCAGACATCGAGGAGTTCATCCAGACCAAGGCCAGTGAGGAAAAGAAGATCCGGGTCCTGCGGGACGCCGGGTTCGACATGGACCTCAGCGGCGCGGACATCTCGTCCGTGCAGTACCAGAACGCGAACAACTCGGTGCGCGTCTCCGACGAGTTCATGCGGGCGGTCGAGTCCGACGGCAGCTTCGGGCTGCGCGGCAGGATGACCGGCGAGGTGCTCGACGAGGTCGACGCCAAATCGCTGTTCCGCTCGATGGCGACCGCGGCCTGGGAGTGTGCCGACCCCGGCATGCAGTACGACGACACGATCAACGACTGGCACACGTGCCCGGAAAGCGGTCGGATCACGGCGTCCAACCCGTGTTCGGAGTACATGCACCTGGACAACTCCAGCTGCAATCTCGCATCGCTGAACCTGATGAAGTTCCTCGCCGACGACGGCACGTTCAACGCGGAGCTGTTCGCCAGGACCGTGGAGCTGGTCATCACCGCGATGGACATCTCGATCTGCTTCGCGGACTTCCCGACCGAGGCGATCGGGGACACCACCCGCAAGTTCCGGCAGCTCGGAATCGGCTATGCCAACCTCGGCGCGCTGCTGATGGCGACCGGGCACGCCTACGACTCCGACGGCGGCCGGGCGCTCGCGGCCGGTATCACCTCGCTGATGACCGGTGTGTCCTACCGGCGTTCGGCCGAGCTGGCCGGCGTCGTCGGGCCGTATGAGGGCTACGCGCGCAACGCGGAGGCTCACCAGCGGGTGATGCGCAAGCACGCGGCGGCCAACGACCAGATCCGTACGATGCACACCAACGATGTCAACGTGCGCAAGCTGGCCACGGACGAGTGGCAGCGCTGCATCGAGATCGGCACGGCTCAGGGGTGGCGCAACGCGCAGGCGAGTGTCCTCGCCCCGACCGGGACCATCGGCTTCATGATGGACTGCGACACAACCGGGATCGAGCCGGACTTCTCGCTGGTGAAGTTCAAGAAGCTGGTCGGTGGCGGTTCGATGCAGATCGTCAACCAGACCGTGCCGGGAGCGCTGCACTCGCTGGGCTATCAGCAGGAGCAGGTCGAGGCGATCGTCGAGTTCGTCGCTCAGCACGGTCACGTCGTGGATGCGCCAGGCCTGCGCCCCGAGCACTACGAGGTGTTCGACTGTGCCGTCGGGGAACGTTCCATCGCCCCGATGGGGCACGTGCGGATGATGGCCGCGGTGCAGCCGTTCCTGTCCGGCGCGATCTCCAAGACCGTCAACATGCCGGAGTCGGCCACCGTCTCCGATGTCGAGGAGATCTACTTCCAGGGCTGGAAGCTGGGGCTCAAGGCACTGGCGATCTACCGGGACAACTGCAAGGTCGGTCAGCCACTGTCCACGGGTAAGAAGGACAGTCAGGCGGCGGAGCCGGAGACCGTGGTCGAGTACCGCCCGGTTCGCAAGCGTCTGCCGAAGAAGCGCCCGAGCCAGACGGTGTCCTTCACCGTCGGCGGTGCCGAGGGCTACCTGACGGCAGGGTCCTATCCGGATGACGGACTGGGCGAGATCTTCGTCAAACTCGGCAAGCAGGGCTCGACGCTGGCCGGGGTCATGGACGCGTTCTCCATGTCCATCTCGGTCGGCCTGCAGTACGGCATTCCGCTGGAGTTCTACGTCTCGAAGTTCTCGAACCTCCGTTTCGAACCCGCGGGGATGACCGACGACCCGGATGTGCGGATCGCGACCAGCGTGCTGGACTACCTGTTCCGCAGGCTGGCGCTGGACTATCTGCCGTACGAGAAGCGTTCGCAGCTCGGGATTTTCACTGCGGACGAGCGCTCATCGCAGGTGGAAGCCGACTACGGTTCCTCCTCGGGCGGGCAGGACAACGTGGACCTGGAGGAACTGCGCAGCAGCGTGGACTCCAGCGCCGCCCGGCGCAGGCTCGAGCGGAACGAGGACCAGGACTACGAGCACGGCAGGCAGGCGCAGACCACCGCCGAGCTGGTGGAACTGCAACTGGGCAAGGCGGCCGACGCGCCGCTGTGCATGACGTGCGGGACCAAGATGCGCCCCGCCGGATCCTGCTACGCCTGTGAGGGTTGCGGCTCCACGTCCGGCTGCAGCTGATACCGGACGCGGGTGGGGAGCCGGCAGCCCAGGCTCCCCACCCGCGCCTCAGGTGAGTTGGCGTAGCAGGAACTCGAACACCAGGGCCCATTTGAACGCGAGCTGGGCGTTGTCGGCCGCCGCGCCGTGACCGCCCTCGATGTTCTCGTGGTAGCGCACAAGGTCGTGGCCGTAGCCCAGCTCTCGCATCTTGGCGACCATCTTGCGCGCGTGGGCGGGGTGCACCCGGTCATCCCTGGTCGAGGTCACGAACAGCACCGGTGGGTAGTCCTGCCCCGCCCGCAGGTTCTGGTACGGCGAGTACGCGCGCAGATGGTCCCAGTCGGCGGGCTCGTCCGGATCGCCGTACTCGGCCATCCACGACGCCCCAGCGAGTAGCCGGTGGTAGCGGCGCATGTCCAGCAGCGGAACCTGGCAGACGATCGCGCCGAACAGCTCCGGGTAGCCGGTGAGCATGACGCCCATCAGCAGGCCACCGTTGCTCCCGCCCTGGATTCCCAGCTGGTCCTTGGTGGTGATTCCACGTGCGACGAGGTCCTCGGCGACGGCGGCGAAGTCCTCGTAGACCCGCCGGCGGTCGTGCTTGATCGCCTGGGTGTGCCACTCGGGGCCGTACTCGCCACCTCCGCGCAGATTGGCCACGACATAGGTCCCGCCGCCAGCCAGCCAGCCCCGGCCGATCACCCCGCTGTACGACGGGGTCAGGCTCACCTCGAACCCGCCGTAGCCGGTCAGCAGTGTCGGCCCCGGGCGGCCGCCGGGGTCGCCGACGACGAAGTACGGAATCCGCGTGCCGTCCTTGGAAGTGGCGAAGTGCTGCTCGACGGTGCGGCCGTCGGCGTCGAAGAACGCGGGCGCCCGCTTGAGTGTCTCCACCGGTTGCCCGACATGGCCGTACAGCAGTGTCGACGGCTCGGTGAATCCGCTGACGTTCAACAAGAACTCGTCGCTGTGGTCAGGATCGGTGTCGGTGATGTCGATACTCGCGGCATCCGTGCCCACGCCCGCAAGCGGCTCGCAGCGCCAGCCATCCGGGCCCGGCGTGAGTACGCGAAGCTCGTTCTTCACGTCGGACAGGGTGTTCAGGAGCAGGTGGTGACGGGTCCAGCCGTAGTAGTCCAGCGATGTGCGGGCATCCGGTTCGAACAGCACCTCCATGTCTCTGCCGCCGTCGAGAAACTCCCGCAACCGGATGGCGAGCAACGCGCCGGCCGGGTACTCGGCGGATCCCGTGTGCCACGGGGACCGGGTACGCACCAGCAGCCACTCGCGGTGCAGCGAAGGCCTCGCGTCCTCGGGCAGATCCAACCGGACGAGGCCGTCGGGCGTGCGCAGATGCATCTCCGAGCGGTAGAAGTCGATGGCCCGGACGATCAGGTCCCGTTCGTAGCCCTCGGTCGGATCGTGGAGTCCGTGTACCGCGACGTCGTCCGGTTTTCCCTCGAACACCGTGCTGGCCTCGGCCAGTGGTGTGCCCCTGTGCCACTCCTGTACCAGGCGCGGGTAGCCGGACGTGGTGAGCGAACCGTCCCCGACATCGGTACCCACGTAGATCCGGTTCTCGTCGATCCAGTCCACGGAGCTCTTCGCCTCCGGCAGCCGGAATCCGTCCTCGACGAACTCACGCGTGCCGAGGTCGAACTCGCGCACCTCCGTGGCGTCCGCGCCGCCACGGGAGAGTTCGACCAGCCCACGATGGAACCCTGGTCGCAGCACTGACGCTCCCTGCCACACCCAGTTCTCGCCCTCGGCCTCGGCGAGTGCGTCGACATCGAGCAGGATCTCCCAGTCCGGCTGGGCCCTGCGGTACTCCCGCAGGGTCGTGCGCCGCCAAAGACCACGCGGGTGAGCCGCGTCCTGCCAGAAGTTGTAGAGGTACTCGCCGCGCCTGCGGACGTAGGGGATCCGGTCGTCGGCGTCGAGCACCTCGCGGATGCCGTCGCGCAGGCGGCTGAACCGCTCGCCGTCGGTGAGCTCGGCGACGGTCGCCGCGTTCTGCTCGCGCACCCAGCCCAATGCGGCGTCGCCGGTGACGTCCTCGAGCCAGAGATGCGGGTCGCGCGGGTCGTCCGCCGGTGTCGTGTCGGTCATCGGACCAGTCTGCCGGGGTGGGGTGCGTGCTTGCCAGATGAACACCGTTCCCGTCCTGTGATCCCTGCGATCACTCGTATCGATATGCTGAACGGGCGTTGGATCTGGGGGAATCGCTCTTCTCACGTTCTCGGGGGATCGTGACCAGCCCGCGCGCCCGATGCCGGACGATCTGATCACCAGGTGCTCTGTGGACACTGCCGAGGAGGCACGTAGCGTCGGCGGTTCCGAGTCCGCTGCCGCCTCGCTGCCCCCACGCAACTCGCCGTTCGCCATCGTCGGCGTTCTCGGCCTCGTGCTGGGACTGGTGTTCGTGGTGGCCATGGTGGGCAGGGCCCCCGCCCCCGTCGCCGGAGTGGCGGTTCCCGTCGCCACCGGCGCTGATCCGGTGCATTCCGAGCCCGGACCGTCCAGCAGTGACCCTGCGCCGGTGCCGATCGCCGGACTGGACAGCAATCCGCTGCTGGCCGAGGGGGTCGCGCTGCCCGAGGTCGCCTGCGAGTTGCCGGGAATCGGTGCGGAAAGCGCCGAGCTGAAAGTGTTCTACGAAGCCGGCCTGCGTTGCCTCGACGATGCCTGGGAGCCGGTACTGGCCGCCGCGGGGGAGCCGTTCGACGAGGCGGGGCTCGAAGTCAACGCGCATGCGCCCAGCGAATGCGGCGCACCCCCGGAGGAGGCCGAGGCGACGGCGTTCTACTGCGGGTGGGACGAGGTCATCTACATGCCGCAGGAGCGTCTGCTGGCCACCGTAGGACTCAATCGTTCGGCGCACCTCGCCGTGCTCGCGCACGAGTACGGCCACCACGTGCAACTGCTGAGCGGGATCATGTACTCACTCGGTGCGGAGCTCGCCGGGGCCGAGGAGGGCGGCGCCGAGGAGCTCGAGCTGACTCGGCGGGCAGAGCTGCAGGCGAACTGCTTCGCCGGATTGTTCCTCGCCGCCGCTGCGGGGCGTGGGTCCATCACCGAAGGGCAGGCGCAGGTGGCGGTCGAGGACTTCGCCAACTCGACCGACAGTGACACGCACGGCACCCTGACCAGCCAGCTCGCCTGGGCTCGCACCGGCTTCAACGCTGACGGCACCGCGGGCTGTGACACCTTCGCCGCAGCCGCGGACGCGGTGCGCTGACCCGGTCGAGTGGGGCCTACGGGCTTTCCCGCTGCCGAACCTGCCAGTAACCTGGCGTGATCCAGCTCACCAGTCGGGAGGACTCTCATGCGCATTGCCGATGTGTTGCGAACCAAGGGCGCGGAAGTTGCCACGGTGGAGCCGCTGGCCACAGTGGCCGAATTGCTCGCCCGGCTCGCGGAGCACAACGTCGGCGCCATGGTGGTCGTCGACCAGGACGAGTCCGTTGTCGGCATCGTGTCCGAGCGGGACGTGGTGCGGCGGTTGCACGAGAACGGCGCGACGTTACTCGAGCGGCCGGTCGCCGAGATCATGACCACCGTGGTGGCGACCTGCTCGCCGGAGGACGCGGTGGACTCGCTCAGCGTGGTCATGACCGAGCGGCGGATCAGGCACGTTCCGGTACTGACCGAAGGCAGGCTCACCGGCATCGTCAGCATCGGTGACGTGGTGAAGGTCCGGATGAACGAGCTGGAGCAGAGCCAGGAACAGCTGGAGGCCTACATCGCCCAGGGCTGATTTCCGTCGGGGACGGTCCTTTCGTCTGGCAAGTGGCCCAATCTCGTTGACACCGACCGGTTCGCCCGGAAGGGTCGGGCTGGTTTCCCTGCCCGCCGCCGTCCCACTGGGGGTTCTGTGAGAGCCGCACGTGTCGCCGTCCTGCTGACGGCCGTCATCACCCTGCCGCTGACCGCTGTCACTGCGTACGCCGATCCCCCCTCCGGGCCGGTGTTCTCCGGTGGTGAGGCGCAGCCCGTGTTCGATCCGGAGGACGTGGTCCGGGAGAGCCTGTGGGTCACGGCCCCGGTGGACAGCGACGCTGACGGCGCCGACGACGAGGTGCACGTGGAGGTCGTCCGGCCGAGCGCGACCGAGCACGGCCTGACGGTGCCCGTGGTGTACCAGGCCAGCCCGTACTACGCGGGCGGCAACGACATCACCAACCACGACGTGGACGTCGAGCTGTACGTACCCGGCAGGCCCGGTTCCGGCAAGGGTGGGCCGCGCGGCGAGGCAGACGGCGTCGGCCTCGCCGGGCCGAACGGCGCGGCCCAGATCACCTGGCGGTACGAGGAGTACTTCACCTCGCGTGGTTTCGCGGTGGTCTACGGCGAGTCACTCGGCAGCGGGCAATCCAGCGGTTGCCCGACCACCGGAGGTGAGAACGAGACGATCGGCGCGAAGTCCGTTGTGGACTGGCTGGGCGGCCGCGCGGCCGCACGGGACGCCGCGGGCGCGCCAGTGACGGCGGACTGGACCACCGGGAAGACCGCCATGATGGGCGTCTCCTACAACGGCACCCTGCCCAACGCCGTTGCCAGCACGGGTGTCGAGGGCTTGGAGACGATCGTGCCGATCGCGGCCATCTCCAGCTGGTACGACTACTACCGGGAGGACGGCGCCGTTGTCGCACCCGGCGGGTACCAGGGCGAGGACGCTGACGTGCTGGCCGAATACGTCTACACCAGGGACGACAGGGAGATCTGCCGCCCGGTGATCGATGCGCTGACCGCCGAACAGGATCGGGTCACCGGGGACTACAGCGATTTCTGGGCGGAACGCAACTATCTCGACGACGTGGACAAGGTCCGGGCCTCGGTGCTGGCCGTGCACGGCCTGAACGACTGGAACGTCACGATGAGTCAGGTGGCGCGGTGGTACGAGGCGCTGCGTGCGCACGGGGTGGAGCACAAGATCTGGCTGCACCAGTCCGGCCACGCCGACCCGTACTCGCTGCGCCGAGATGTGTGGTTGTCGACCTTGAACAAGTGGTTCTCGCACTATCTCTACGGTCTGGACAACGGTATCGAGCAGGAGCCGAAGTCGACCGTTCAGCGCGAGGACGGCTCGTGGACCGACGAGGCCGACTGGCCCGCGCCGGGTACGGCCGACGCGACGGTGTACCCGCGGCCTGGAGGTGCGGGCAAGGGCGGACTCGACCCGCGCCACCGCACCCCCGGCCGGGCCGGCACCGAGCGGTTCACCGACGACGCGGGCAAGACCATCGAACAACTGGTGGACGCAACCCGATCGGGCAACCGGTTGAGCTACTCCACCGGGGCGGCCACGCGTCCAGTGCGACTCAGCGGCACTCCCGGTCTGACACTCGGTCTCTCGTTCGACGAGCCTGCGGCGAACATCACCGGGGTGCTGGTGGACCGGGCCCCCGACGGCACGTCCACTGTGATCACCCGTGGCTGGACGGATCCGCAGAACCGCATCGACCCGGCCAAGACCCGGCCGATCACCCCAGGCAAGACCTACCGGGTGTCCTTCGACCTGCAGCCGAAGGACTACGTGCTCGAGGCGGGCCACAAGCTCGAGTTCGTGCTCGCCTCCAGCGATCACGACTTCACGCTGCGCCCGGAACCGGGTGCGGGCCTTGGTCTCGACCTGACCCGCACCTCGGTCACTCTGCCGGTGGTCGGTGGGCAGAAGGCACTGCGCGCCGCGTTCTAGCATCGCACTTTCCCGGGAAAGCGCGGAGGCGCACGAGCGTGACCTGGGGCTGGGTCTTCCAGGCATCGCACTTTCCCGGGAAAGTGCGATGCCTGGAAGACCAGCGTCGGCGGTGTCAGATCGTGTAGGCGAGGTTGCGCACGATCTGCTCGCCGAGCCCGGTGTCCCCGGAGACACTGATCTCCGCGCGATTGTCGTCCGCGTTGGTCCGCCCGCCGGCGAGCCGGGTGAACAGGGTGGACGGCAGGGTGATCGTCGTGGTCGCAGGCTCGGTGAGGCTGTCTACGACCGTCGCCCGGCCGTCCACACGGACGTGCATCATTCGCCGGACCGGGCCGGTCAGCGCGATGGTGACGGAGCTGCCCTGTGGCGCGTGGCCGAGTTTGCCGACGATGTAGCCGAGACCCCGCTCGATCTCGTCGACGACGAGTTCCGCGCGAGACCCACCGTCGTGTCCCTGCTTGTCCACCGCGGTCCGGATGTCCTGCTCGTGCATCCAGCAGTCGAAAACCCGGATCTGCATGAATCGGGCGTACGTGCCCTGGCCGAGCGGCGTCCAGCTGGGAGCGTCGAAGTCTTCCTGGCTCATCGCGGCGAGCGCCTGCCGCCTGCGCCCGGTGACCTCGTTGAACCGGTCCAGCAGCTGCTCCGGCGAGTGCCCGCGCAGCATGTCCACCCACTGTTCGTTGAAGATCGCGATGGGATTGCGCACGTGGGCGAGTGCGGAGAAGTCGCTCGCCGACTCGACCGGTTGCTCACCCAGCAGGGCGGACTCCGTGCCGACGATGTGGGCGAGCACGTCGTGCACCGTCCATCCGGGTAGCTCGGTCGCGGTGTTCCAAGCATCGTCCGGCAGGCCGGCCATCAGTTCGGCGAGGCTGAGCCACTGCTGGTCGAGTGCGTCCACCAGTGGCCGCATCGGAATGCTCGGGATCTCGGTCTTCATCGACGTCTCCTATTTCTCTTGTCTCACTCGCCGACAGGCTGGGCGAAGGGAATGACCTGCCCACGGTTGATGCTCACCCAGTCCCGTCCACTCAGGTACGGCTGGAGTGTTCTGGCGATGGCGGCTTGGTCCTGCTCGCTCTTGGGCCGCTGAAGCTCGTACAGACCGGGGAACTCGAGCATTCCCGTGACCAGGTCCCACAACCGCAGGGCGGCCGCACCGGTGGGCGGGTCGATCAGCACCGGCCCGAACAGGCACTGACCGTTGGGGAAGAACAGCGTGGGCACGCCGAACCCGCCAGCGCGGATCACCCGCTCGTGGTCGGCTCTGACCTCGTCGTGGGTCTCCTGGTCGGTGATCGCCTCGTCCAGCGTCCCCGGGTCGGCGCCGATGGCGGCGAGCAACTCCCTGGCGACCTCGGGATCGTGCGGTTTGCGTCCTTCGACGTGCAGTGCTCGTCCGGTCGCCTCGTACCAGTCGTCCAGCAGCGTCATGTCGCGGCGTCGCAGCAGCGCACCGATACGCATCAGGGACCAGCCGTAGGACCAGTCCCGCTCCCAGGGGTGCTTCTTGCCCTCCACCCGATTGACTTCCTCGAGGCTGAAGAAGCGCCAGTTGATCTCGAGACCGGTCTGCGCGCGTACCTCGCGTATCCAGACGGAGGTCTGGTAGGCGAACGGGCACATCGGATCGAGGTGGAAGTCGATCTCGGCAGGTGCGGTCATACGGGCGCTCCTTCGGCGAGATGGGCGGTGATCAGGTCATCGATCGCCTCGGCGATGTCCACCGCGGGCGAGTTGTCGACCTTGGCCAGCAGGATCAGCCCCTGCGCGTGGGCCAGCACGGCGGCGGCCAGCCGATCCGGGTCCGTTCCCTTCCGCAGCAGGCCGTGCGCCGCGGCGCGATGGCATACCGTCGCGATCCGCTGCCGCCAGGTGGCGAAAACGGCCGCCAGGTGCTCGCGGACCACGGTGTCGGCGGTGGACAGCTCCGCGGCGAGGTTGCCGAACGGGCAGCCGACGACCTGTCCGAACCGCTCCTCGAAACCCAGCTGGATACGGCCGACCGCGAGCGCGACACCACGCAGCGCCTGGGCGGGCTCGGCGGCGCCTGCTTCGCGCAGGCGCTGTTCGAGACCGGCGGCGTGCAGGTCGATCACCGCGATCGCCACATCGGTCTTGGCCGGGAAGTAGTGGTAGAAGCTGCCCTTTCGGACATCCGCCGCGGCACAGATCTCCCCGACGCCCACCGAGGTGTAGCTGCGAGTCAGGAAGAGCCGGGCGGCGGTACGGACGATGCGTTCCCGTGCGTCCGAGGTTCGGCCCATGGCCGGGAACTTTAGAGATTGTTGACTAGCCGGTCAACAAGCAATAGTGGTTATAGAGTGACATTGATTGTCAAATGAAGGTTAAATGTTAACTATTTAATTAGCTCGGCAGTCTTCCACCTCACCTGATCGTGTGTTCGTATGGTCACTCCCTGCTGATGGAGGTAGTGATGTTGAGACTGCGAAGACTCGC
Source organism: Amycolatopsis palatopharyngis (assembly GCF_003385185.1). Lineage (GTDB taxonomy): Bacteria > Actinomycetota > Actinomycetes > Mycobacteriales > Pseudonocardiaceae > Amycolatopsis > Amycolatopsis palatopharyngis. The sequence continues at coordinate 100,356 of NZ_PQHZ01000007.1, read as the reverse complement.
GGCCGGGGCAGCGGCCGCACTGCTCGGCGCACTGGGTGTGGTGGCCACCGGCCAGACGCCCGCGTCGGCCGCACCCAACTTCCAGGTCCCGTTCGCCTGTGGTGTCACCGTTACGGCGGCGACGTTCAGCGGGCACAGCCCGGCGAACTCGGTGGACTTCCAGAAGAGCGGCATCACCGGTATGCCAGTACTCGCCTCGTCCGGCGGCACGATCACCCGGGTGGGAAATACCGGCAGCACCAGTTACGGCCGGTGGATCGAGATCGACCACGGCAGTGGCTGGCGGACGCGGTACGCCCACCTGTCGTCCCAGGCGGTGTCGGTCGGGCAGACCGTCCGATTGGGAACCAAGATCGGCGCGGCGGGCTCGACGGGCGGAGTCACCGGACCTCACCTGCACTACGAACAGCGGTACAACGGTTCGGTGGTCAAGGCGAGGCTCAACGGCGTCGCGGTTCCCTACTACGGTCACACCAACTTCACCAGCAAGAACAACTGTGGTGGCAACCCCTACTCTCCCGAAGCGGCCTGTGGGTCGGGCTTCTCGGTTATCGACTCAGCCGGTCTCAGCGGGGCGGGGACGGTCTACCTGCTCTACAAGTCGGCGACCGCCAGCAACTGTGTGGTGACGATGAAGGCGACCTCGCTCGGAACCCCATCGCCGGTCTCCGCCTTCCTCGAGGTGCAGGGCGGAACAAGGGCGACCGACTCCGGCAACTTCTCCTACTACGCGGGCCCGGTGATCAAGGCCGCTGGCTCCACCTGCGTCAAATGGGGCGGTTCGGTGGGTTCCAACAGCTACACCAGCCCGTTCGAACACTGCGACTGAGGCCCAACCCCCGCAGGCGGTTCGCCCGCTGCCCGAACGACCGGGCGGGCCGCGGGAACCGCCCGCGGGGTCCCCAGGTTCGAGTTGTTCTTCTCGGACACCGTTGTCCACAGATGTGCGCCGGGTGGTACCGCTGCCGATGCCCGCGTTCCAAGGTGGAGTCATGACGACTTCCACTCCCGCAGGCCAGTCGACGGTCAACCTGCGTGACCCGGCGCAGTTGATCGCGGCGGTTCCGTGCCTGCTCGGCTTTCGCCCCACCGACTCCCTGGTCGTGATCGCCCATGGGCCGCCCAGTGGCACCCGTATCGGCGTCGTACTGCGCGGCGATCTGCCACCACCGCGATATCGCAAGCAACTGGCCCGATCACTGGTCGCCCCACTGCTCGCGGAGCACGCTCTGGGTGTCACTCTGCTGGTGGTCCGCGCCCCGCGGCACAAACAGAACTCGGGCAACTTGGTCCAGAGTGGTCTGATCAAGTTGGTGCGGGAGGTTCTGGACACCGCGGGAATCCCGGTCAAACACGCGTTGTGGGTACCTGAGATCAGCGCGGGCGTGCGCTACCGGTGTTACCAGGACTCGACCTGTTCGGGGCGCCTGCCGGATCCGGCGACGACGGTCGCGGCCACGGTCATGGCCAGCACCGGCAAGGTCACCTTCGGCAGCCGCGGCGAGATGAGCAGACTGCTGGACCCGGTGGACGAGGCCGCCATCGCCCGTCGCGGCGAGTTACTCGACCGGTGGAGCGAATCGGCAGGCACCGGCGAACCTGACCTGGAGCTCGATCGGGACCGGCGCGAAATCGTGTCCGCGTTGGCACGGTCGCGGTCGGGGGTGCTGGCACTGACCGACGAGGAGGCCGCCCGGCTGGCGTGGGCGTTGTCCGACCGGCGCATCCGCGACGACTGCCTCGGTCTCGCACTGTCCGCGGGGGAGCGGCGAGGACACGACGCCGAGCGGCTCTGGCTCGAACTGGTGCGCGGGCTTCCCGCACCCGAACGCGCGGAAGCCGCGTGTCTGCTCGGATTCTCGGCCTACCTCAGGGGAGACGGAGCTTTCGCCGGAATGGCTTTGGACAACGCCCTCGACGCCTTCCCCGGCCACGTCCTCGCCGGCTTGCTCGCGGAGTCGATCCAGCTGGGGGTACCTCCGGACCGGCTCAACCGGCTGGTGCCCGAGGGTGGCCCGCCGGACTGGCTCATCGACTGAGGACGTGGCCGCCTGGCCGCTATGACTGACGATCGCGGGTGACGGCCCACGCGTCGGACACGATCCCGGCGAGGTCCGCGCGCTCCGGCTTCCAGCCCAGTTCCGCCCGGGCCCGGTCGCTGGCCGCGACCAGTACGGCGGGGTCGCCAGCGCGGCGGGGAGCGACCGCGGCCGGAATCGGATGGCCGGTGACGCCGCGGCAGGCCTCGATCACCTGGCGAACGGAGAAGCCGGTGCCGTTGCCGAGGTTGTAGATGCGGTGCTCACCAGCGGTGGCATGGTCGAGTGCCAGCAGGTGGGCGTCGGCGAGGTCGGCGACGTGGATGTAGTCGCGCACTGCGGTGCCGTCGTCGGTCGGGTAGTCCTCGCCGTAGATCTGGACCTGGTCGCGTTGGCCGGTTGCCACCTGCAGCACGATGGGGATCAGGTGCGTCTCCGTGGCGTGGCGCTCACCGAAACCGCGATAGGCGCCCGCGACGTTGAAGTAGCGCAGGCTGACCGCGGCCAGACCGTGGGCGCGCGCGTAGGTGGTGATCGCGTGGTCGATCGCCAGCTTGGTCGCACCATAGGTGTTGGTCGGCTGGGTCGGTGCGGTCTCCGGTATCGGTGAACTCTCTGGTTCACCGTAGGTCGCGGCGGTGGAGGAGAAGACGAGGCGAGGGGTCCCATGGGCCCGCATGGCATCGAGCAGCCGGAGGGAGGTGAGCACGTTACCGCGCCAGTACTTCCCGGGATCTTGCATCGACTCCCCGACGAGCGACTTGGCGGCGAAGTGTAGCACGCCGTCGAAACCTTCCGCGAGCAACGTCTCGGCGGTCTCGGCCGCATCGCCCTCGACGAACCGGGCGCCGGGGTGAACGGCGTCCGCGTGCCCGGTCGAGAGGTCGTCCACCACGACGACCTCGTGGCCCGCTTCCACCAAGCGGGCGGTACACACGCTGCCGACGTAACCGGCGCCGCCCGTGACGACCAGCTTCAGGGCCTTGCTCGGCTTCTCGGTAACCGTTGACATCTCTCGACGGGGCCTTTCTCGCGGATGAACAGTGCTGCGCAGGGATCTGACTTCGGCATTCGGGGTGTGTCGGCGGACACACCCGCAGCGTCCAGTGTCTACTTCCGCTGACGCCCGGCCCCGCCCGGGGCTGCGTGTAGCGGAGAAGGGAGGTCAGGGCCGAGAGGCCGGTTTCGGGCGCGCCGCCGGCGCTACCCGGCCCAGCTTTCGTCCAGGCCCGCTCCGGCCGACGGGATACCGACGAACATCCTGGGCCGCCGCAGGCCCTCCCGTTCGAAAGCGGTCGCGACGGCCGACTCGACCGCCGCCTGGTCGGTCTCGCGGACCAGGGCTATCGCTGAGCCACCGAAACCGCCACCGGTCATCCTGGCGCCGAGTGCGCCCGCTGCCCGTGCGGACTCCGCCGCGAGGTCCAGTTCGGTGGCCGAGACTCGGTAGTCCGTGCGCAGGCTTTCGTGGGAAGCGTCCAGGAGCGGGCCGAGGTCGGCGAGGCGCCCCGCCCGGAGCAGGTCGACAGTTCGCAGGACCCGTTCGTTCTCGGTCACCACGTGCCGGACCAATGGCCGGAGTTCCTCCGGCAGCTTCGCGAGACTGGTGTCCAGCTGGCCGGCCTCGATGTCGCGCAGTGCCTTGATCCCGAGCAGATCCGCTGCCCGCTCAGTCCCCTTCCTGCGATCGCCGTAGCCGGACTCGCTGTGCGCGTGCTTCACCCTGGTGTCGATCACCAGAATTCGCAGTCCGGCGGCCGCCGCGTCGAACGGCACCTGCTCGGCCTGGCCCGACCGCACGTCGAGAAACAACGCGTGCCCGTCCACGCAGCACATCGACGCCGTCTGATCGAGCACACCCGTGGGGACCCCGACGAACTCGTTCTCCGCGCGCTGGGCCCACCGGGCGATCTCGACTCTGGCGGCCTCGTCCGGCTCGTCCTGCCCGGCGAGGCCGAGCAGCGCCAATGCGACCGCGCACTCCAGTGCGGCCGAGGACGACAGTCCCGCACCGGTCGGCACGTCGCCGGCGAGCACCAGGTCGGCACCGCGGTCGAAGCCCTGTTCGCGTAGTGCCCAGGCCACGCCGGCCGGGTAGGCGGCCCAACCGAGATCAGCGACGCCGGCGCCGGGGGTCAGTTCCTCGATCCGCACCGGCTCGGCGTGCTGCAGCTTCCCGTCCGAGCCGACCGAGGCGACGGTCAGCAGGTCGTCGTCGCGGGCGGAACCCGCCGCCGCCAGCCGGTGGGGTAGTGCGAACGGCAGGACGTAACCATCGTTGTAATCGGTGTGCTCGCCGATCAGGTTCACCCTGCCGGGCGCGGACCAGACCCCCTCCGGGGCGCGGTCATGCAGATCGGTGAAGGCTGTAGCGGCGGCTGAGCTGCTTGTCATGTCGTCGATCGGCACTAGGTATGGCTCACCGGGCCTGTGCGAGTACGGCGTGCAGTACCGAGCTGGCGACCTGCACGGTCGTGTTGTCACCGGTGACCTCGATGGTGGCCCCGCCACCGTTGACCTTGCCGACCCTGACCATCTGACCAGGTACGACTCCCACCGATTTCAGCTCGGTCATCAGCGTCTCGTCGAGCTGTACGTGCTCGGCAATCCGCCGGATCTCCACGTCGCCGCCGCCGGCGCGGGCGAACTCGTCCAGCCGCACGAGGTCGGACTCGGCCGGTGGGGCAGGCTCGCCACCCTCGCCCAGCTTGTCCAGCCCCGGGATGGGGTTGCCGTAGGGGGAGGTCGTCGGGTGGTCGAGCAGTTTGACCAGCTTGCGCTCCACGGCCTCGCTCATCACGTGCTCCCAGCGGCAGGCCTCGAGGTGCACGTGCTCCCACTCGAGCCCGATCACGTCGACCAGCAGGCGCTCGGCGAGCCGATGCTTGCGCATCACGGCGATGGCCAGTTCCCTACCGTGATCGGTCAGTTGCAGGTGGCGATCGTCAGCGACGACCACCAGCCCGTCGCGTTCCATCCTGGCGACCGTCTGGCTCACCGTCGGGCCGCTCTGTTGCAGGCGCTCGGCAATGCGAGCACGCAGCGGCACAACACCTTCTTCTTCGAGCTCGAAGATGGTCCGCAGGTACATCTCGGTGGTGTCGATGAGATCGTTCACGCTGTCCCCTTCGTCCGCGTTCCCCATGGTAGTCGCTGGTACCGACTCCCCCGCAGGCGATCAGGTAACAGCTGCCCGCACCCGGCGGGCAGGGCCCGGCCTGACGCTGGCCGGTCCGATGTGGAGGATTGATCGAATGCGTTCCCTGACGACCACGATAGACCTAGCCGCCAAACTCGAGGCAAACCCGTCCCGGCGTCCTGTTCTGCTGGACGTGCGCTGGCGGATGGCGGGACCGCCGGGACTGGACTCATATCGTGCGGGGCACCTCCCCGGTGCGGTGTTCCTGGATCTGGAAACGGACCTCGCGGCCGCGCCCGGTACGGCCGGCAGGCACCCGTTGCCGTCCCCGGACGTCCTGCGGGCGGCACTGCGGCGGGCGGGCGTCCGTGCAGGTCATCCCGTTGTGGTCTACGACGACGGCGACGGTTCGATCGCGGCACGGGCGTGGTGGCTGCTGCGCTGGGCCGGTCACCGCGAGGTCGCGGTGCTGGACGGGGGGTTCGCCGCATGGGTGGCGCAGGACAGGCCGCTGAGCACGCGGACGCCCGAGCCGGAACCGGGTGACATAGAGGTCCGGCCCGGCTCGATGCCGGTACTCGACGCCGACGACGCCGCGGACCTCGCCCGAGACGGCCTGCTGCTCGACGCGCGGGCCCCCGAGCGCTACCGGGGCGAGACCGAGCCGATCGATCCACGGGCGGGCCATATTCCTGGCGCACGCAACGCTCCGTTCGCCGGGCACACCGGCCAGGAGGGGCGCTGGCGCACGCCTGCCGAGCTGGCCGCCCGGTTCGCCGACATCGGCGTCACCGCGGACACGGCCGTCGGGGCGTACTGCGGCTCCGGGGTGACCGCGTGCTCCGTGGTGCTGGCGCTAGAGGTCGCGGGCAGGCAGGAGCCGGCCGCGCTCTACGCCGGGTCCTGGTCGCAGTGGTCGGCAGACCCCGCCCGCCCCGTCGCGACGGGCGGGCAACCGGGCTGAGCGATGCGGCAGGGAGGCCCGGACCGGCGCGGGGCACGGCTGCCGAACCGGGGCGCAGGACCTAGGCTCTGGACATGTCTGCCTCCGCCGTCGTCTGGGACTCCGCGCTGCTGGGATACGACCTCGGCGGGGAGCATCCGTTCAACCCGGTACGGCTGGAACTCACCATCCGGCTGGCCACCGAGCTCGGCGTGCTGCGCGACGTACCGCTGCTGGTGCCGGAACCGGCCAGCGGGGAGGAGCTGTACCGGATCCACACCACCGAATACGTCGAGGCGGTGAAACGGGCCCCGATGACCGGCGCGGAACTCGCGCACGGACTCGGCACCGAGGACAACCCGGTATTCGACAAGATGCACGAGTCCTCGGCGCTCGTGGTCGGGTCCACGCTGCTTGCCGCACGAACCATCGCCGAGGGCGGTGCGAGCAGGGCGGTCAACATCGCGGGCGGACTGCATCACGCGATGCCCGGCCACGCGGCGGGTTTCTGCGTGTACAACGACTGCGCCGTCGCGATCTCCTGGTTGCTGGACAACGGTTTCGACCGCGTGGCGTACCTGGACACCGACGTGCATCACGGCGACGGAGTACAGGCCGCGTTCTACGACGACCCCAGGGTGCTGGCCGTCTCGCTGCACCAGCACCCACTCACACTGTGGCCGGGTACCGGGTACTCCGGCGAGGTCGGGACAGGCGGTGCCGAGGGCAGCGCGGTGAACATCCCGCTGCCACCGCACACCCGGGATCCCGCCTGGTTGCGGGCGTTCCACGCTGTCGTGCCTTCGCTGCTCGCGGAGTTCCAGCCGCAGATTCTCGTCACCCAGTGTGGCGTCGACTCCCACGAGGAGGACCCGCTGGCGGACCTCTCGCTCTCGGTGGACGGCCATCGCACCATCTACCGCACGATGCGCGAGTTCGCCGACAAGTACGCGCAGGGGCGGTGGCTGGCCGTCGGCGGTGGTGGCTACCAGCTGATCCGCGTGGTACCCCGCTCCTGGACCCATCTCATCGCGACCGTGCTCAACCGGGACGTCGCTCCGGAGACGCCACTCCCACCGGGCTGGGTGGAGGCCATCGGCAGGGCGGCCCCTGGTGCTCGCCTTCCTGCCGCCATGACCGACGAAGCCGACACCGCCTTCCGCCCGTGGGGCGACGGCGTGGACGACGCGGTCGACATCGCGATCCGGGACACCCGGAGGGCGATCTTTCCCCTGCACGGCCTGGACCCCGACGATCCGAGGGACTGACGTGACCGGCGACCAGACGAACGAGAAGGAAGCGGCCCCCACCAGCGACCCGTCCGCGGCAGAGGACCGTATGCGGCACGATCCGTTCGACTATCCCCGCCGCTGGGAGGCCGACGTCCTGCTGTCCGACGGTGGAACCGTCCACCTGCGTCCGATAGTCCCCGACGACGCGGACAAACTGGTCGCCCTGCACGGCAGGTTGTCCGAACGCACCAGATACCTGCGGTACTTCGGCGCGTATCCCAGGATTCCGAAGCGGGACCTCGACCGATTCTCCATCGTGGACCATCACGATCGAGTCGCGTTCGCCGCGATGCTCGGGGACGACATCGTGGCGGTCGGCAGGTACGAACGGCTCGAGGGCGGCGACTCCGCCGAGGTCGCATTTCTGGTCGACGACGCTCATCAGGGCAGAGGCCTCGGCTCGATCCTGCTGGAGCACCTCGCGGCCGCCGCATCCGAACGCGGGCTGCGCCGCTTCGTCGCCGAGGTGCTGGCGGAGAACGCCGCCATGGTGCGGGTCTTCCGGGATGCGGGTTACCAGGTCAGCAGGGCTTTCGAGGAAGGTGTGCTGCATCTCGAGTTCGATATCGACCCCACCGAGGAGTCTCTCGCGGTCGCCAGGGCAAGGGAACAGGCCGCCGAGGCTCGCAGTGTGCACAACCTGCTGCATCCGACATCGGTGGCCGTGATCGGCGCGTCGACGGACCCGACCAAGATCGGCTACGTGGCGCTGACGAACCTGTTGTCCGCCGATTTCGCGGGCACCGTGTATCCGGTGAACCCCGAGCACCGATCCGTTCGCGGCGTCCGTGCTTATCCGTCTGTTGTGGACATTCCAGATCCGGTAGACCTCGCCGTGGTCGCCGTTCCGGCCGAGTCGGTCGAGTCGGTGCTCGACGGGGCACTGGAGAAGGGCGTCAAGACGCTGCTCATCGTGTCCGGCGGATTCGGCGAGGCGGGCCCGCACGGCCTGCACGCCGAACTGCGGCTGGTCGGCGAGGCCAGGGCACACGGGATGCGCGTCGTCGGGCCCAACGCGCTCGGCGTACTGAACACCGACAGCGGTGTCCGGCTGAACGCCACTCTGGCCCCCCGGTTACCCGCCAGGGGCAGAACCGGCTTCTTCTGCCAGTCCGGCGCGCTGGGCATCGCCATCCTGGCCGACGCGGAGGCACGCGGACTCGGACTCTCGACCTTCGTCTCCGCTGGTAACCGCGCCGACGTGTCGGGCAACGACCTGCTGCAGTACTGGGAGAGCGATCCGAACACCGACCTCGTACTGCTGTATCTGGAGTCCTTCGGTAACCCCCGTAAGTTCGCCCGCCTCGCGCGCAGACTCGCCCGTACGAAACCCATCGTCGCGGTGAAGTCCGGGCGCCACGCGGTCCGCCCGCAGCTGGCCGCCACCTCGGCCGAGGTCGACGAGTCGAGTGTGCAGGCGCTGTTCGAGCAGGCAGGCGTGGTGCGGGTCGACTCGCTGGCGCAACTTTTCGACACCGCGCTCGTATTCGCCCACCAGCCGCTGCCCTCGGGTGCCAGGATCGGGATCGTGGGCAACTCCAGCGCGATCGGCCTGCTGGCCGCGGACACCGCTCGCGCGCAGGGTCTGCAGCTCGGGATCGATCCGGTGGACGTCGGACCGCAGGCAGGTCCCGAGGAGTTCGCCGCGGCGGTGGGGGAGGCGCTGAGTTCGCCGGACGTGGACGCGCTCGTGGTCGTGTTCGTCCCGCCACTGGCGATTCCGGGCACCAGCTACGCCAGGGCGCTGCGGGAGGCGGTCGTGGAGACCGGCAGGCAGCGGGAGAAGCCCATCGTGTCCACCTTCCTCGCCGCCGAAGGAGTGCCCGCGGAACTGGCGGTCACCGGCGACGACGGGACTCCCGTACGAGGTTCGATCCCTTCGTACCCCTCCCCGGAGCGGGCGGTGAACGCGCTGGCCAGAACCGTCAGATACGCGGCTTGGCGGGAGCGCCCGCAGGGCAGCATCGTCCGGCCAGAGGGGTTACATCCGGAGCGGGCCCAAGCCGTGGTCCGGGAACTGCTGGCCGGCCAGGACATCGAGTCTGGCTTGCCACTCGACGACGACGACGCGCTGCGGCTGCTCGGCTGTTACGGCATCGAGGTGGTGCCGTTCCGGAACGTGTCCTCGGCTGACGACGCCGTGGCCGCGGCGGCGGATCTGGGGTATCCGGTGGCGGTGAAGGCCGTGGACGAGCGGCTGCGCGGGCGCCCGGACCTGCTCGGTGTGCGTCTGGACCTGATGTCCGAGGAGTCGGTGCGGACGAGCTACCGCGACATCCGCGAGGTGTCCGGATCCGAGCACATGTACGTGCAGCGGATGGCGCAGAAGGGATTGTCCTGCGTCATCGGCCTGCAGGACGATCCCTCGTTCGGCACCCTGGTCTCCTTCGGGCTTTCGGGCGTCGTCAGCACCCTGCTCGGCGACCGGGCGTACCGGTCGATTCCGGTGACCGACGTGGACGCCGCGACGCTGGTACGCGAGCCGAGGACCGCTCCGCTGCTCACCGGGTATCGCGGGGACGAGCCCGCGGATCTCGCCGCGCTGGAGGACCTGGTGCTGCGGATCGCCGCGCTCGCGGAGGACAACCCCGAGGTCCGTTCGCTGGCGCTGGACCCGGTGCTGGCCTCCCCTTCGGGCGCGGTCGTCGCCAACGCGCGCATCGTGCTGGGCCCGCCGCCCTCCCGCCCGGACACCGGCCCGCGCCAGCTGCGGCCGATCACCACCCCCGACGAGGACTCGCCGACGAGTTGACCGGTGTACCAATCCCGCGCACTTTCCCGGGAAAGTGCGAGACGTGGGCGTCAGAACCTGTCGGGGTCAGTGGTTCGCCTGGTGCTCACCGTAGGAGCCTTCCACCGTCGGTGGCGAGTTGTTGGTGAACGAATTCCCGCCCGTCGTGCACCCATACCGGATCAGAGCAGTGGATGTGCTCGGATTTCAGCTTCTGTTTAACGATTTTGTAGGTAGATGTCCGTGGTAGTTCGTTGACGATTCGCACGAATCTCGGCCACTGTTTCGGCCCTAGGTCCGGTTGTGCGGCAAGGAAGTCGCCGAGTTCGCGTGGCCCCGGTCGCCTTGTCTCGTCGAGCACGACCGCGGCCATCACGGCGTCGCCGACCCCGCCGGGATCGGGTACGCCGTACACGGCTGCCTCGAGCACTCCGGGATGTCGCAGCAGGATCCGCTCGATCGGCGCCGTGCCCAGGTTCTCCCCTCCGACCCGCATCCAGTCGCCCAGCCTGCCCGCGAAGTAACAGAATCCCGCCCTGTCGATGTAGGCGAGATCGCCGGTGAAGTAGCGGCCGTTCCGCAGTCGTTGAGCGTCGGCCTCCGGATCGCCGTAGTAGCCCGCGAACCATCCCGCGCCCCCGGTGTTGACCAGTTCGCCCACAGCGTCCTCGGCGTTGAGCAATGTTCCCGCCGCATCGAACTCGGCGGGTGGGCACACTTCGCCGGTGTCCTGGTGCAGGATCAGCACTCCGTCGGTGGGCCTGCCGAGGGAACCGGGCGGGGTGTCCGGGGTTCTGGCGAACCCGACACCGCCCTCGGTGGAGCCGAACGCGTCCACGACGCGGCAGCCGAACCTGCTGGCGAACGCGGCCAGGTCTGCTTCGGCGCCCTCGTTGCCGTACACCACCTTCAGTGGGTTGTCGGCGTCGTCCTGGCGCGATGGTGTGGCGAGCACATAGGAAAGTGGCGTGCCGACATAGTTGGCGTAGGTGGCGCCGAAAGTTCGCACGTCGTCGAGAAAGCCGGAGGCGGAGAACTTCCGCCTCAGCGCGATTGTGGCCCCAGCGGCCAGCCCGACCGACCAGCCCGCCATCACCGCGTTCGAGTGGAACATCGGCATCGACACATACACCGTGTCCGAACTGGACAACTGGAATCGCTCGGCCAGCATTCGGCCGGGAAACGCGATCTTGCCGTGCGTGCAGCGCACCGCCTTCGGATCCCCGCTCGTGCCTGAGGTGTAGATCAACATCAGCAGGTCGTCCGCGGTCACCGTGACCGGCCGTAGCGGCACACCTCGGTGTGCGGCCAGTGCGCCCAGCCATTCCGGACCGTCGAGGGCCAGCACGCGCGCACCGCCGAGGTCGAGCCCGGCCAGCAGGCCCGCGTACTTCGCTTCGGTGAGCACGAGTGCGCACTCGGCGAGCCGCACATCTCTGGCCAGCGCCTGGCCCCTGCGGGTGGTGTTCAGCCCGGCCAGCACCACCCCGGACAGTGCCGCGCCGCCGAGGAGAAAGGAGAACTCGGGCAGGTTGTCCGCCAGCACGCCGACGTGTGGTGGACGTGCGTCGGCGAGCAGTCCCCGCAGGGCGGCCCCGTACTCGTTGCAGAAGCCGACCTGCTGTGCCCACGACCAGCCGTGCTCCTCGAACCGCAGTCCCGGATGGTCATCGTCGCTTCGCGCGAGCAGCAGTTCGGTGACGGTGGGGGCGGCGGAGGCCGGGCTCATGCTGTCGCTGCCTCGGCCAGCAGTGCCCCCAGCGACCGCAGTTGTGCCGTGGCACCACCGAGCGCGAACTCGCCACGCTTGGCTGCGGCGAAGTACCGGTGCAACTGGTGGTCGACGTCGATGCCGACGCCGCCGTGGACGTGGACCGCCGTGTGGGCGACGCGGTGTCCGGCCTCGGCGGCCCAGAACTTGGCGGTGGCGGCCTCCTCGGCGCCACCCTGGCCCTCGGCCAGGCACCACGCCGCCTGCCACAACGTCAGCCGGACGGCCTCGACGTCGGTGTAGGCGTCGGCCAGGCGCTGCCGCACCGCCTGGAACGCCCCGATCACCTGGTCGAACTGTCTGCGTTCGCGGGCGTACTCCGCGGTGAGTTCCAGTGCTCGCTCGAGCACCCCCAGCTGCTGGGCCACCAGGCCCACCGTCCCCCGCAGACGCAACCACTCGGCGATGTCCACGGTGCCCGGAACGTTCGCGCCGAGTCGGTCCGCGTCGGTGACGGTCACGTCGGTGAGTTCGACCAGCGCCGCGTCGGCGCGGTCAACCACCTGTTGCTCGCGCACCGAAACGCCGGCGCGGTCGCGCTCCACCAGGAACACGGCGTCTGCCTGCGCCGTCCTGGCGGGTATCAGCAGCCCGTCGGCGAAGGCCGCGAAGCCGACGGCGGTTTGGGCTCCGGAGAGCCGGAGGCCGTGCTCGCTGCGGTGGGCGCTGAATCCGGGCGGGTCGCCTGCGTCGGGAAGAGCGACCGTCAGCACGCGCTCACCCCGGGTCACCGGTACCAGCCAGCGTTCCCACTGCTCGCTGGTGCCGAACTCCGCGAGCGCGGCCGCGGCCATGGTCACGGTCTGTGCGAACGGTACCGGCGCGACGGCTCTGCCGAGTTCGACGAGCACCGAACACTGTTCCAGCAGACCGAATCCGCCGCCGCCCACCGCCGACGGCAGTGCGGCGTCGAGAATCCCGGCCCTGGTCAGATCCGTCCACAGCGCACGGTCGAAGCCGCCGGTGCCGTGCCGCTCCGGTTGCTCCCCGACGGGGGACGCGGACGCGATTTTGCGGGTCAGCCCCGCGAGGTCCCGTTGTGCCTCGGTGAATGCGAAGTCCATGATCAGTCCTCCTGTCATCGCGATTGGGGCCGAGCCCGCTCCGGAACGGAGTTCAGCGGGACACCGGCAATCCGAGCGCCGTCGCGGCGATGATGTCGCGTTGGACCTCGTTGGTGCCGCCGCCGAAGGTCAGGATCAGCGAGGACCGGTGCATGCGTTCGATCCGGCCGCGCAGCAGCGCTCCCTGCGAGCCCTCCCGGACGACCGCGCCCGCGCCGAGTACCTCCATCAACAGGCGATAGGCCTCGATCGCGAACTCGGTGCCGAACACCTTGGTCGCCGAAGCCTCCGCGGGCCCGAGTTCGTTCTCGCCAGCGGCCCATGCGATCTTCCAGTTGCGCAGCTTCAGGTACTCGGCCTGCGCGTGCACCCTGGCGAGGTGCAGCCGCACCCACTCGGCGTCGATGACCCGGCCGCCCCAGGGCGCGGTGGTGGCCGCGGCCCACTCGGTGACCTCCCGCAGTGCGGACCGCACCGGGGCGGCCGAGGTGAGCGCGACTCGCTCGTGGTTGAGCTGGTTGGTGATCAGTGGCCAGCCGGCGTTCTCCTCGGCGATCCTGGCCGATACCGGGACGCGGACGTCGGAGTAATAGGTCGCGCTCGTTCCGGGACCCGCGACGGTGTGCACCTTCGTCCAGGAGAAGCCCTCGGCCGAGGTGGGCACGATCAGGATGCTCAGGCCCTTGTGTTTGCGCGCGTCCGGATCCGTTCGCGCGGCCAGCCAGATGTAGTCGGCGTACTCGATCAGGCTCGTCCACATCTTCTGGCCGTTCACCACGTAGGTGTCTGCCTCGCGCACCGCGCGGGTACGCAGCGAGGCGAGATCGGTTCCGGCCTCTGGTTCGGAGTAGCCGATCGAGAAATGCAGTTCGCCCGCCGCTATCCGCGGAAGGTAGAACTCCTTCTGCTCCTCGGTGCCGAACCGCATGATCGTCGGTCCGATGGTGTTGATCGTCAGGAAGGGTACCGGGACACCGGCCACCGCCGCCTCGTCGGTGAAGATCAGCTGGTCGAGCATGGGACGTTCCTGCCCGCCGTAGGCCTTCGGCCAGCCGATGGCCAGCCAGCCGTCCCGCCCGAGGGTGCGCACGATGTCCTTGTAAGCGCTGCCGTCGCCGTACTCGCCGCCTTCGCCGCGCAGTGCCTCCCTGCGTTCGGAGGTCATCAGTGTCGCGAAGTACTCCCGTAGCTCGTCCCGCAGCCGTTCGTGCTCCGGCGCGTAGCTGATCCGCATCCGAACCTCGCCTCACCCGTTGTCCTGGTATTGGTCGCCACTGGAGGGTTAGTGTAGAACAAGTTCTAGTTCTACCGGGAGGGTTGTTCGCAAGTCGGTAGACAGGGCCGCCCCGGAGAGGTCCCGCTGTGGCGGGCTTTTGTGTCGCAGTAGGGGTGGTCGTGGCTGTCGACTGCAGGTGAGGCGCGGCATGACCGCACGTCGTCAGTGAAAAACCCGACTTTGAATAAGACACCGAAAACCGGACGGGAGGAAGTCATGAAGGTGAGCGTCGATCGCACGCTCTGTGAGGCGAACGAGGTATGCGTCGCCATCGCGCCCCGGGTCTTCGAGATCGATGACGACGACGAGCTGCGCATCATCGACCCCGCGCCACCCGCAACTGAAGTAGAACGTGTTTCTCAGGCGGTTGCTTCTTGTCCAAAGAATGCCCTGCTCATGCGGGAATAGCCCGCCGATTTTGCCCCTTGCTGTTTGCGAGAACAGATTCTAGTCTGTGCCGTGAGACGCGAACCAACGGCGGTTCGCGGGACTTCCCGAGGGAGGCAGTGCGGTGAAAGCGGCGGTGCTGAACGCGATCGGCGACGACAGGCTCGAGATGCGTGACGACGTCACGACGGTCGATCCGGGGCCGCACGAGGTTCGGATCGGAGTCCGGGCTTCGGGCGTCTGTCACAGCGATCTATCGGCGATGGACGGCACGCTGCCCGCGCTGGCTCCGGGCGTCGTCGGACATGAGGGCGCGGGCGAGATCCTCCAGGTCGGGTCCGCCGTCGAACACCTCGTTCCCGGTGACCACGTGACGGTGTCCTTCGTGCCACCGTGCGGCAACTGCTCGAGTTGTCTGCGCGGCGAGCCCAACCTGTGCGCGGTGCACGCGATCGCCGCGTTCACCTCCCCTCGCTTCCGGATCGGCGATACGCCGCTGTTCGGCTACGCGGGACTGGGGACATTCGCCGAGGAGGTGGTTGTTCCCGCGGCGGGAGCCATCAAGGTGGATCCCGATGTGCCCTTCGAAACCGCGGCGCTGATCGCGTGCGGTGTGCTGACCGGAGTCGGCGCCGTACTCAATACGGCGCGGGTCGCCCCTGGCTCGACGGTGGTGATCATCGGCTGTGGCGGGGTCGGGATCTCGGTGATCCAGGGTGCGCGACTTGCGGGTGCGACCACGATCGTCGCCGTGGATCCCGTCGCGGGCAAGCACGACATCGCGAAACGGTTCGGCGCCACGCACGCCACCACCCCTGACGGGCTCGAGGAACTCAAGCAGTCGGTGGCGGCGGAGGGGTTCGACTACGCCTTCGACGTGGTCGGTCTCCCGGCCACGATCCGGTCCGCATGGGACAACGCGCGCCGTGGCGGATCGGTGGTTGTCGTCGGTGCGGGCAAGGGCGACGCGATGGTCCAGTTCAGCGCGCAGGAGTTGTTCCTGCACGACAAGAAGATCCTCGGCTCGTTCTATGGTTCCTCACACGTACACCGGGACACGGCGCGAATGCTGGCCTTCTGGCGTGCCGGACTGCTCGACCTCGACGGCATGATCTCGCGCAAGCTGGAGTTCGACGACATCAACGACGGTCTCGCGTTGCTACGCGAGGGCAGCACCGACGTCATCCGCCAGGTGGTGACGATCGCGTGAGCGCGGAGGACACCGGGCTCGACGGCAAGGTCGCGATCGTCACCGGCGCCGGCGCGGGCCTCGGCAGGGCCGAGGCGCTGGCGCTGGCCGGTGCGGGGGCCTCGGTGATCGTCAACGACCTCGGGGACACGGCCACGACCGTAGCCGGGGAAATCGAAGCGCTGGGCGGTAAGGCCCTGCCGGTGTCCGGTGACGTGTCCGACTCCGCCTGTGCCGAGGCTCTGGTCCGCGCCGCCACCGAACACTTCGGCGGTCTGCACGTGCTGGTGAACAACGCGGGCATCGTCCGGGATCGAATGTTGTTCAACATGAACGATGAGGACTGGGACACGGTCGTCCGAGTGCACTTACGCGGGCATTTCCTGTTGTCCCGCAACGCGACGGCACATTGGCGTCAACAGTCCAAAGCAGAGGGCGCACCGGTCTTCGCCCGCGTGGTCAACACCGCATCCGAGGCGTTTCTCGTCGGTTCGGAGGGACAGCCGAACTACGCGTCGGCGAAAGCGGGAATCGCCGCGCTCACGGTGGCCACCGCCCGTTCCTGCGGCCGGTACGGCGTGCGGGCGAACGCGATCTGCCCTAGGGCGCGCACGGCGATGACCGCGAGGACTTTCGGTGACGTGCCCGAGGGCGAGGCTGACCCGCTTTCGCCCGACCATGTGGCGCCGTTGGTCACGTTCCTGGCCTCTCCGGCCGCCGAGCGGATCACCGGGCAGGTCTTCGTCGTACACGGAGGCATGGTCGCCCTGTTGAACCCGCCCACCGTGCGGCAACGTTTCGACACCGAAGGTCCGTTTTGGACGCCGGCTGAACTCGCCGATCGGGTCGGCGGCTACTTCGACGATCAAGATCCGAACCAGATGTTCTCCGCACCCGAAATCCTGAACCTCCGCTGATCCGAGGAGCCAGCTCATGACGCTTACCGTGCAGCCGCACCGCGAGTCGCTCGGCCTGAAGACCGGCCAGCTCTACATCGACGGCCAGTGGGGTCCCGCGAAGGACGCGGCGACATGGACCCATCAGCATCCGGCCACGGGCGAGGAGGTCGGTGATTTCGCGGTGGCCGGTGTGGCCGACGTGAACGAAGCGGTCGCCGCCGCCCGCCGCGCCTTCGATTCGGGAATCTGGTCGAACTCCCGTGCGAACGTCCGGATAGGACTGTTGCACCGGTACGCGGACCTGTTGCGTGAGCACGCCGAGGAGCTGCGTGGGCTGCAGGCGCTGGACAACTCCGTCCCGCTGTCCTTCGGCGGTATCTATGCGACCTCGGTCGGGGCAGCCGCCGACGTCTTCGATCATCACGCCGGATGGGTGGACAAGGTCGGCGGGCAGACGCTGCCGCCGTACCAGGGTGGGGACCACCTCGCCATGACCTTCCGTGAACCAATCGGCGTGGTGGCCGCGGTCCTGCCGTGGAACGCGCCGTTCCTGCTGTTCGCACAGAAGGTCGCGCCCGCGCTCGCCGCCGGGTGCACGGTCGTGCTGAAGCCTTCGGAGTACGCGACGTTCTCGGTGTTGCGCATGGTGGAGCTGCTGGTCGAGGCGGGCCTGCCGGACGGGGTACTCAACGTCGTCACCGGGCCGGGCGATCCCGTTGGCGAGGCCCTGATCACGCACCGGGATGTCGACAAGGTGAGTTTCACCGGCAGCAGGGCGATCGGTAAACGGATCGTGGAAGCGTCAGCGGGGACACTCAAGCGGGTGTCACTGGAACTCGGTGGCAAGAGCCCGGCGATCGTCTTCGCCGACGCACCCAACATCGGTCTCGCCGCCGCCACCGTGGTCGGCGCGGTGACGATGGGTCTGTCCGGACAGGCCTGCGTCGCCAACACCAGGGCACTCGTGCATCGCGACGTCTACGACGAGTTCCTCGCTGCCGCACAGGGAATGGCGGCAGGTGTCACCTACGGCGACCCGTTCGACCCAGGAGTGATCTCCAGCCCGTTGATCAACGAGCGGCAGCTGGAACGCGTTCTCGGCTACATCGAACGCGGCAAGGCCGAGGGCGCCCGGTTGGTGACCGGCGGCGAGCGACTCGGCGGAGATCTGGCCTCGGGCAACTTCGTCGGTCCCACGATCTTCGCCGATGTGGAGAACTCGTCGACCATCGCGCAGGAGGAGATCTTCGGCCCGGTGCTGGCAGTCGTCCCGTTCAGCGACGAGGACGAGGCCGTCCGGCTGGCCAACGACACCGAGTACGGCCTCGGAGCCGGGTTGTTCTCCTCGGACGTCCAGCGCACGTTCCGCGTGGCACGGCGACTTCGGGTGGGCACGATAGGTATCAACGGATTCCAGATCGAGCCGCACCTGCCCTTCGGCGGCTTCAAGCAGTCCGGTCTCGGCAGGGAAGGCGGCCAGTCCGCCTTCGAGGCGTACACGGAACTGAAGACGGTGATGCTGCCACTGACCGACGAAATGATGTAGGAGCCGGCAGGAGCGGAGCACTCGCGGCGGTAGCGGAATTCCTGGAAGGACACGGGTATGGGCAGGCTCGATGGCAAGGTCGCACTGGTCACGGGTGCGGCGCGGGGGCAGGGAGCGGCCACCGTTCGCCGCTTTGTCGCCGAGGGCGCGCGCGTGCTGATCGCTGACATCGCCGACGAGGCCGGTAAGTGCCTCGCGGACGAACTGGGCGATGCGGCCGTCTACCAGCACCTCGACGTCGGGTCGGAGGAGGACTGGGCCGTCGCGATCGAGCGGGCCCTCGATGAGTTCGGCTCGATCGACGTGCTGGTCAACAACGCGGGCATACTGCACTTCTCGCAACTGGGTGACACGCGGCTCGCCGACTACGAGCGGGTCATCCGGGTCAACCAGATTGGCGCGTTTCTCGGCATGCGCTCGGTCGTTGAGCCTATGACGGCCGCCGGTGGCGGTTCGATCGTCAACGTGTCCTCTGTGGAGGGGTTGGCCGGAATGCCGTTCCTCGTCGCGTACACGGCGAGCAAGTTCGCGATTCGCGGAATGACGAAGGTCGCCGCGCTCGAACTCGGCGACCGGGGCATTCGGGTGAATTCCCTGCATCCCGGCATGATCGACACCAAGATGGTGCAGGACGCTGCGGGCGGAGCCGAGGTGGATCTGTCCCGCGTCGGCCGCAAGGTCGCCCTCGGCAGGGTCGGTCAGCCGGAGGAGATCGCCGGTCTGGCATTGTTCCTGGCCTGCGACGACAGCTCCTACTGCACGGGCTCCGAGTTCGTCGCTGACGGGGGAGCGACGGCCACCCATGCATTGAAGGTGTGAGAGGGCGGCGGCTGTGAACTGCGGATTGCGAGATCATGGTGATTCGTGGAACTCGGCCGACGTAGTCCCGCTATCGAGGCGGCAGGGCGTCACGCAGCAGAACTGGACTGTCCCTGCGAATCGTAGCCCTGGGGACTCGATCGCGGACCCGAGTTAGCAGAGAGATACAGAGCCAGAGCCAGAGGCAGAGCCAGAGTCGGAACCGGTGGCGGAGGAGTGATGGGCAGCGGTAGCACGAGCATCACCTTTCCCGGCGCCGGCGCGCTGATCCAGGTCGGCCGGCTCTCTACCCTTTCCTGGGAGGTACTGCGCGCGATTCCGCGCAGGCCGTTCCAGTTCCGCGAGTGGATCCAGCAGTGCTGGTTCTTCGCCAGTGTCACCATCCTGCCGACCGCATTGGTCGCGATTCCCTTCGGCGCGGTGATCGCCCTCCAACTGGGTTCGCTGACTCAGCAGATCGGCGCACAGTCGTTCACCGGGGCCGCCAGCGCGCTCGCGATCGTGCAGCAGGCGAGTCCGCTGATCACCGCGCTGCTGGTCGCGGGTGCGGGCGGCAGCGCCGTCTGCGCCGACATCGGGGCCCGCAAGATCCGCGAGGAGATCGACGCGATGGAGGTGCTGGGGGTCAATCCCATCCAGCGCCTGATCGTGCCGCGTGTGCTGGCCGCGATGGTGGTTTCGGTGCTGCTCAACGGTTTGGTGAGCGTCGTAGGGGTGCTGGGCGGCTACTTCTTCAACGTCGTCATGCAGGGCGGTACGCCCGGCGCCTACCTGGCCAGCTTCAACGCGCTCGCCCAGCTGCCCGACCTCTGGGTCAGCGAGATCAAGGCGCTGCTGTACGGATTCGTCGCCGGGGTGGTGGCCGCCTTCCGTGGCCTGAACCCGTCCGGTGGCCCCAAAGGTGTCGGGGACGCCGTGAACCAGGCCGTCGTGATCACCTTCCTGCTGCTGTTCCTGATCAACGTCGTGCTGACCGCGATCTACCTCCAGATCGTCCCCCCGAAGGCGTTGTGACATGGATGCTTCCGTGAGGCGCGGCCGTCAGGCCGACAACGATGCGCGCACTGGCCCGGAGGGCCCGCTAGCGGGGGCGGCGGGGCGCCTTCGCGCGCGACGTGCGGGACGCTGGGTGTTGCGCCCTGTCGAAACGATCGCGGTCGCGCGGGGTCTGGTGCGGGGTGTTGTGACATGGGCACTCCGGTGAGTGAGCAGCGCGTGTCCGACCGGACACTGGAGATCATCGCGCGTCCCGGTGCCGGACTCGAGGGGTTCGGCGCACAGCTGTCCTTCTATGTCCGCGCGCTGGCCTGGACGCCCCGGACACTGCGCCGCTACGGCAGGGAGTATCTGCGGCTGCTCACCGAGGTGTCGTTCGGCACCGGGGCGCTGGCGGTGATCGGCGGCACGCTCGGCGTGATGATCGGCATGACGCTGTTCACCGGGCTGATCGTCGGCCTGCAGGGATACTCGGCGCTGAACCAGCTCGGGACAGCGGCACTCACCGGCTTCATCTCCGCGTACTTCAACACCCGCGAGGTCGCACCGCTTTCGGCGGGACTGGCGTTGTCGGCGACGGTCGGCTGTGGCTTCACCGCCCAGCTCGGCGCGATGCGGATCTCCGAGGAGATCGACGCCCTCGAGGTGATGGGCGTGCCCAGCATGCCCTACCTGGTCACGACCCGGGTCCTCGCCGGTGTCACCGCGGTCATCCCGCTCTACGCCGTCGGTCTGCTGTCGTCGTACCTCGCCTCCCGGCAGATCACCATCTGGTTCTACGGGCAATCGGCGGGAACCTACGACCACTACTTCAACCTGTTCCTGCCACCGGAGGACGTGCTCTGGTCCTTCGGCAAGGTGATCATCTTCAGCGCGCTGGTGATCCTTTCGCACTGCTACTACGGCTACACCGCGCGCGGGGGTCCGGCCGGGGTGGGTATCGCCGTGGGCAGGGCCGTGCGCACGGCGATCGTGCTGATCGCCGTGCTCGACTTCTTCCTCAGCCTGGCGATCTGGGGCTCCAGCACCACCGTGCGGATTTCGGGATGACAGGGAAGGCGGGACGGCCATGGGCATGACACCGGCACGGCGCACCCTGCTGCGACGCCTGCGCCATCAGGTGCTCGGCCTGGTCTTCCTGGTCGTGGTCGCCCTGTTCTTCACCACCACCGTCGCGATCTACAACAAGGCCTTCACCGAGTACGTCGGCGTCCGGCTGGAGACCGACCACGTCGGCAACCAGATGCGGGCGGGCGCCGACGTGAAGGTGCGGGGCATGCTGGTCGGTGAGGTGCGCGGGATCGAGACCACCGGTGAGCACGCCGTGCTACACCTCGCGATCCAGCCGGAAAAGACCGACGTGATACCGGCCGACGTGTCGGCGAGGCTGCTGCCCAAGACGTTGTTCGGTGAGCGCTACGTCGCACTCCAGCTCCCGGAGGACGGCACGGGCAGGCGCATCTCCGACGGCGACGTGATCGGGCAGGATCGCAGCAGCACCGCGATCGAACTCGAGGAGGTGCTCGGTAACGTGCTGCCGCTGCTGCGGTCCGTGCAGCCGCAGAAACTGTCCAGCACCCTCGGTGCCGTATCGACCGCGCTGGAGGGCCGCGGCGAGCAACTCGGCACCACCCTGACCCAGCTCTCCGGTTATCTCGGCGAACTGACACCGTCGCTGCCTGACCTCAAGGCCGACATCAGTGCGCTGGCCGACGTCGCCGACACCTACGACCGCGCGGCGCCCGATTTCCTCGCCGCGCTCGCCGATCTGACGACGACCACGAGAACGCTCGTGCAACAGCGTGAGCAGCTGGCCGGCCTGTTCGCCTCGGTCACCTCGGCCTCGACCGATCTGCGAAGTTTCCTCGAGGTCAACAAGGACAACCTGATCGACCTCACCGCGACGGCCCAGCCGACGCTCGACGTGCTGGCCAAGTACGCGCCCGAGTATCCGTGCCTGCTCAAGCAACTCGCGGACTCGATCCCCGCGGCCGAGGAGGCGTTCGGGGCAGGCACCGACGAGATGAACCACGTCAACATCCGTTTCACCGCGAGCAGGGGCAAGTATCTTCCCGGTGTCGACGAACCCCGGTACGACGACAAGCGCGGTCCGCGCTGCTATCCCCAGGTACCCGCGCCAGGACGCTGGCCGCAGTACCCGCCCGGCGGGCCGATCAAGGACGGGTCCAGCCATCCCCCGCCGCCCAGCTCGCCCGATGGCACCCTGCCCGGTTCCGGGGGCGGGGGAGCGCCGGCGGGTGTGCCTTCGATCGCGAACTCCCCCGAGGAGCACAGGTTGATCGCCGCGCTGCGTGCGGGGCAGACGGGGGTTTCACCTGAGGAGGTCCCAGGGTGGACCGGCCTGCTGCTCGGGCCGCTCTACCGGGGTGCGGAGGTGACTGTCGAGTGAGGAGCTTCGTCCCGTCACTGGTCAAAATCCTGATCTTCGCCGTCGTCACGGTGATGCTGACCGCCGTGTTGGGCGCGACCATCGCCAACACCAACTTCGGCGATGCCTCGGGTTACACCGCACGGTTCACCAACGCCTCCGGACTGCACGAGGGTGACGACGTGCGGATCGCCGGGGTCAAGGTCGGGCAGGTCGGCGCCATCACCGTCGCGGAGGACGATTCCGCCGAGGTGCGTTTCGACGTGGCAACGGCCCACACGCTGCCCGCCCTGGTGACCGCGACCGTGAAGTATCGCAACCTCGTGGGGCAGCGCTATCTCGCACTCAACACCGATGTGGACGGAGGCGGGCAGCTACGGGAGGGCGAGTCGATCCCGGTCGAGCGCACCCAGCCCGCGCTCGACCTCACCGTGCTGTTCAACGGATTCAAGCCGTTGTTCCAGGCGCTCGACCCGAAGGAGGTGAACCAGTTGTCCTACGAGATCATCCAGGTCTTCCAGGGGGAGGGCGGCACCATCCGGAGCCTGCTGTCCCACACCGCGTCCCTCACCTCGACCATCGCCGACAAGGACGAGGTGATCGGCGAGGTCATCGGCAACCTGAACGAGGTGCTCGCGACGGTGAACGGACGTGGGCCCGAGCTGTCCGGACTCATCGAGACGACTCAACAGCTGGTCACCGGACTCGCCGAACAGCGCGAACCGATCGGCGAGGCGATCACCGCGCTGGGCGGCCTGACCGAGGCGACGTCCGGGCTGCTGTCCGAAGCGCGGCCGCATCTGCGCAAGGACATCGAGGCGCTGGGCGAACTTTCGGGCAACCTCGCCGACTCCGAGGAGCTGCTCGACGAACTGCTCACGGTGATGCCGGGCAATCTGGAGAAGTTCACCAGAACCCTGAGCTACGGCGGCTGGTACAACTACTTCCTCTGTGGACTCTCCGGCACCATCGGGATCTCCTCACTGAACATCACGGTGCCGATCCTGCCGTTGCCCGCCACCGCGCAACCGGAGAGGTGCCAGACCTCATGACACCGCTGCGCCAGCGAAACCAGGCCGCCGTCGGCGCGGTGACTCTCGTCGTGCTCGCGCTGACCATGGCGGTGGTGTACTCCGCCGACTCGTTGCCCTTCGTCGACAACGGCATCACCTACTCCGCCGAGTTCGCCGAGTCCGCGGGGCTGGCGCCGGACAACGAGGTGCAGGTCGCGGGAGTCCGGGTCGGCGAGGTCGAGGATGTGGTGCTGGACGGCAAGAAGGTCCACGTCACCTTCAAAGTGGAGGGCGCGAGGGTCGGTTCCGATTCCACCGCCTCGATTGAGATCAAGACGCTGCTCGGCGAGAAGTTCCTCGCGATCCAGCCGGCAGGTGACAGCCCGCAGGATCCGAACGAGACGATCCCGCTGGAACGCACCAGGACCCCGTTCCAGCTGCAGGACGCCTTCGATCAGCTCTCCAGCACCGTGGAGGAGATCGACACCGAACAGCTGGCCCAGAGCTTCACCGTGCTGTCCGAAAGTCTGCGCGACACCCCGGAACACGTCCGGGACGCGCTGGACGGACTGTCGGCGCTGTCCAGAACGGTGTCCTCGAGGGACGACGAGCTCGGTGAGCTGCTGGCCAACACCGGGCAGGTCAGTCAGATCCTCGCCGACCGCAACGCGGAGCTGGTGAAGATCGTCGGGGACGGAAACCTGCTGCTGGCCGAACTGCAGAACCGGGAGGAGGCGATCGACGCACTGCTCACCGGCGCCCAGGAACTGTCCGCCGAACTGTCCGGACTCGTCGCCGACAACAGCGCGCAGCTGCGGCCCGCGCTGGAGAAGCTCGGCATCGTCACCGATGTGTTGCAGCGCAACCAGGACAACCTCAACCGCAGCCTCGAACTGCTGGCCCCGTTCAGCCGGGTGGGCGCCAACGCCACCGGCAACGGACGCTGGTTCGAGGGATACATCTGCGGACTGTTCCCGCCGGTCATCAACGCGGGCGGGGCGCGGATCAACCCCGAGGGCTGCACACCGCCGCTCTCCGCGCCGGATCAGGGCGTCACGCAGCAAGGGGGGAACTGACATGTCGGCCATGCGCGTCGAGACCAGGGCGCAGCGCAGCGTGTACTCCTGGTTCGCATTGGGCTGCGCGGCGGTCCTGCTGCTATCCGCGGGCCTCTGGTTCGTGCTACGGGATTCGAGCGGAACCCGGCTCGCGGCGTACTTCGAGAAGACCGTGGGACTGTACGAGGGTTCCTCGGTGCGAGTTCTGGGCATCGAGGTCGGGGAGATCACCGGCGTCACCCCGCAGGGTGGCACGGTGCGAGTGGACATGGTGGTCGACGCAGGGGTACCGATCCCGCCGGAGGCCGGTGCCGTCGTGGTCGCGCCGAGCCTCGTGAGCGACCGGTACGTGCAGCTGACACCCGCCTACGACACCGGTGAGCAGATGCGCAGCGGCGCGATCATCCCCCTCGAGCGCACCGCGACCCCCGCCGAACTGGACGATCTCTACGAGAGTTTGAACGAACTGTCCACGAGCCTTGGTCCGGAAGGGGCGAACTCCGACGGCGCGCTGTCGGACGCGCTCGACACCGCGGCGGCGAACCTGGAGGGCAACGGGAAGAACGTGAACAACACGGTCGCCGAGCTCGCCCAGCTGTCCAGGACGTTCGCGGATTCCAAGGGCGATCTGTTCGCGACCGTGCGCAACCTGCAGTCCTTCACCTCAGCGCTCGCCGACAGCGACCGTCAGCTCAACGAGTTCTACGAACGCGTCGCCGATGTGACCGGTTTCCTGGCCGAGGACGCCGACGACGTCGGCGCCGCGTTGTCGGCACTGGCCGGTTCGCTCACCGACGTCCGCGAGTTCGTCGAAGAGAACCGCGACCTGCTTTCGTCCAATGTGGAGAAGCTCACCGGTATCAGCGGAGTGCTGGTGGATCAGCGGGCGGCGCTGGCCGAGGTGCTCGACGTCGGTCCGACCGGGCTGACGAACTTCATCAACGCCTACGATTCCGCCTCGGGCAGCATCCAGATCCGGTACAACGCCAACGAACTCACCCACCCGCTGCTGACCACCCTGTGCCGGGTGCTCAGCGCGGGCACACCCGAGCGGCTTCCGGACGCGCTCGGCCCGCTCTGCGAGACGATCTCGGATATCGAGTCCGGCGTGCTGAAGGTGCCGTCGCTGTCGCAGATGCTGGCCTCCATGCAGCGCGGTGAGCTGCCACCGCTGCCGCTTCCGCTGGCGGACGTCCTCATCGAGGACATGCAGGGAGGTGGCCGATGAACAGGATCCGAGTTCTCCGGCGGGCGTTGGCAGCGGCGGCTGTCACCGCCCTGCTGCTGGCGACCGCGGGCTGCGGGGAGGGCGGGTTCTCCGGCCTGTACAACACGCCGCTGCCCGGCGGCGCCGATCTCGGTGCGCACCCCTATCGCGTCACCGCGGAGTTCTCCGACGTACTCGACCTCGTGCCCCAGTCCCATGTCAAGACCAATGACGTACCGATCGGCAGGGTGGACCGGGTAGAGCTTGCGCCGAACACGAAACACGCCATCGTCAGCATGACCCTCAACGGAGACATTCCGTTGCCTGCCAACGCGAGTGCCGAGCTGCGCCAGTCGAGCCTGCTCGGTGAGAAATTCGTCGAGCTGCGGGCCCCTGCGGACGAGCAGGCACAGGGGACGCTCGGCGAGGGTGCGGTGATCCCGTTGGCCAGGACCGGTCGCAACGCCGAGGTCGAGGAGGTACTCGGTGCACTCTCGCTGCTGTTGAACGGTGGTGGAGTTGAACAGCTGCGGACTATCGTGCAGGAGTTGAACGCCGCGTTGTCGGGCAACGAAGCCGAGATCCGCGCCTTGCTGTCTCATGTGGACACGATTGCGACCGAACTGGACGGGCAGAAGGGGGAGATCATCAGGGCGATCGACGGACTGAACCGGCTCTCCAGCACCCTGGTCCAGCAGACGGACAACCTCACCACGGCACTCGACGACCTCGCCCCGGGGCTGCGGGTGGTGACCGAGCAACGGGACCAGCTCGTCGGGATGTTGCAGGCCCTGGACCGGCTGTCCGGGGTCGCGGTGGAAACCGTGAACCAGAGCCGGGACCAGCTCGTGGCCAACCTCAGGGCGCTCGAACCCACGTTGCGTAAACTCGCCGAAGCGGGACAGAACCTGCCGATCGCGATGAAGATCCTGCCGACCTATCCGCTGCCGAGTGTCGCGGGTGCGGTGTTCAAGGGTGACTACGCCAACGTCAGGGCGCGCCTCGACTTCAACCTGGACTCGATCTACCGGAACCTCACGAACTCCTCGCAGCCACCTTTCCAAACGCCGCAGTCCACTGTGCCTGGTGACGGCGATTCGGCCGAGCCGGGTCAGGGGCAGGGCGGCGACACATCCGGACCCGCCGAGTTACCCGCGCTGCCGCTGCCGCCCGCCGCGACCGGTGAGCGGAACGGCTCCGGTATGCCCGGCGGATTGCTCGGCTCGCTGCTGGGGGGTAGCTGATGCTCACCAGGAAACATCGAGGTCAGTTACTCGCGTTCGCGGTCATCGCCGTTGTGTCGGTCGTCTACGTCGGCGGTACATACGCCGGGCTGGACCGCCTCTTCGGTGCCCGCGGTTACGTCGTCACGGCCCAGCTGACCGACTCCGGCGGCATCTTCGTCAACGCCGAAGTCACCTACCGGGGCGTCGCCGTGGGCCGGGTCGTGGCGATGGACCTGACCGAGAACGGCGTCGAGGTGTCGCTCGACATCGACTCCGACGCACCACCCATCCCCGCCGACACCGAGGCCGCCGTGGCCAACCGCTCGGCGGTCGGTGAGCAGTACGTGGACCTGCTCCCACCGGATGAAGAGGGGCCGTTTCTCGAGGACGGCTCGGTGATCGGGCCCGGCCGCACCTCGATCCCGCTTTCCCCGGACACGGTCCTGAGTGGTCTGGACGGACTCGTCCGCAGCGTCGACCCGCAGTCGTTGCGCACCGTCGTGGACGAGACCCATGATGCCTTCGCCGGAGCGGGCCCGGACCTGGCGCAGCTGCTCGACACCGCGGAATCGTTCACCACCAAGGCCAGCGAGCATCTGCCCCAGACCCGTGCCCTGCTCTCCGACGGCCGGATCGTGCTGGACACCCAGCGCAGACAGGCGGGCAACATCACCGAACTGTCGAAGGGCCTGCGCACTCTCACCGCGGAGCTGAAGGCCGCCGACCCAGATCTGCGGGCGGTCATCGACGAGGCGCCCAAACTGGGCAGACAGGTCAGCGAGGTGCTCGCCACTTCCGGTGCCGACCTTGGCATCGTGCTCGCCAATCTGCTCACCACGGCCAAGATCACCACTTCGCGCAAGGACGCCATCGAACAGTTGCTCGTCGCCTATCCGGTCGCTGCGGCCCTCGGCCCCTCGATCACCTCCAATGGGGAAGGGCACCTGGGATTCGTGTTCAACATGTTCGACCCGTTCTCCTGCACCAAGGGCTACGAGGCGACCGAGCAGCGACCGGCCAGTGACACCTCGGACGTCCCGCCGAACACCGACGCGTACTGCGCCGAGCCACCCGGCAGTCCCACCGGTGTCCGGGGAGCGCAGAACGCGCCGTTCGCCGGAACTCCGGTGGAAGTACCTCAGCCGCGTCCCTCGCCACACGGTGGGCAACCCAGGACCGATGGCCTGCCAGGACTACTCGGCCTGCTCACCGGCGCCGGTCCCGCCGATCTCGGCGGCCTGCTCGGACTGCCGCGATCATGAGCGATGCCAGGCGGGACCCGGTCCGCGACGTGCTGATCGCGCTCGCCGCGGTGGCACTGCTCGCCGCGGCCTGGTTCGGCTGGACCTGGTGGAGTGCCGCACACGACGAGCAGCTGTCACTCGCGCGGGAGCGGGACAGGGTGCTGGCGGAGGTGTCGACCGCGCTGGTCACGCTCAACACCATCGACCATCGCACCGCGCGGCAGGACGTGGACGACTGGATCGCGGCGACGGCGGGGCAGCTGCACGACGACCTGAGCGGGGACCGCCAGCTCCAGCTGGACCGGGCTGCGGGAACCCGGAGCGTGGCGGAGGCGAGCCTGCTGAAGGCGGCTGTGACCGAGCTGGACGCGGTGACCGGCACCGCTCGGTTGGTCGCGGTGCTCGATGTCCAGGTAGCGACCAAGGGCGAGCCAGCCACCTCCCGGCGGAGCAGACTCACCGTCGAGGCGCAGCGGACCAGTGACGGCTGGAAGGTGAGCACTGTGCAGGCGGCGGGCTGATGGATACCGGCACGACCGACGAAACCGACACGACCGGCACGACCGGCGAGACCGGTACGGGCGGGCAGGACGCCGGGCGCGCGGGCCGGCGCGAGCGTGCGCGCGTCAAGGACGCCCGGAGCAGGCGTGCCACCGTACTGGCCGTTCTGTCGGTGATCGTGGTGCTCGCCACGGTGTCGGCCGTCTGGTCCGGCCTGCGTGCGGGTGAACTCACCGCCGGTGACCCGGCGGGCAACGTGGCCTTCGTCGACGACGCTGCGACCAACGAGTTGCGGGAGCAGGTGGGCGCGGCGGTGAAGGCGCTCTTCTCCTACGACTACAGCAATCTCGCCCGCACCGAACGGGCCGCCGACTCGCTGCTGGTCGGCGATGCGGTGGTGCAGTACGAGTCGAGCTTCGCCGCGGCGCGCGAACAGGCGCTGGAGCAGCAGCTCGTGCGAACGACCACCATCCGCTCGGCAGGTGTCGACGAACTGCGCGGCGACACCGCCCGGCTGCTGGTGATCCTCGACCAGCAGACGCTTCGGACCGAGACGAATGAGCAGACCTCCTCGGCCGCCGTACTCGACGTCGTCGCCACCCGATCCGGTGGCGAATGGAAGATCGCGAGCCTCGCCGCCCGCTGATCACGCTCCGGGATGTCCCCAATGTGGCATTGGGGACGTTGAAGTTCTGACTCGGGCACCTATGGCTCTTCGTGCATACTTTGCTGGCCAGAAGGTGTGTGCGGCTCTGGCTGGTTAGAGGTGCAGTCTTGCGATGCTTCCGGTCGTCGGTCCCGTAGTCGCAGTGCCGGAGTCTCGTTGAGGCTCAGCAGATCGACCGCGACCCGGTTGATTTCGGCGCCGTTGGCAACGGAGTGCAGCAGGCCGTTGTAGAAGAGATCCCAGATACGGCGGTCGCGTTGCAGGTCCCCAACCTGGCGGTCGAGCCAGTGCCCGTCGAGGTCCTCGATGCGGAGGTGGAGCATGCCGCCAGCGAAGTAGCCTTCGACGGTCGTCAGTTCGTAGATCTTCAAGTAGCCGGAACGGGCACGTCGATACAAGCGCTTGTTGAAGTCGAGTTTGATCCAGTCCGAGCCGGCGGACGTGGTCTCGTAGTCCAATGGACCAGAAGCCAAGTACGCGAACACGACCGCGACGACCCATACCTGCCAAAATCCGAGATAGCCGAGGTCGCCCTTAAGTAGTGCGAGCAGCAGAGCCCCGCCACTCATCAGCCCGAGTGCGACAAAGAAGCTTTGGACGTTGAAGAAGCGGCTGTCGCGGTGCCAAGTGAGTACTGGCCCCATTCCCTCGGGCGGGTCTGGCTTGTGAGAGACCTTATTCGAGCGTGCGGGGTCGTGCTCAGCCGCGACGCCCTTGTC
Organism: Amycolatopsis palatopharyngis; assembly: GCF_003385185.1. Lineage (GTDB taxonomy): Bacteria > Actinomycetota > Actinomycetes > Mycobacteriales > Pseudonocardiaceae > Amycolatopsis > Amycolatopsis palatopharyngis. The sequence goes on along the minus strand of NZ_PQHZ01000007.1, from coordinate 70,241 downwards.
GTTCTTGAACCCTGGGGCGTGTGGAGGAAATGGCTCGCCAGTCTGTGAATCCGGGCGGGGAGGTAAGTCTGAGAAGTTGTACCAGGTGCGGCCTCGTTCAGGCCCGCGGTGACGTCCAACCATAGTGAGCCTCTACTCCGGTACGAGGAAGTCAACGACGGCTTGACCTCCGATGGCGCCCGCGACGCCGCCGACCGTTCCGACGACCAGTGTGCCCCATGGACCGATCGCCGATCCCCACACGGCTCCCGCCGCCGCCGATGCGGCTGCCGCACCTAACGCGCCGCCACCAATGGTTCCTGCGGAATCAGCGATGGCCTTACCCCAAGACTGCTCACCGCTCGCCGCATCCATGACTTCGTTCAGTGCGATCATCCCGCTCCCGACGTAGGGCATTCCCTTCAGGATCCGTTGTCCCACCTTGACCTGGGTTTTCGCGTGCTCTCCGAGTGAGCCGATCTGCCTCTTGCCGGGATAAGCGGCGATGATGCGTCGAGTGCCTTCAGGGACGTTCTTGATCCAAAGATCGAACTGGTTCGCGCGGGCGATGGCGATGTCTGCGTTGACGCGTGCTTTGTTGGCGGACTCGCGTAGCCAACCCAGGGTGCGCTGGTCCGGATTGGCCAAGGTGCCGTTGGCGTACTTCTCGAAGGCGCTGGCGCGAGTCACGGCGCGTTCGGCCTTGTCCATCGCGGCTTGTCGCCCTTTTTCCATCGTGCCGATATAGCTGATAGTGCGGGCGAGAACGACGGGAGTGAGGTTGACCATCTCGGTGAGCCCGGTTTCGACCTTGCCCATGACCTCGCGTAGCGCGTTGTGGGCGTTTTCCTCCATCGTGCGGGCGGTTTCCACGATGGCTTTGCACTCGTTGTAGACGGCGACCTTGGCGTTGTATTCGGAGATGACCGCGTTGTGGGCGGCCATGGCCTGCTGGTTGTCGTGCATCACTTGCCGTGCTTCGGCGGTGCCACACGGCCCGGTGGGCAGGACGGGTGCGGGTGGCGGTGGCGGCGGGCCGACAATGTACGGACCATCCACCACCAGACCCCCAGCGCGGGCTTTGCCCAGAGCGTCAGCCATGCGGGTTTGGATTGCGTCGAGGGAGTCGGCGAAGTCGCGCAACGCCCATTCGCAGTCGAAGGCACGGTCGGAGATCATGGTGATGTCCGGGTTCAAGCCCTGGGTGCTGTCGTTGAACTGGTCGTGTGCCGGACCGCGCCAGCTCGCATCGCCAATACCGCGCGCGGCGCGAACCGTGTCGGCACCTTCGTGCGCGCCCGCGTAGAGCTTGGCCAGGCCGTCGGCGGCTTCGATACACGTGCCGGAGCTACCGTTGACCGTGGTGTTGAGTGCGGAGCCACCCATCGCCGGTTCCCGTCCCCTTCAAGTGTTCAGCGTGAGTCAGTTCAGCGGGATGTTGCGCTCGCCCATCGATTCCTCGCCCCAGTCCTCATACGTGTCGTGTTGCTGCTTCTCCATCGCGCCCTCGTGGGTGTTCTCGATGGTGTGGTAGCTGCCCTGCGCGACGTTGATCTTCTCGGCGATATCGTCCAGTGCCTGCGCTCCGGCCACGGTGGAGGTCATCAGCGCTTGCAGTGCTCGCGCGACGTACGGTGATGAGGCTCCGGCATCTGGTGCCTCGGCCTGTGCGGTGGCAGCTTGGTCCAGTGCCTCCGCGCCGTCCCGGAGTTTGCTAGCCATGTCGTCCAGCGCGCCGGTTTCAAAGGAGTAACCACCGTCAGGCATTTTGGGGTCCTTCCTGTTGAGAGGGGTCGTTCGTGCGGGTCCAGTCGTGTACGGGGCCGGTGTGTCGGGCTTCCTCGGCGAGGACGGGGTTGAACAGGACCCCGAGCGCTCCGGCCTGCTCGGCGATGAGGTCGATGTCGTCGCGGTCGACGGCCACCCACGGTTGGTGTGGACCGCAACGCTCGGCGAGCGCCTCCGGAGAGGTGAACGCGAGCACCATCAGCCGCCCGGCGTTGTCGGGTTGCAGTTCCAGGTGTACGACCTGCTGGCCTTCGCGCACCGGACGCGAGGGCACATACAGCAAGGCGCCCTCACCTCGGGGCGTTGCGGGTTCCAGGTCTGGTTCAGCACGGACGTCGGGCTCCGGGTAGCGGTGCCCTTCGGGCAGCCAGGCGTCGAGGATGGCCAAGTTGTAGTCGTGCTCGTCGCCCAAGGCTTGCAACCTCTCGACCGTCGTGGCTGCCCAGGGTTGCCCCAGACCGCACGCCGCGACCAGATTCGCCACGCTGCTGTAGACAGCGGCGGCTGGTCCTCGTGGCGTGTTGCGCAACTCGACCACCTCACCGGCTGCCACCGATGCAGGGAGAGTCAGTGCGTACAGGACGCCAGGCGCGCGTTCGGGCAGGTCGTCCAGCAGCACCACCGCACGATGTCTCGTCCGTTCGGTGTCCGCCACGATTTCCCCGCTGCCATTCCTGTCAGTCACTCACCGTCCCCCGGCGATCACTCTAACTGACTGGACTGCCGTGGACCGCAAGTTCGGCTCAACTACGCGGGGATCGATCACCGAGGCAGCGGGGCCTACTCCGTCGGCCAGTCCGGTTCCGTGCGAACGCAGTCATCGCAATTCCGAAGATGAGCGCCCGGTTGGCCCGGGGCGACTGTGGTGACCCAGCCCAGTACTCCGCAGGCGGTGATGACTACAGTGCGCCCGTCCAGCACCGAGGCGAGGGGCTTGTCCGGTACGCGGTGGACGAGGTCTTCTTCCCGAAGTCCGAGAGCCACCATCCCTGATTCCGGCATCGGAGGAGGCGTGCGGTGGTGGGGATGCGGTGTCGGGCGCTGCCCCGGCGGCAGCGAGGGCATCGCCTCGGGGTCGCACAGCGCTGATGGCGGTAACGGAATCGCCGCTAAGCAGGCGGTACAAGGCGCCCCACCGATCCCGGGCAGGTTCTCCAGCACGTGCGGCGGAAATTTGGCGCCGCAGTGGGCGGCAAGTTCGGTGGGCAGGGTGCCGTTCTGCGACAGAGCGATCAGGTGGGTGACGCGCTGGCTTTCGCCGTGAGCGTGTTGGCGCAGGAGCCGGGCGAAGATGACGGTCACGGGCGCTGCCCAGTCCGGATAGCGGCGTGCAGGGCAGCTTGGATCCCCACCGCATCACCAAGTTGCCCACCCGTGGCCTCCGGCGTCATCCACCAGGACACCGAGCCGGAGCGGACCCGGCTGGGTGGCAGAGTGATCAGCGCGCCTCGCGGCAGGATCCGCACGCCACGTTCGTCCGCCAACGCGGCGATAACGGTGGCACCTTGGTGGACGAGGAATCGTGCGCCGTCCGGACACAGCGCAATCGGGCCAAGATAGCGGCGTAGCGCCGACGAGATCGCCGCAGTGGCGGCCAGCCAGGTAGGCGCACACAACACATCGAAGTTCACGCCTGCGCGAGTGAGAATGATGTGGGGGTAGCGCGCCCACCAGGAGTGGACTGTAGCGGGGTCGGTGGTCGCGAGCCGCGCGAGCACGACGGGCTGCGCGGCCAATAAAGGCTCCACTGTGGTGGGATTCCAACAGGTCAAGCCGTCACAGACCGGGCCGGGTAATACTGCCCACCCGCGCCCGGCATAGGACAACGCCGCCTTCTTGAACAGCGCACGACGACGCTGCTCACGCTGCTCGGGCACCTCATGGCTCAAGGCACTCACAGGTCCCGGCCTCCACGCTGCCATGAGGCCAGCAGTTGAGTACCGCGCATCGTCAAAGTCGCCGGGTACCAGCCCGGTTGGTCCGGTTGCGGCTTAGCGAGAACGACGAAGCCGTCGCGACGCAACACATACAACGCCGAGAACACTCCGCTGTCCAACTCCTCGTTCGGCTGACACAACACGTCATCCGGAGCGGTCGCTCCGATTCGGCCGCGCGAGACCTTGCGCAGAGCAACGAACAGTTGCGACGTGTGCAGGGGCGGGTCTGCCAAGGCAAGCGCTGTCACGTTCTGACCCTTCTAACTGGGAGGGGCGGATTTGGCTGAGTGAGCGAGAGGTGCCCGACGAGTGGCCGGGTGCGATTTGTTCGGTGATGAACGTCGAGGCTGGCCCGCGCGGCCGATGCGGGTTGGGATCCGCAGCCGCACGGGCCAGCGTGGGCAAGGAAGTAGCCGGCTCGCCGACTCACGTTCTCCCTTGCCCTGAGGTGCACGCGGCCAAACGGAGCGTGTGCGTCCGGCCGCGTGCTGCTGATGGGCTCGATGGCGTCTGCCTCGTCAATCAGTCGGTATGGCAGGTCAAGACGAGAGGTCAGGCTGGACTGCGAGCAAAGAGCTCGACTCATGGCGATCCTCTCGTCTCAGCACGTGTCCTACTGCCATCGGAAGGTGAATCATCTAACGGAGATTCCCAGATTCTCGAACTACACCGTAAGATACAACATAGTTTGAGAATGGCAAGTTAGTCAGTGCGACGATTGGGTGGTGACTGAATGGCACCCTGCGGGGGAGATACTGTCTTGGTCACGACTGAGCTGGAGGCAAACCACGTGTCCACGAACCAAACGGTGTGCAGACTCCTGATCGGCAACGAGCTGCGACGGGCACGCGAAGCTAAGGGACTGAACCAGGACGACGCGGCCAAGCACATCGGCGTCAAGGTGACCAAGGTGAGCCGCCTGGAACTCGGCCAGACTCGGGTGAGCGTGCCCGAGGTCAAGATGCTGCTGGAGTACTACGGCGACGAGCAGGACCACATCGACGGCTTGCTCACCCTGGCCCGTGGAGCGAACCAGCGTGGCCGATGGGACGGGTATCGGGCGTCGATTCCCGAATGGTTCCGGATGTACGTCGATCTTGAGAGCGGCGCGGAGGAGATCAAGTGGGTGCAAGCTGAGCTGGTGCCCGGCCTGCTCCAGATCGAGGACTACACCCGCGCGATGCTCGCCGAAGCGCTCGCCGCAGCTCCCGACCCGGACGTGGTTGAGAATCAGATCCAGGCCAGGATCGAGCGTCAGCGGATGTTTCTGGGCGCCCACGCGCCAGCCGGAGCATTCGTGCTGTCGGAATCGTGCCTACACCGCGAAGTGGGCAATCGCGACGTGATGGGTGCCCAGCTACATCACCTCGCCGACACCGCGCAACGCAAGAACGTGCAGATCCAGGTGTTGCCGTACAAGACCCAGACCTACGTTGTGGGCGTGCCGTTCGGATTCACGATGCTCACGCTTGGCGCTCCGGGGATCGCCTCTCCGCTGGACGTCGTGTACGTCGAGACGTTCGAGAACGCCACATACTTCGACGACAAGGACGTGGTGAGATCCTATGGTCACCAGTGGCGTCGCATGACCGCTGCCGCGTTGGGACCGGCGGAGTCTGTGGACTTCATCCGGAAGGCGGCGGAGCAATACAAGTAACCGCAGAAGGGATGGCCGCACATGGCACAACCAGACTTCGCCGGTGCCCGGTGGATCAAGAGCAGTCGCAGCGCCGAACAAGGACAGTGCGTCGAACTCGCGGCCGTAGACGGCTGGGTCGGAGTACGCGACTCCAAACTTGGCGAGGCAGGCCCGGTGCTGTCCTTCACCCAGACGGAGATGGCAGCGTTTCTAGACGTGGCCAAGAACAGCGAGTTGAAACGCCTCGCGTGAGAGCAAGGGAGGTCCCCGGTTCAAAAAACACGGCCGGGGGCCTCGCTGCGTCAGCTGAGCGCGCCCCGACCAGGACTGCCGCCGTTAGCCGGTGTAGCGCACGTCCCGTTGGTAACAGGCGATCACCGGGTTGAATGACCCCTCCCGGTCCCGCGGCACCGCCACCTCGACTTCGCCCACCGCGTCCGACATCACGGTCTTCGACCGAACGCCGTTGCGTGTGTTCCTGCCGACGCGAGCGGGCTCATCCTGGTGCTTGGCGTATCCGACGTGGTCGGTCATCTCCGCGTTCGATGCGGTCTCCAGGACCGTCTTGGTCAGCTGCTTCAGCAGCCCGTGCGGGCCGGTCAGGGCCAAGCCCTGCTCCTGCGCCTGAGCAACCATCGCGGCCGCCAACTGCTCCTGCGCCGACGACGTCCTCGCCGGCCTGGTGGTCTTCTCCTCAGCGCTGACAACATCAGATGTCATCACTCACCGTGCCCATCCCGCCGGAACCAGTCCGGCGGGTCCGAGCCAAAGACGCTGAGACAGTCCCCCGCTGGCGAGCACTCCACCGCATCACCCTCAGCCCCACCCACATCGGCACCATCACCCAAGCAGCCCTCGTCCTCACCCAACACGAACACCACGGCCGCTACTGAGAAAACCACAACAATTGGGAACCCCCCGAGACCCGTTCGTGGAGCGCAAACACGTGTGCACAGAAGGCGAACACGCGGCTTCGCGGCCCCTGCTCGGCGCGGAGAGGGTCGCCGGTAACCTTCCGCGCGTGTCTGTCAACAACGACGGACCTGCCACGTCCAGGGGGCAGGTCCCGGACAGCCCGGTGAAGGCCGTGGTCGCGCCACCCCGGCCTGCCCGCATCGAGCCCGTGCAGCTGACCATGCTCGCTGCGCGCGCCGACGCACGGCTGTTCCCGGAAAGTGGTGCCGGTCCGGAGAGCGAGACGGTCGTGACCGGCGCGACCCTGCGTGCCCAGCAGGTCCTTCCCGGCGATCTCTTCGCGGCACTGCCCGGAGCCAGGGCGCACGGTGCGGACTTCGCGGCCGAGGCCATCGCCGCCGGTGCCGCCGCCGTGCTCACCGACCAGGCAGGCGCCGATCGTCCCGCGCTGCGCGACTCACCGGTTCCCGTTCTCGTGCACCCGGACCCGAGGGCCATCCTCGGCCCGATCGCCGCCTGGATCTACGGCGAGCCCTCCCTGCAACTCTCCGTGCTCGGAGTCACCGGCACCTCGGGCAAGACCACCACCGCCTACCTCGTCGAGGCCGGACTGCGCGCGGCAGGCCGGACCACGGGGCTCATCGGCACCGTGGAGACCAGGATCGCGGGACAGCGCCTCTCGAGCGCCTTCACCACACCCGAGGCGCCCGATCTGCAGGCGTTGTTCGCGGTGATGGTCGAGCAGGGCGTGACGCATGTGCCGATGGAGGTGTCCAGCCACGCACTCTCGCTCGGCCGCGCCAACGGCACCAGGTTCGCCGTGGGGGCGTTCACCAACCTCTCGCAGGACCACCTGGACTTCCACCGGGACATGGAGGACTACTTCGCGGCGAAGGCGATGCTGTTCGACGGCCGCTCCACCGCAGAGGTGGTCATGCTGGACACCGCGTGGGGGCAGGCGCTGGTCCGCCCGCACACCGTGACCGTCTCGATCGAGCCGGACAGTCCCGCCGCCTGGCGGGCCTCGGACATGGCGATCACCCGGACCGGAGAGCAGTCCTTCCGGTTGCACGGCCCCGGCGGCCTGACCGCGCGGGCGACCCTGCCGCTGCCCGGCACGTTCAACATCGCCAACGCGGTGCTCGCGGCGGCGATCCTGGACACGGCGGGAGTGCCGATCGAGGCCATCGTCGCCGGGCTCGCCTCGGTCGAGGTGCCCGGCCGGATGGAGCGGGTCTACCTCGGCCAGCCCTTCACCGCGGTCGTCGACTACGCCCACAAGCCCGCCGCCGTCGCCCAGGCGCTGCAGGCACTGCGGGCCCGCACCGAGGGCAGGATCATCACGGTCCTCGGCTGCGGAGGGGACCGGGACACCGCCAAGCGCCCGCTGATGGGCGAGGCCGCGGCCAAGGGCAGCGACGTGCTGATCGTGACCGACGACAATCCCCGTAGCGAGGACCCGGAGCCGATCCGCTCCGCGATGCTGGCGGGAGCCCGAGCGGTCGGTCCGACGCTGGACAGCGAGGTCGCCGAGATCGGCGACCGCAGGGCCGCGATCGCCGAGGCCGTGCGCCGGGCAGGGCCAGGGGACGTGGTCCTGGTCGCGGGCAAGGGACACGAAACCGGCCAGGACATCGGCGGCGTCGTGCACCCCTTCTCCGACCGTGACGAACTGGAGGCAGCCATCAGGGACCGAGGCTTAGAAGAATGAGTGTTACGCACATACGCAGGTGCGGCTACTGCGCGAGTGTCACCAGCACCCGGCCGCCGCGAGCAGCCCTCCGGGCAGCCCCCGTCATCCGGGTTGTGCATAACCCTCACCAGCTCGAGGTGAACACGTGATCGCACTGACCCTCGCCGAGATCGCCAGGATCGTCGGCGGCAGGCTGCACCGTGCCGAGGGGACGGAGCAGGTCACCGCCGGTGTCGAGTTCGACTCGCGCGCGCTGGAGCCGGGTGGGTTGTTCCTCGCTCTGCCCGGCGAGCGGGTCGACGGGCACACGTTCGCCAGACAGGCGATCGAGGCCGGCGCGGCGGGTGTGCTCGCCGCGCGCGAGGTGGACGCGCCCTCGGTCATCGCGGCGCCGCTCGCCGAGGGCGAGGCCCACGAGCGTTCGGTCGCGCTCACCGGGGACACCGACGGGTCCGGAGCCGCGGTACTCGCCGCGCTCGCCAAGCTGGCCCGGCATGTCGTCACCGAGCTGTCCGCCAGGGAACTGACGGTCGTGGGGGTGACCGGCTCCTCCGGCAAGACCTCGACGAAGGACCTGATCGCACAACTGCTCGAGCCGCTGGGCCCGACCGTCGCGCCCCCTGGCTCGTTCAACAACGAACTCGGCCACCCCTGGACCGCGCTGCGCGCCGACGCCGGGACGCGGCACCTGGTGCTGGAACTCTCCGCCCGCGGCCCCGGGCACATCGCCGAACTCGCCGCGGTGGCGCCCCCGCGGATCGGTGTCGTGCTCAACGTCGGCAGCGCGCACGTCGGCGAGTTCGGTTCCCGGGAGGGGATCGCGAAGACCAAGGGCGAACTCGCCGAGGCGCTACCCTCCGCCGCCGACGGTGGTGTCGCCGTGCTCAACATGGACGATCCGCTGGTGGCGGCCATGGCCGCGCGTACGACAGCGCGGGTGGTCGGCTTCGGCGAGAGCGCGGCGGCGACGGTGCGCGCCGAGAACGTCACCCTCGACGATCAGGCTCGCGCGTCGTTCCGCCTCATCACCCCGGCGGGGGAGGCGGACGTGACCCTGCCGCTGTACGGCGAACATCACGTGAGCAACGCGCTCGCCGCGGCGGCCGTGGCACTGGAGCTCGGCAGCCCGGTGGACGAACTCGCGGCCGCCCTCGGCGCGGTGCGGCGCCGCTCCGAACGCCGCATGGAGGTCAGCACCCGTTCCGATGGGCTGACCGTGCTGAACGACTCCTACAACGCCAATCCGGAGTCCGTGCGAGCAGCACTGAAGACTTTGGCCTCGATGAGCCGGGGCCGCCGGTCATGGGCGGTACTCGGTGTCATGGGCGAACTCGGGGCCGATAGCGTGACCGCGCACGATGAGATCGGCCGCCTCGCCGTCCGGCTCAACATCAACAGGCTCGTGGTCGTCGGCGGGGAGGACTCCGCCGCGGCGCCGATGCACCTCGGCGCGAGTCACGAGGGATCTTGGGGAGAGGAGTCGGTCCTGGTACCCGACACCGACGCCGCGATCGCGCTGCTGCGCGAGGAGTTGCGGCCGGATGACGTGATGCTGGTGAAGGCCTCCAAGGTCGCGCAGCTGTGGCGCGTGGCCGACGCCGTGCTGGCCGAGGACGTGCCGGGAACCGGTGACTCGAGACAGGACGGTGCGCGGTGATCAGCATCCTGATCGCGGCCTCGGTCGGCCTGCTCGTTTCCATCCTGCTGACCCCGTACCTGATCCGGGTGTTCTCCAGGCAGGGGTTCGGGCAGGAGATCCGCGAGGAGGGCCCGCAGGGGCACAAGTCCAAGCGCGGTACCCCGACCATGGGTGGCGTCGCGATCATCGTCGCGATGGTCGTCGGCTATTTCGTCGCCCACGCCCTGGACTGGATGCGCGGCTCCACAGGAAACGGACCGTCGGCGTCCGGCCTGATCGTCCTGTTCCTGGCTGTCGCGCTGGGTATCGTCGGTTTCCTCGACGACTTCATCAAGATCCGCAAGCAACGCAACCTCGGGCTGAACAAGACCGCAAAGCTCGTCGGCCAGCTTGTGGTCGCCGTGACGTTCGCGATCCTGGTCCTGCAGTTCGCCGACGAATCAGGCATCACTCCCGCGACGCGCAATCTCTCCTACGTGCGTGACCTCGCGTTGATCGCCTTCCCGCTGCCGATCTTCATCATTTTCTGTTACGTGGTGATCTCCGGCTGGTCCAACGCCGTCAACTTCACCGACGGCCTCGACGGGCTGGCCGGCGGGGCGTCGGCCATGGTGCTGGCGACCTACGTGGTGATCTCCTTCTGGCAGGCCCGGCTCAGCTGCGCGGAGACCCCGCAGGCCGCCTGCTACGCCGTACGGGACCCACTGGACCTCGCGGTGGTCGCCGCGGCCGCGGCCGGGGCCTGCGTCGGGTTCCTGTGGTGGAACGCGGCACCGGCGAAGATCTTCATGGGCGATACCGGTTCGCTGGCCCTCGGTGGACTGGTCGCGGGCCTGTCCATCACCACCCACACCGAATTGCTGGCGATCGTCATCGGCGGCCTGTTCATGGTCGAGATGCTGTCGGTGGTCGCCCAGATCGCGGTCTTCCGCACCACGCGGCGCAGGCTGTTCCGGATGGCGCCGTTCCACCACCACTTCGAACTCGCCGGTTGGGCGGAGACGACGGTCATCATCCGGTTCTGGCTGCTCGCGGCGATCTGCTGCATGTTCGGCCTCGGCCTGTTCTACAGCGAGCAGCTCGGCGCGGCGGGAGGCTAGGCCGGTGTTCCGAGGGGACCGTGTCCTCGTCGCCGGTGCGGGCGTGACCGGGCGATCCGTTGCGGCCGCGCTGGTGGACATGGGCGCCGAGGTGACCGTCACCGACGGCAATCCCGAACGCCTCGCCGAACTGGCGGTCCACGGAGCGCGGCTGGTGCCTGGCCTGAATGCTCCGCCGGAGGGCACCTCGCTGGTGGTCACCAGCCCCGGCTGGCGGCCGTCGTCACCCTTGCTCACGGCGGCCGCGGCCGCAGGTGTCGAGGTCATCGGCGACGTCGAACTCGCGTGGCGGATCGGGCAGGAGCTGCCCCGCCCGCCCGTGTGGCTCGCGGTCACCGGTACCAACGGCAAGACCACCACTGTCGGAATGCTCGAGTCGATCCTGCGCGCGGCCGGGCAGGACGCCGTGGCCTGCGGAAACGTCGGTTTCGCCGTACTCGACGCCGTACTTGCCGGGCACGAGGTGCTGGCCGTCGAGTTGTCGAGTTACCAGCTGCACTGGTCGAACACCCTGGCGCCGCTCGCCTCGGTCGTGCTGAACGTCGCCGAGGACCATCTCGACTGGCACGGTTCCCTCGCGGAGTACGCGGCCGCGAAGGGCACGATTCACGACCGTGCGAGCAACGTCGTGCACAACGCGGCCGACGAGTGGTCGGCCCGGCTGGCGGACGCGCACGCCCCCGAAGGGGCCGTGCGGACGGCCTTCTCATTGGCGACCCCACGCTCCGGTGAGCTCGGTGTGGTGGAGGACCTGCTGGTGGACCGCGCTTTCGTGGCTGATCCCGTACACGCGGCCGAGGAACTCGCGACGCTGGCCGACGTACGCCCAGCCGGCCCGCACAACGTCGCCAACGCCCTCGCCGCGGCGGCGCTGGCCAGGGCCAACGGGGTCCCGGCTCACGCCGTCGCCGAAGGTCTGCGCGCATACCGTCCCGCGGCGCACCGCGCCGTCGAGGTGGGCGAGGTGGGCGGAGTCCGCTACGTCAACGACTCGAAGGCCACCAACCCGCACGCCGCGGCCGGATCCCTGCACGCGCACCCGAACGTGGTGTGGATCGCGGGGGGTCAACTCAAGGGCGCCTCGGTCGACGAACTCGTGGCCGGCGCCGCGGATCGCCTGCGCGGAGTCGTCCTGCTGGGCATCGATGCCGACGTGATCGCCGCCGCTGTTGCGCGACACGCGCCGGATGTACCCGTCCGGAGACTACTTCCGGGTGACGATGAGCCCATGACTACGGCGGTGAGTGCGGCCGGCGCGCTGGCGCGACCCGGTGATGTAGTGCTGCTCGCGCCTGCCGCTGCCTCCCTGGACATGTTCCGCGACTACGCCCATCGGGGTGACGCCTTCGTCTCCGCGGTGCGGGCGCTGCCGGAACCGGACGGGGTGGATGGCGCGCGGGAACAGCACCATGACGGTGGTTGAGGACGACCCCGAGGCCGCCCGCACCGTGCGGCGGAGGTCGCCACGGAGCTCCCGCCAGAAGCGTGACCGTCCCGAACGCGGGATCACCGCACTGCGGACGGCGCTGACGGCGTGGCTGTCCCGGCCGCTCGCCGACTTCCACCTCATCCTCGCCGTGTGCGGTCTGCTCACCACCATCGGCATCGTCATGGTGCTCTCGGCGTCCTCGGTGGCCTCCTACGCACCCGGCGACGGCAGTTCCGTGTACGCCCAGTTCCAGAAACACATGCTGTTCGTCGTGCTCGGCGGTGTCGTGTTCTGGATCGGCCTGCGGATGCCACTGAAGCGGATCCGCGCCCTGGCCTCCACCGGTATGGTCCTCGGCCTCGGGCTGCTCGCCCTCGTCCTCACCCCGCTGGGCACCAGCGTGAACGGATCGCAGGGCTGGTTCGTCGTCGGTCCGCTGTCACTGCAGCCGGTCGAGGTCGCCAAGGTCGCGCTCGCGTTGTGGGGGGCGCACATCCTGGTGACGAAGTACAACGTGCTGCACCAGTGGCGGCACCTGCTCGTGCCGGTCGTGCCCGCCGCGCTGCTGATGTTCGCGCTGCTGATGGTTCAGCCCGACCTCGGCGGGACGATCACCCTCGGCGTCGTGCTGATCGCCCTGCTGTGGTTCGCGGGCGCACCCAAACGACTCTTCGCGGTGATCCTCTCGGGCGCCGTGGCCGGAGCGGTGCTGCTGGCGCTGATCGAGCCGTACCGGCTGGCCCGGGTGATGACCTTCCTCAACCCCGGCAGCGATCCGCAGGGCAAGGGACTGCAGGCCACCCAGGCGCTCTACGCGCTGGCCGACGGCGGTCTGTTCGGCAAGGGGCTCGGGCAGGGGCAGTCGAAATGGCGATACCTGCCCAACGTCGAACACGATTTCATCTTCGCGCTGCTCGGCGAGGAACTCGGCTTCGTCGGGTGCCTGGCCGTGATCGGCCTTTTCGGCCTGCTGGCCAGCGTCGGGCTGCGGATCGCGATGCGCAACCTCGACCCGTGGATCCGGATCGTGGCCGGCACGCTGACCGCCTGGCTGGTCGCGCAGGCGGCGATCAACATCGGCTACGTCGTCAGCCTGTTGCCGGTCACCGGCGTCACGCTGCCGCTGATCTCCTACGGTGGCACCTCGCTCGTCGTCACCATGTTGCTGTTCGGGATACTCGCCAACTGTGCCCGCCACGAGCCGGAGGCGGTGGCCGCACTGCGTACGCAGGGACCGGGTAAGTTCGGCACGCTCTTGCGGCTGCCCGCGCCGGACCCGTACCGCCCGCCTGCCAAGCGCAGGACCAGCAGCCGGGGCGGCTCGGGCCGCACCGGACGGCCCGCGGCGCGGGGTGCGCGGTCGAACGCGGCCGCCGAACGCCGGAGGGCCGCACCGGAGTACGGTCGGCGGTCCACGGCCCGCGGCTCGGGCCGGGGCGGGACGGCACGCGGGAGCGCGACACGTGGTGGTTCGACTCGGAGAGGACATCGGTGACAGAGCCGGCAACGGGCGGTGACGGCATGGCGAGCCGTCCGGCGAAGGAGACCACGACGGGCGCGTCCCCGGCGGGAAGGCCGCCCACCGTGGTGGTCGCCGGCGGCGGAACGGCCGGGCATATCGAGCCCGCGATGGCGCTCGCGGACGCGGTCCTGCGGTTGCGCCCTGATGCGAAGGTCGTGGCGCTCGGTACCGCGCGCGGCCTGGAGAACACCCTGGTGCCCGAGCGTGGATACCCGCTCGAACTGATCCCGCCGGTCCCGATGCCGCGCAAACCGTCCGCGGAGCTGCTCCGGCTGCCCCTGAAGGTGCGCGAGTCGGTCAAACGCACTCGTGAGGTGCTGGACCGGGTGCGGGCGGACGTGGTGGTCGGATTCGGCGGCTATGTGGCGCTGCCCGCCTATCTCGCCGCCAGGGGCAGGGTGCCCATCGTGGTGCACGAGGCGAACAAGCATCCCGGGCTGGCGAACAAGGTGGGGGCGCGGTTCGCGCGCATGGTCGCCACCGCCGTGCCCGGCACTCCGCTGCCTGGCGCGCGCGTCGTCGGAATTCCGTTGCGCCGCTCCATCACCACCCTCGATCGGCCCGGACTGCGTGCGGAGGCGAGGGCGTACTTCGGGCTCGACCCGCACGCGCCGACCCTGCTGGTGTTCGGCGGGTCGCAGGGAGCGCGCTCGATCAACACGGCGGTATCCGGTGCGGCACGGGAGCTGGCGGACGCGGGGATCGGAGTCCTGCACGCGCACGGACCGAAGAACACCCTCGCCGTCCAGGACTTCCCGGGAAAGCCCGCCTACCTGCCGGTGCCCTATCTGGACCGGATGGACCTCGCTTACGCCGCCGCGGATGCCGTGTTGTGCCGATCCGGCGCGATGACGGCCGCGGAGGTCTCGGCGGTCGGGTTGCCCGCGGTCTTCGTTCCACTGCCGCACGGCAACGGTGAGCAGGCGCTCAACGCCCGTCCCGCGGTGGACGCGGGTGCGGCGCTGCTGATCGAGGATGCGGAGCTGACGGCGACTACCGTGGTCGAGCAAGTGATTCCACTGGTCGCCGATGCCGATCGACTGAAGCAGATGAGCGCGGCGGCGGTGGGAATGGGACATCGCGAGGCCGACGAGGTCTTGGCCAGGATGGTGCTGGAGGCAGCTGGTGCGTGACGAAGACGGTGGCGTGACATCGGGTGTCGCCGAACTGCCCGAGGTGCTGCATCGTGCGCATCTGATCGGGATCGGCGGGGCCGGGATGAGCGGAATCGCGCGGATCCTGCTGGCCAGGGGTGCGCGGGTGTCCGGCTCCGACGCGAAGGACACCAGGGCGTTTCTCACCCTGCGCGCGCAGGGCGCCGAGATCGCCATCGGTCAGCATGCGGACAACCTCGACCTGCTCGAAGACCCCCCTTCCTCGGTCGTGGTCTCCACCGCGATCAAGGAGACAAATCCGGAGCTGGCCGCTGCCCGCAAGCGCGGGATACCGGTGCTGCACCGGGCCGAGGCGCTCGCCGGACTGATGGAGGGCCACCGGGTCGCCTGTATCGCGGGTACCCACGGCAAGACTTCCACGACTTCGATGCTCACGGTGGCGTTGCAGCACTGCAGGCTCGACCCTTCGTTCGCGATCGGCGGGGACCTGAACGAGTCCGGCGCCAACGCCCACCACGGTGAGGGCGGGCTCTTCGTGGCGGAAGCCGACGAGAGCGATGGCTCCTTCCTGGCCTACTCGCCTTCGGTGGCCGTGGTGACCAACGTCGAGCCCGATCATCTGGACCATCACGGCACGATCGAGGCCTACGTCGCCGTCTTCACCGAGTTCGCGCGCCGGATCGCGCCGGGTGGCGTCCTGATCGTGTGTGCCGACGACGCTCCCGCCGCGGAGCTGGCCGCGCGAGCGGAGGCCGAAGGGGTCCGCGTACTCCGTTACGGCCGCACCGCGTCGGGTGACGACGACGCCAAGGTGCTGGAGTACTCACCGACCGAGGACGGCGGCACCGTACAGGTCCTGCTGCGGGGCGAGAAGCTCGAGGTGGGGGTGGCGGTACCCGGCGAGCATATGGCTCTCAACGCGGTGGCCGCACTGCTGGCGGGACTGGAACTGGGTGCGCCCGCGGTGTGCCTCGCCGAGGGGCTTGCGGCGTTCGGCGGGGTCCGGCGGCGCTTCGAGTTCAAGGGGCGGGCCAGCGACGTCCGGGTGTACGACGACTACGCACATCACCCCACGGAGGTCGCGGCGCAGCTGCGCGCCGTGCGGCACTCGGCCGGCAAGGGCCGTGTGGTGGTGGTGTTCCAGCCGCACCTCTACTCGCGGACCAAGACTTTCTCCCGGGAGTTCGCCGACGCGCTCGGGCTGGCCGACGAGGTGATCGTGCTCGACGTCTACGGTGCGCGGGAGGAACCGGAGCCGGGGGTGTCCGGAGCGCTCGTCGCCGACCAGATCTCCGGTGCCACCGTGCACTACGAGCCGGCCTTCGATCGTGCCGTGCAACTGGCGGCGGAGCTGGTACGACCGGGCGATCTGCTGGTGACGATGGGTGCGGGCGACGTAACCCAGCTCGGCCCGGAGATCATCACCGAGCTGGACCGGCGGGGTGAAGGAGACTCACGGGGTGAGTAGGGGCGAGCGCGACCGGCGCCGCCGGTCACCGGGGCACGGCTCCGAGCGCTCTGCAGCCCTGCCGGCGAATGAGGCAAAGTCACAGCGCGACCGGCGCCGCCGGTCATCGGGGCACGGCTCCGAGCGCTCCGCGGCCCCGCCGGCGAATGAGGCACACGTGCCGCGTGATCGCCGCTCTCGGTCACGTGGCTCCGAACGCGCTGCCGGTGTATCGGTCGGTGAGCGGTCCGCTCGCCGGCGAACCTCGGCCGACCGGCCGCGTGGCACCCCGCAGGAGCGAGCCAACAGAACGGCGCGAGGTCGCAGGCCACAGAGTGCGCGGGCCAGGACCGGCACCCGGCCGAGTCGGCGCAAGGCGCTGCGCAGGCGCTGGGTAGCGCTGCTCACCGTGATCACGGTCGCGGCCCTGGTGTACCTGCTGTTCTTCACGTCGATGCTCGGTGTGCGCTCGGTCGAGGTGCTCGGCAACGCCGCGGTGTCCACCGAGAAGGTGCTCGAAACGGCTGATGTGCCGGATCGAGAGTCGATGTTCGTCTTGGACACCGACCGCATCCGGGAGCGGGTGGAGACACTGCCGGTGATCGCCACAGTGGATGTGTCCCGTTCGTGGCCGAGCACGGTGAAGATCGAGGTCAGCGAACGCACCCCGGTCGGGTACTACGACACCGGCGAGACATTGCATCTCGTCGACGGCAGCGGTGTGGTGTACAAGGAGATCCCGGAGAAGCCGTCCGGGCTGCCGGAGCTGAAACTTCCGCGCGTCGCTCCGGAGGACCCGGTGACGACGGCGGTGACGGCGGTTCTCGTCTCGATTCCCGAGGACCTGCGGGACCGGGTGGTTTCGGCGACCGCTGAGACTCGCGGCAGTGTCGAGCTGACGCTGGCCGACGGAAAGACCGTCCGCTGGGGCGACGCCGACCAGACCGATCGTAAGGCGAAGGTGCTCGCGGTACTGCTGACCAGGGAGGGGACCACCTTCGACGTTTCCAGCCCCGAGCTGCCGACGGTGTCCTGAGCGGCTTTCGTGCGCGCGGGCGGAGCCCGGCGGTGTGCCGCCGGGCTCCGGGAACGGGAATCAGTCCTGGGGGCACTTCTTCCAGGCGAAGTGGTAGGTCGTGTTGATGCTGCCGTCGGTCGAGTCCATCGTCATGAAACTCGTTGTCTTCGTCGTGTCCGAGGACCCGGCACTGACCCGGAGTTCCGTGTTGATGTTGAAGTTGCGCTCCTCCCCGCAGGGCTTGTAGACCAGTTGGGCGACATCCACCGTGTCGGTGGCCTGCCAGTTGTCGCTTATCGGGCCACTGTAGGAATGGGTTATCGGCGTTGTCTGCGACATTCCCTGGAAGTAGTAGCTGGCCTTCTCCATACCGGTAGCGCCTTGTTCCAGGTGCGCGAAGCCGCGGTAGTCGGCCTGCGCGATGGCGTAGGTGAACCCCTGTGGAACGTGCACAACCAGCGCGAGCTGGCAATTCTTCCGGAAGTCGGTCGGTTTCGCGTCGGGCCCGACCTGGGCCAGGTACTCGCTGTAGGTCACCGTGAAAGCCTTGTTGTCCGGTGAAACCGCGGTGGCCGCGGTCCCGAGTGGACAGCCGGATCCGTTGACGGTGACCACGTCGATCACGATCTCGTCGAGCGGCGGGTTGTCGAAGTGACCTTGTGCCGTGCCTGCCGCGGGTGAGGTAGCTGACGACAGGGCCAAAGCGGTAGCCGCTAACAGTGCGAGCATCAGAATCTCCTGACTCGATAGGTGTTCACGGGGCGGCCGGTCTTTCCGTACGGCGAGTGGCCGTTGTGCGGTGCTGGGCCGGGTGGCCTCAGGACGTGCACTTCTTCCAGGCGAAGTGGTACTTGGTGTTCACGCCCCCGTCGGTCGAGTCCATGGTCATGAAACTGGTCGAGCGCGAGTCAGAGGATCCGGCACTGACCCGGAGCTCCGTGTTGACGTTGAGACTGCGGTCCTCACCGCACGGTGCGAACACGAGTTCCGAGATCTCCTTCCTGTCCGTGGTCTGCCAGTTGTCGCTGTACGGCCCGTCGAACGAATGGCCGATACGGCTCGTCGGGGACGTGCCCTGGATGTAGTAACTGGCTTGCTGCAAGCCGTTCGCGCCCCGAGCCAGGTGCGCGAAACCGCGGTAGTCGGCCTGTGCGATGGCGTAGGTGAAGCCATGTGGCACATGGACAAGCAGGTTGAGCTGACAGTTCTTGCGGAAATCCGTCGGGGCTGCCTCCGGACCCACCTGAGCGAGGTATTCGCTGTAAGTCACGGTGAAGGCGGTGTTGTCCGGTGCGACGGCGACGGCAGCCGAACCACGGGGACAACCGGAACCATTGACCGTTTGCACGTCGATGACGATTTTGTCGTCAGGAGGTGGGTCGAGGGCAGGAGCAGATGCCGGCGAAACGGTCGCGGCGACGGCTATTCCCGCGGCAGCAATAATGGGCAGCATGGAGCACCTTCCAATACTTCAGTCTTATGGCCGGCCAGTTGTACGGCCGAAATGAGCTGCGGAGGACATTACTCATCGGCCGCGAAAAACTCCGTTCGCCCGCAGATTGAGCGGGTGACGAACATTCCGGAGGTGAACCTGCGGAATGCTCGTGGAGATCGTGCGTGAGAGGAGTGCAGAGAACAGAAAAGCAGAAGCGAGGGAAAGATCACAACCATCGCAGGTCGTGGTCCAACTGTCGTAATTTGCCAAACGGATTCATTTGTATGCCATGTGGCAACTTCTCGGCTGAACCGCCGCCTCCGGCTCCGTCGCCGCTACTTTAGTCGTCATTCGCGGCCAGTGTCTTGCCCTGAATAGGAAACTTTGCCATAAAGCACATACGTGTCGTTGACAAGGAGGTCGCAGTGACAGTCAGGAAGTTTCGTCTGCTCGGTGCCGGCCTCACGATCGCGCTCGCCGCATCCCTTTTGGTGGCTCAGAACGGTGCCGCTGATGAGTATGGTGCCGCGCCCGCGGCTACCGATGCCTGCCCGGGAAAGCCGAAACCCGCAGGGAAAGTCCTGCACGGGTACTGGGAGAATTGGGACGGTGCGGCAAACGGTGTGCATCCGCCGCTCGGCTGGATTCCGATCACCGACGAACGGATCCGCGAGCACGGGTACAACGTGATCAACGCGGCGTTCCCGGTCATTCGTTCGGACGGCACGGTGCTGTGGGAGGACGGGTTGGACCGGACCGTCAAGGTGCCAACGCCTGCCGAGATGTGCGCGGCCAAGGCGTCCGGCCTCACCATCCTGATGTCGATCGGTGGGGCGACGGCCGGTATCGACCTCGGTTCGCGGGTCGTCGCCGACCGGTTCATCGAAACGGTTGTGCCGATTCTGCGGAAATACAACTTCGACGGTATCGACATCGATATCGAAACCGGCCTTACGGGCACCGGAAACATCAATCAGTTGTCGACCTCCCAGGCGAACCTGGTGCACATCATCGACGGTGTGCTGGCCCGGATGCCTGCGGGCTTCGGCCTTACCATGGCACCGGAAACGGCGTACGTCACCGGCGGCAGCGTGACCTACGGTTCGATCTGGGGCGCCTACCTGCCGATCATCAAGAAGTACGCCGACAACGGACGGCTGTGGTGGCTCAATATGCAGTACTACAACGGCAGCATGTACGGCTGTTCCGGCGATTCGTACCAGGCGGGAACGGTCAGGGGGTTCACCGCACAGACGGACTGCCTGAACTCCGGACTGGTCATTCAGGGCACCACGATCAGGGTTCCCTACGACAAGCAGGTTCCCGGTCTGCCAGCCCAGCAGGGGGCTGGCGGTGGCTACATGTCGACAGACCTGGTCGCGCAGTCGTGGAACACCTACGGTAACGCGCTGAAAGGTCTGATGACCTGGTCCATCAACTGGGACGGTTCGAGGAACTGGACCTTCGGCGACAACGTCAGCGCGCTGCAAGGGCGCTGAACTGCCGACTCCGGGGCCCGGATCCGTTGTCCCCGCCTACCGGTGTCCCGCCGAGCGAGTGGGCGGTTTACGCGGCGGCAGCGGGAAGAACCCGCTGGTGCGTTCCACGTAGTAGGCATAGCCGGGCCGGGTCAGTCGCATTCCCTTCTCCAGCAGCGGTTTTCCCGTACCGCGAGCGAGCAGGAGTGTCATGACGACAGGGGAGAGCACGGTGGCCGCGCCCAGCCAGCTGGTGCAGGCGAGCAGGTACAACCCCCACCACACACAGGCATCGCCGAAGTAGTTGGGATGCCGCGTGTACCGCCACAGGCCGGAGTCGAGCACCTTCCCGGCATTGGCGGGATCCGCCGTGAACCGGCGTAGTTGCTCGTCCCCGATCACCTCGAAGGCGAACCCGACGGTCCACACCGCCACCCCCAGCCACACCAGCGGTGCGAGCCCGGACCCCGCGCCGCCGAGTTGTGCCGCGAGAACGGGCAGGGATACGAACCAGAGCACCACTGCCTGCGTCAGGTACACCCGCAGGAAGATCCGCAGCGCGGGATTCGCCCCGCCGCGCCGCACCATCGCGGCATACCTCGGGTCCTCCGGCTTGCCCCTGTTGCGCCGATGCAGGTGGATGGCGAGACGCAGGCCCCAGACGACCGTCAGAACCGTCACCAGGTAGCGGGCCGCGCCGCCACCGGAGGTGAGCGCGAAGCCGACCACCGCGATCAGGGCGAAACCCAAACCCCACAACGTGTCGATCGTGTCGTAGCGCTGCCGCGACCTGGCGACGGCAAAGGTGAACACCACGGCGGTGAGCGCGACCGCCGCCGCGACGGCGGCCAGCACCGCGAAACCGGACCAGTTCATTACTCCTGCCTCATTCGCCGGCGGGCTGCACTTCGCTCGGTGCCGTACCCGGTTTGGTCTTGGTGCGGGTCGCTCAGCACTTTTGCCTCATTCGCCGGCGGGCTGCACTTCGCTCGGTGCCGTACCCGGTTTGGTCTTGGTGCGGGTCGCTCAGCACTTTTGCCTCATTCGCCGGCGGGCTGCACTTCGCTCGGTGCCGTACCCGGCTCGGTCTCGGCGCCGGTCGCTCATCACCACTGCCTCGCCAAGGGAAAGCCGCTGCGCCCGTCGGCGTCGGGGCGCACCGCGAGGAACTGATCGACACCCATCCTGTTCTCCTCGAACGCGAGCGCGCCCCCGACGAGGTAGAGCCGCCAGACGCGCGCGGCCCGCTCACCGATCAGTGCCACCGCGTCGTCCCAGTGCCGTTCCAGCGTGTCGGCCCAGGCCCGCACGGTGTGCACATAGTGCTCCCGCAGGGCGTGCACGTCGCGGACCTCGAATCCCGCCCGTTCCAAGTGCTGCACGGTGCGCGACAGCGGCCGCATCGTCATGTCCGGCGCGATGTAGCGCTCGATGAACGCACCGCCGCCAGGAGCGACGGCACCACGGGACATCTGCTGCAGCAGCAACCGCCCGCCCGGGCGCAGCATGCGCAGCAGGGTGGCGGCGTAGGTCGGATAGTTCTCTTCCCCGACGTGTTCACCCATCTCCACCGAGGCGACGGCGTCGAACGGCTCGTCACGCAGTTCCCGGTAGTCCTGTCTGCGCACCTCGACGCGATCGTCCAGGTCCAGTGCGCTCACCCGGGCACGGACGTGCTGGGCCTGCTCCGCCGAGAGGGTGACACCGACGGCCCGCACCCCGTGATGTTTCGCGGCGTGCACGAGCAGTGACCCCCAGCCGCAGCCGACGTCGAGCAGGCGCATGCCGGGCCGCAGGTCCAGCTTGCGGCAGATCAGTTCCAGCTTGTCCCACTGAGCGTGTTCCAGGCGGTAATCCGGTTCGTCGGACGTCCAGTACCCGCTCGAGTAAGCCATCGACTCGTCCAGCAACAGCTGGTAGAACGCGTTGCCGAGGTCGTAGTGGTGTGCGATGGCGGAGGAATCCCTGCGAACGCTGTGCAGTCTGCCCCGCAGCCGCGCCTCCTCTACGGGTGGCCGTGGCGGCGGTCCGACCGCGCCCAATCGCGTCGCGAGCGCGACAGCCCTGCCGAGTTCACCCGCACCGATCCGGACACCACCGCCTCGTGCGCGGCCCAGCGCCCACATTCGCCGGAATCCCTCGGTGAGATCGCCCTCCACATCGAGGTCCCCGGATACGTAGGCCCTGGCCAGCCCCAGCTCACCGGGGGAGTAGAGCAGCCAGCGCAGCGCGCGCCGGGAGCGCAGCACCACGGTCGGCCCGTCGTCGGGGCCCACCCGCGCCCCGTCCCACGTCCGTATCCCGATCGGCAGAGCGGTGCCCAGCAGTTCCTCGACAAAACCGCTGATCCTGTGTGCGTGAGTCATCCGCATGGTCGTGATTCGACGCGTGAGCGCGCGCGGATTGGCGGTCACCGGCGGTACTCCTGCTGTCCGATCCAATCCGCGGTCGCCTCTGCGTCGAATCACCTTCGTGCAGACCACTCGAGACCGTGTCGGTGTCGTCGGAAGCGGCGTCGCCGGGCTGACCGCTGCCTACCTCCTGCAGCGCAAGTATGACGTCATCCTGTTCGAGGCCGACGACCGCCTCGGCGGCCACGCGCACACCCATGACGTACCCAGTGCCACCGGCGGCACGATCGGCGTGGACTCGGGTTTCATCGTGCACAACGAGCGGACCTACCCGAATCTGCTGCGGCTGTTCGGGGAACTGGGCGTGCGTACGAACAACACCGAGATGTCGATGAGCATCAGTTGCGCGGGCTGCGGACTCGAGTTCGCCGGGGCGAGGGGGTTCGGCGGGCTGTTCGCGCAGCGCCGCAACCTGCGCAATCCCCGATATCTCCGGATGCTCGGTGAGATCAAGCGGTTTCACAGCCACGCGCGCAGGGTGCTCGCGGGCAGTGGCGGTGACGATCTCACCATCGCGGACTTCCTGACCGCGGGCAGGTACTCCCGGTACTTCACCGACCACTTCATGCTGCCCGTGGTCTCCACCGTGTGGTCTGCCGACCGCGCCGACACGGGCCGCTACCCCGCCCGGTACCTCTTCGAGTTCCTGAACAACCACGGCATGCTCGCCGTCTCCGGCTCGCCACAGTGGCGGACCGTCGCCGGAGGTTCGCGGGAGTACGTCGAGCGGGCCGCCAAGCAGCTCACGGCCGTACACCTGTCGACTCCGGTCCGGTCGCTGGAGCGCCAGGGGCGCGGTGTGCGGATCCGCGACGACGCCGACACCGTGCACGAGGTCGACCACGCTGTCATCGCCACACATCCGGACCAGGCGCTACGACTGCTCGAGGCCCCAACCCGTGCCGAATCCGAACTGCTCGGCGCTTTCCGGTACTCCCGCAACGAGGCCTACCTGCACACCGACTCCAGCCTGCTGCCCGGCACGGCTGGTGCCAGGGCGGCGTGGAACTACACCGCCTCCGGATGCGGTGGCGACGACGGTGCCGTGCAGGTCAGCTACGACATGAACCGGCTGATGGGCCTGACCGAACCCCGCGATCACGTGGTCACGCTGAACCCGCCGAAGCCACCTCCCGCGGCTTCGGTGCTGGCCCACGCCGTGTACGAGCACCCCGTGTACACCCCGGAGTCGGTCGCGGCGCAGAGCGGGCTGCCCGGACTCAACGACGGGGTTCTGGCCTACGCGGGTGCGTACCACGGCTGGGGATTCCACGAGGACGGCTGCGCGGCCGGTGTCCGCGCGGCGAGTTCGCTTGGGGTGCGCTGGTGACCGCGGCCGCCTGTCTGTACGACTCGACCGTCGCGCACGTGCGCCGGATCGATCCGCCGATGTCCTTCGCGAACCGCATGTACCTCTGGCTGGTGGACCTGGATGTGCCGTCCGCGCTGCCGTCCTGGCTGCGTCCGTTCGCACGGTTCGACGGCAGGGACCACTTCGACCCGGACGAACCGGGCGGCATCCGGGCCAAGCTGGATGCCTGGCTGGCCACCCGTGGGGTGGACCTGCGCGGCGGCCGGGTCCTGATGCTCGCCAGCGCGCGGGTACTCGGCTACGTGTTCAACCCGATCACGGTCTTCTGGTGCCATCGGCCGGACGGTGAACTGGAGTGTGTGGTCGCCGAGGTGCACAACACCTATCGCGGCAGGCATGCCTACCTGCTCTACCCCGATGCCGAGGGGAGGGCGAGCGTGGACAAGGAGTTCTACGTCTCCCCGTTCCAGAGCATGGACGGGAGCTATCGGATGCACCTGCCGGAACCGGACTCGCGGCTCACTGCCACGGTGGTGCTGCGAACAGGGGCGGCGGATACCGCGCTGGCGGCCACCGTGCGTGGTATCCGCCGCCCCGCCAGCACTCGGTGGGTGGTCCGTATGCTGCTGGCCAGGCCGTTTGTTCCGCAGCGCGTCGCCGTGCTGATCCGCCGGTACGGGATCGGCCTCTGGCTTCGTGGGGCGCCGAGGCCGCAGAGCATCTCGAAGGCAGGAGAACTTCATGGATGACTCGGCGAAGCAGCCGAAGGCGACCGGTCCCACGCCCATCTCGGCCGTGCCGGACGGTTCGCCAACGCCGCCGACGGCGGACGAGCTGCTCGTCGCCGTGGGCAAGGGCGACGAACGCGCCTTCGAGCAGCTCTACGACCTGCTGGCCGGACCGATCATGGGCCTCGTGCGCAGGGTGGTGCGCGACGTCGCGCAGTCCGAGGAGGTCACCCAGGAGGTCCTGGTCGAACTCTGGCGCACGGCGACTCGCTACTCCCCGGAACGTGGCAGCGCGATGAACTGGGCCATGACCCTCGCGCACCGGCGGGCCGTTGACCGGGTGCGCTCGGCAAGGGCGAGTACCGACCGGGAACAGAAAGCCACCTTCGAGGCTGGCCGGGGCAGACCGTTCGACGAGGTGGCCGAGGCGGTGAGCGGGCGGCTGGAGCGCCAGCAGGTGCGCCGATGTCTGTCGAACCTGACCGAACTCCAGCGCGAGTCCGTCATGCTCGCCTACTACCAGGGATATACCTATCGCGAGGTCGCCGAGGTGCTGTCGACCCCGCAAGGAACGATCAAAACCCGTCTACGTGATGGCCTGATCCGGCTTCGAGACTGTTTGGGGGTGACCGCATGACCTCGCCCGACATGCACACGCTTGCGGGTGCTTTCGCCGTGAACGCGCTCAGCGAACACGAGCGGGCCCGGTTCCAGCGGCACCTGCAGGAATGCGAGTCCTGCAGCCAGGAGGTCCGTGAACTGCGGGCGACCGCGGCCAAGCTGGGGCTCGCGGTGGCCGAGGACCCGCCGCCGGAACTGAAGGAACGCGTGCTCGCGCAGGTGCGGGCCACTCGGCAGCAGCCGCCCCGGTCCGGGGAGGACCCGGGTGAACGTTCCCGCCGCAGCGCGGGAGCGCCACGCTGGATGATGGCCGCCGCGGCCGCGGCAGCCGTGGTCGGGCTCGCGCTCGCCGGGGTGTTCGCGGGGATCACGATGAGCAAGCAGAACGAGCTCACGGCCGCTCAGCAGCAGCTGGAACAGGCACGGGAGCGGTACGGGCCGGTCGCCGACCTCATGGCCGCGCCCGATCTGCGCTTCGCCCAGGACAGTTCTTCGATCGGCGGGAGCGGGCTCGTGCTGGCCTCGCAGTCGCAGGACCGGGTGATGTTCATGGCCTCTGATCTCCCCGATCAGGGGGACGCCGGCGACTACGAACTGTGGCGGATGGATCGCTCGGGCACACCGCATTCCGCGGGGTTGCTCAGTGAGGGAACCGCCGCTCCCGTCGTGCTGGACACGGATCTGCGGAACACCTCGATGATCGCGGTGACGGTGGAGCCGGAGGGTGGCTCGCCGAACGGAAGCCCCTCCTCCTCGCCGATCATCATGGTTCCGCTGTCCGCCTGATCGGGTCCGCTGAGGACGGACCTGTGAAACACCTTGTGGCAAAACATGTTCAGTGACACGCGGCGTGGCTGCTGGATTCGGGCCTCGCGGATGCCTACCGTCCTGCATCAACGTTGGTAGTTGACATAACTCTAAGCCTTGAGTAGAGGTTGAGAGTTTTGCCGAGGGCATAGATCGCTGATCGGGTCACGGTCCAACGGGCAGTACGAACAACCACGATCAGGAAGGCGAATCCGATGACGCCCCCGCACAACTACCTCGCGGTGATCAAGGTCGTCGGTATCGGCGGCGGCGGCGTGAACGCCGTGAACCGGATGATCGAGGTCGGCCTGAAGGGTGTCGAGTTCATCGCGGTGAACACCGATGCCCAGGCCCTGCTGATGTCCGATGCCGATGTGAAGCTGGACATCGGCCGGGAACTGACCCGTGGCCTCGGCGCCGGCGCCGCTCCCGAGGTGGGGCAGCGCGCGGCTGAGGACCACCGCGAGGAGATCGAAGAGGTCATCAAGGGCGCCGACATGGTCTTCGTGACCGCCGGCGAGGGTGGCGGTACCGGAACCGGTGGTGCCCCCGTGGTCGCACAGATCGCCCGCAAGCTGGGCGCGCTGACCATCGGCGTGGTCACCAGGCCGTTCTCCTTCGAGGGCAAGCGCCGCGGCAAGCAGGCCGAGGACGGGATCCAGCAGCTGCGCAACGAGTGCGACACGCTGATCGTGATTCCGAACGACCGGCTGCTGCAGCTCGGTGACATCGGGGTGAGCCTGATGGACGCCTTCCGCTCGGCAGACGAGGTCCTGCTCTCCGGTGTGCAGGGAATCACCGATCTGATCACGACCCCCGGTCTGATCAACCTGGACTTCGCCGATGTGAAGAGCGTGATGTCCGGCGCGGGCAGCGCCCTCATGGGCATCGGCTCGGCCAGAGGCGAGGGCCGGGCAGTGCAGGCCGCCGAGAAGGCGATCAACTCACCGCTGCTCGAGGCGTCGATGGACGGGGCGCACGGCGCGCTGCTGTCCATCGCGGGCGGGTCCGATCTCGGGCTGTTCGAGATAAACGAGGCGGCCTCGCTGGTGCAGGAGTCGGCCCACCCTGAGGCCAACATCATCTTCGGCACGATCATCGACGACTCCCTCGGCGACGAGGTGCGGGTAACGGTCATCGCGGCTGGTTTCGACGCGGGCGCGCCCACGCACAAGAAGCTCGATCCGGCGGCGTTCGGGTCCGGCGGTGGTTCCACGGTCTCCGCCGATTCGGGACAGCCGGGTGGATCCAACGGCTCATCGGGAGCGACGGGGCCCGCGGGAGCGGGGCCCATGGGACAGGGCGGTCAGCAGCAGGGCAACGGCAGCCAGCAGCCGGTCAGCGGCGGAAACGGTTACCAGTCGGCGGGCGGGACACAGCGTCCCCAGCCTTCGATGGGGCAGTCGGGCACCGGCTCGCACTCCGGTTCGTTGCCGCAGCCAGGCGCGGGCAACCGTGGCTACCCGGCTCCGCGCTCGGGCGGTCCGGTCGGCGGCCAGGGCAGCTTGCCCGGGCGCGCGGTCCCGGTCACCGAGGACCCCTCCGACGACGACGTCGACGTCCCTCCCTTCATGCGCCGGTAGGAGCGTCTGCAAGTACCCCCAAGCAAGATCAACTCTGTCGCTAACTGCTACCGAGCTGGTGCCGGTAGTCGACGGCGTACTCGGTACGGTGCAGGTGCTTGGTAGTAGTTGCGCGCCGGGTTGATCAAGCTTGGTGGTACTTGCAGACGTAGTTAGCCCGCTGGGAGGCGAGCGTTGCGGATTCGTCGTGTGATCACGACCAGGGAGGGTGGCGTGTCGCGCCCGCCCTTCGACAGCTTCAATCTCGGCGACCACGTCGGCGATGACCCCGGCGACGTCGCCGCCAACCGCCGCAGGCTCGCCACCGAACTCGGGCTCACCGAGGACCGGGTGGCGTGGATGGAGCAGGTACACGGTCGTACCGTCACGATCGCCGGTGGCGAGGGATGGGCGCCGGGCACCGTGGCCGAGGCGACTGACGCACTGGTCTCCGCCGATCCCGGCCTCGCCGTCGCGGTACTGGTCGCCGACTGCGTGCCACTCCTGCTCGGGGACCCGGAGGCAGGGGTCGTCGCCGCGGTGCACGCCGGACGGGTCGGTGCGCGAATCGGTGTCGTTCCCGCCGCGCTCGAGGCGATGCGGACCGTGGGCGCCGAGTTGTATCGAGTGGAAGCGCTGCTCGGTCCGGCGATCTGTGGCGACTGCTACGAGGTGCCGAAGGCGATGGCCGACGACGTCGAGGCGCATCTGCCCGGCAGCGCCTGCCGCAGCCGATCGGGCTCCTCCGCTGTCGACCTGCGCGCCGGACTGTGGCGCCAGCTCGCGGACGCCGGTGTCGGCAAGATCGGGATCGACCCGCGCTGCACGGCGGAGGACCGGACGCTGTTCAGCTACCGCAGGCAGAACCGGACCGGCCGGATCGCCGCCGTCACCTGGGTCGAGTAGGCGTTGGGTATGGATCTCGCGGAACGCAGAACCGAACTCGCGGAGTCGCTCGCGGAAGTCAGGGATCGCATCGGCCGCGCGTGCGTGGCGGCAGGCAGGGCGAGCGAGGACGTGCGGCTGCTGGCGGTCACCAAGACCTTCCCCGCCGACGACGCGGCCCTGCTCACCGACCTCGGTGTGACCGAACTCGCGGAGAATCGCGACCAGGAAGCCGCGGGCAAGGCGCATGCGGTGACCGGGCTCCGGCCTGCGGCGGACGTCCGCTGGCACATGGTCGGCAGGCTGCAACGGAACAAGGCCCGGTCGGTGGTGCGGTGGGCGGCGGAGGTCCAGTCGGTCGACTCGATCCGGCTCGCCGAGGCACTCGGCAGGGCGGCTGCGAACGCGCGGGAGGCGGGCGAGCGCCAGCAGCCGCTGGACGTGTTGCTGCAGGCGAGTCTGGACGAGGACCCGGAACGCGGCGGATGTCCGATCGAGGGACTGGACGAGCTCGCCGAGGGTGTCGCCCGAACGGGTGAGCTGCGGCTTCGCGGACTGATGGCCGTCGCACCGCTGGGGGTCGATCCGAGAGCGGCCTTCGACCGCCTCGCCGTCGCCGCTGAGCGGCTGCGGCGGGACCACCAGGAGGCCACTGAGCTGTCCGCGGGCATGAGTGGGGACCTAGAGGCCGCCATCGCGCGAGGGTCGACGTGTGTGCGTGTCGGAACCGCATTGCTCGGCGGTCGCGGTTTAGCCTCGCCTTGAGTCGTTCACCCGGCGGCGTGTGTTCGTGTGACTTAGCGTCAGGGTGGGCGTTCTTGCAGGGCACCAAGTGCCGTGTTGCTTCGTCGAAGGGTTTGACGGGGACCGCGGCGCGAGGTGCGCCGTCGGTTTGCCGGGACGGCACCGAGCGTCGGCACCTGGCGCTCTGCAGCCCCGTCGGCGAGTGAGGCGAGAACGAGGGAGAGGCATGAGCGCACTGCAGAAGCTGAAGGCTTACTTCGGCATGGTGCCGGCCGACGATGACGGCTACGACGGCTATCACACCGACGACGACTACCGCCGTGGCTACGCCGATGACGACGAGTTCGACGCCTTCGAGGAGCCGGCCACACGCCCCCGTTCCCGTGGGCGTTATCACACGATGGACGAGTTCGACGACATGCCGCCCGCACCGTACGGGCGAACCCGTGGTGTCGCACCCGCCGAGCCCGCGGTGCAGGGCGCGCTGGCGGTGGACCGCAGGCCCGAACCGGTGGCCCGGCTGCGCCCGGTGCCGGAGCAGACCAGAGCGCCCGCCCGTGACCCACTCAGCCGGATCACGACCCTGCACCCGACGAGCTATGCCGAGGCCAGAGGCATCGGGGAGGCCTACAGGGACGGCATCCCGGTGATCATGAACCTGACCGAGATGGAGAACGCCGACGCGAAGCGGCTCGTCGATTTCGCGGCGGGACTCGCCTTCGCGCTGCGCGGCTCCATGGACAAGGTCACCAACAAGGTGTTCTTGCTCTCACCGCCGGATGTGGACGTCACGGCCGAGGACCGCAGGCGGATCGCCGAGGGCGGTCTCTTCCTTCGCCACTCCGACCGCCCCTTCTGACGGGGGCATGTGGCAGAGTGAACGGCGTGGATGCGGTCCGGATTGTCTTCTACTACGTGCTGTTCGTCTTCTGGCTCCTGCTCACGGCGCGAATCGTCGTCGAGCTGGTGCGGGCGTTCGCACGCGAGTGGCGACCCGCTGGA
This sequence comes from Amycolatopsis palatopharyngis, assembly GCF_003385185.1. Lineage (GTDB taxonomy): Bacteria > Actinomycetota > Actinomycetes > Mycobacteriales > Pseudonocardiaceae > Amycolatopsis > Amycolatopsis palatopharyngis. The sequence goes on along the minus strand of NZ_PQHZ01000007.1, from coordinate 40,035 downwards.
GGGGTTGCGGTAACACTGGAGAGCATCTACACAATGACGGACCCACCGGTCCGTCTGGTCCGGCGGATCATTCCGATGGTGCGGATTGGCGGCGTCGGGCTGGACTTATCGATTATGGTGCTGCTGTTGGTTGTGTTCATACTGATGCAACTGGCGTATCCCGGGTAACGGGGACCCGGGATGTCCGGCAGGCCATGGAGTGCGTGAGGTGATCTGATGTCGTTGACCCCTGCTGACGTGCATAATGTCGCGTTCAGCAAGCCTCCAATCGGCAAGCGGGGCTACAACGAGGACGAGGTGGATGCGTTCCTCGACTTGGTGGAGACCGAGCTTGCGCGGTTGATTGAGGACAATAACGAGCTGCGCCAGCAGGTCGAACAGCTAGATGCGGAGTTGGAATCAACCCGTGGCGAGCTGGAGACCGCGAAGGCAGGAGCAGGCTCGGCTCCACCACAGGCCGCGCCTGTGCGTGAGGAGCCGCCCCGCAGGCTTGCACCTGTGCCACCGCCCACGTCGGCGATGGAGCAGACCCAGTCCCACACCGGTCTGATGGGCGACAATGGTGAGCCCAACGTTCAGGCCGCGAAGGTGCTGGGGCTCGCACAGGAGATGGCCGACCGGCTGACGGCCGAGGCCAAGACCGAGTCCGACGGCATGCTTGCCGAGGCACGCACGAAGTCGGAGCAGTTGCTCTCCGACGCGCGGTCGAAGTCGGACTCCATGGTCAACGAGGCCCGTACACGGGCGGAGACCATGCTGAACGACGCACGGACCAGGGCAGAGACCCTGGAGCGTCAGGCGCGCGACAAGGCCACCACGCTCGAGCGTGAGGCACAGCGCAAGTACACCGAAACCATGAACAACATGAACAGCGAGAAGAGCGCGCTGGGCAAGAAGATCGAGGAGCTGCGCACGATCGAGCGGGAGTACCGCACTCGTCTGCGCGGGTTCCTCGAGTCACAGCTCAGGGAACTCGACGACCGGGGGTCGGCTGCTCCTTCCTCCGCTTCCGCGGGATCCGGTCAGTCCGGTAACGGCGGTAGTGGCGGCAACAGCGGTCAGGGTTACTCCTTCGGTCCACGGGCCGAGGCAGGCTAGAACACCGCCCCCGTCCGGTCAGTCCAGCCAGCCTGCGCGTGTCTCTCCCATCCCCATCGGACGTCAGACACGCTCTCGCCCGGCGATGGTTGCCAGCTCGACGGTTCCGTTCGCTCTCCGGAGCGGACGGAACCGTCGCTGTGCCCGGGTTTCCGGCCCGGCAAGATCCGGCTACTGGCGCACTGTTGGTGCGGCTTGCCCACCTCTGCGTCGCCCCCGGCCGCGTGATGTAATTCAGCGTGCTCTACATCGTCCTGATCCTGGTGCTGGCCGCCCTAGCCGGTGTGGTCACCGCGCTCATCACCGCCAATTCGCTGTGGGCCTGGATCTCCATCGGTCTTTCCGTGTTCGCGGGCATCGTTCTGTTCGTCGACTGGATGCGCAGGCGTTCCGCCGCGCACTCCGCGACTGAGGAGCCCTCGACCGCGGAGCAGGCCGTCGCGGAGCAGGACAAGGACGAGAAGACCGCCAAGGCCGACGATGCCAAGACCGACGCTGCCAAGGCCGACGCTGCCGAGGACGCCGGCCGTGCGGAATCGGACGTCGATGCCGCCGATACAGCCGATACCGTCGCGGACGACGCCGAGGTGACTCCGGGCACCGAGCCGGTTGAGGCGGGCACCAAAGACGCCACGTCGACCGCGATGCTGCCGGCGGCCGGTGAGTTGGACGACGACCGCCCGGTCGTCGTCGACGATGCCGTCGAGGAGACCGCCGCGGCCGAGCCGAGGGCGCGGACCGAGGCCACTCCTGGCGAGGAGGAGACCGACGCGGCGGACCTGCTGATCGTCTCCGAACTCGACGCCGAGGTCGTAGTGGTCGACGAGTACCCGCGCTACCATCTCGCCGACTGCGGCTGGCTCGCCGACCGGGACACGATCCCGATCGAGGTCGCCGAGGCACGCGAGCTCGGTTTCACCCCCTGCGCGCGATGCGGTCCGGACGCCAGTCTCGCCGCGGCACACCGTCGCAGGGGCAAGTCCCGCGCGGATCGCTGAGGCGGCGTCCGGGGCCAATCCGGACGCCTATGCCACCCTGGGTTACCCTGGTCACGCAGGGCTTTGATCCGGCCATCACCGGGGAGCCTCCGGAAGAACGGGCGGCACGTTCGCCTCAGTAGAACCGGACGGGAGTGGCCCGTGACAGCCGCCGAACGAGTGGCCCTACGGCGCCGGTCATCGACCGGCTTATGCGGGGCAAACGGGGTGGTACCGCGGAACGATCGCCCGATGGCGACGTTGTCGTCCCCGTGTGGATCGCCGGTGTGAGCCGGTGAGTCCGTACGAGACGAACCGCGAGGAGCGCCCGATGTACCCCAAGGCCCACGTCGGCGATCAGCCCGCAGGCCAGGTCCCCGCCCAGCCGTCGTTCCCGGCTCTGGAGCGGGATGTGCTGGCCTACTGGGAGTCCGACCGGACCTTCACCGCCAGCGTCGAAGCCCGTTCGGCAGGCGAGAACGGCTCGAATGAGTCGGCGCGAAGCTCGGTTGAGGGGGGTGGTGGGCGACGGGAGGGCGAATATGTGTTCTATGACGGCCCGCCTTTCGCCAACGGCCTGCCGCACTACGGCCACCTGCTCACCGGGTACGTCAAGGACATCGTGCCGCGCTACCAGACCATGAAGGGCAAGCGCGTCGAGCGTCGCTTCGGCTGGGACACCCACGGCCTGCCCGCCGAGCTGGAGGCCATGCGGCAGCTGGGGATCACCGAGAAGTCCGAGATCGACGAGATGGGTGTCGCGGTCTTCAACGACGCCTGCCGCGATTCGGTGCTGCGCTACACGAACGAATGGCAGGAGTACGTGACCCGGCAGGCGCGCTGGGTTGACTTCGACAACGACTACAAGACGCTCGACGCCAGCTACATGGAGTCGGTCATCTGGGCGTTCAAGCAGCTGTGGGACTCCGGACTCGTCTACGAGGGCTACCGGGTGCTGCCCTACTGCTGGCGCGACGAGACACCGCTGTCCAACCATGAGCTGCGGATGGACGACGACGTCTACCAGAGCAGGCAGGATCCCGCGGTCACCATCGGCTATCGCGTAGCGGGCAACGACTCGGAGCTGGACGGGGCCTATCTGCTGATCTGGACGACCACCCCATGGACCGTCCCGTCCAACCTCGCGACGGCGGTTCATCCCGAGGTCGACTACGTGGTGGTCGAGTCCGATGGCAAGCGTTTCCTGCTCGCGGAGGCCCGGGTGGGCGCCTATGCCAAGGAACTGGGGGAGGAACCTCCGGTCGTGGCCCGCTACACCGGTAATGATCTGCTCGGCACCAGGTACGAGCCACCGTTCCCGTACTTCGTCGGCCGGGAGAACGCACACCGGGTACTGGCCGCGGACTACGTCACCACCGAGGACGGCACGGGGATCGTGCACATCGCCCCCGCCTACGGTGAGGAGGACAAGGTCGTCACCGATGCCGCGGGCATCGAGCCGGTCACTCCGGTGGACGCGCAGGGCCGGTTCACCGCGGAGGTTCCGGACTACGCCGGGCAGCAGGTGTTCGACGCGAATCCGAACATCATCAAGGATCTGAAGAACGGCACCGGATCCGCCGGGCAACAGGGTGCGGTGCTGTTGCGGCACGAGACCTACGAGCACCCGTACCCGCACTGCTGGCGCTGCCGCAACCCGCTGATCTACCGGGCGGTCTCGTCGTGGTTCGTCGCCGTCACGGAGTTCAAGGACCGGATGGTCGAGCTGAACCAGCAGATCACCTGGTACCCGGAACACGTCAAGGACGGGCAGTTCGGCAAGTGGCTGGAGAACGCCCGTGATTGGTCGATCTCGCGCAACCGCTACTGGGGCACCCCGATCCCGGTGTGGATCTCCGACGATCCGGCCTACCCCCGCACTGACGTCTACGGTTCCCTGGACGAGCTGGAGCGGGACTTCGGTGTCCGGCCGGACGATCTGCACCGGCCGTTCATCGACGAGCTGACCAGGCCGAACCCGGACGATCCGACCGGGGAGTCGACCATGCGGCGGGTGCCGGAGGTGCTCGACGTCTGGTTCGACTCCGGTTCGATGCCCTACGCCCAGGTGCACTACCCGTTCGAGAACGCCGACTGGTTCGAGCACCACTACCCCGGCGATTTCATCGTCGAGTACATCGGGCAGACCCGAGGGTGGTTCTACACCCTGCACGTGCTCGCCACGGCGCTGTTCGATCGTCCCGCGTTCCGCAACTGCGTGTCCCACGGCATCGTGCTCGGCTCCGACGGGCAGAAGATGTCCAAATCACTGCGCAACTATCCGGACGTCAACGAGGTGTTCGACCGCGACGGCTCGGACGCCATGCGCTGGTATCTGATGGCGAGCCCGATCCTGCGCGGCGGGAATCTGGTCGTCACCGAGAAGGGCATCAGGGACGCCGTCCGCCAGGCGGTGCTGCCGCTGTGGAACTCGTACTACTTCCTCGCGCTCTACGCCAACGCCGAAGGCACGGAGGGCAGGTCGCGAACCGATTCACCGCACGTGCTCGACCGCTACATCCTGGCCAAGACCCACCAGCTGGTCACCGACGTCGAGTATGCGCTGGACACCTATGACGTCGCGGGTGCCTGCGCAATGGCGCGGGATTTCCTGGAGGTCCTCACCAACTGGTACGTACGGCGCTCCCGTGACCGGTTCTGGGCTGGTGATCGGGACGCGATCGACACCCTGCACACGGTGCTCGAGGTGACCTGCCGTGTGCTGGCCCCGCTGCTGCCGTTGACCACGGAGGCGGTCTGGCGTGGTCTCACCGGTGGTCGTTCGGTGCACCTGTGCGACTGGCCCGGCACGGGCGAACTGCTCGCCGACGCCGCACTGGTGACGGCCATGGACCGGGTTCGTCAGGTCTGCTCTTCGGCACTCTCGCTGCGCAAGGCGAACAAACTGCGGGTCCGCCTGCCGCTGTCGCGGCTGCTGGTCGCTGCCGACGGCATGGAGTCACTGCGGGAGTTCACCGACATCATCCGCGACGAGGTCAACGTGAAGTCGGTCGAGCTCACCACCGACGTCGCCGCGCACGGTGGGTTCGAGGTGGCGGTGAACGCCCGCGCGGCGGGCCCGCGCCTCGGCAAGGACGTGCAGAAGGTGATCAAGGCGGTCAAGGCGGGAGACTGGAGCACCACGTCCACCGGTGCCGTGGTGGCGGCCGGGATCGAGCTTGCCGAGGGCGAGTACGAGCGCAAGCTGGTCGCCAAGGACTCCGGGGCGGCGGCGGAACTGCCGGGTGGGTCCGGCCTGGTGCTGCTGGACACCGAGGTGACCCCCGAACTCGCCGCCGAAGGTATGGCGCGTGACCTGGTCCGGGTCGTGCAGCAGGCCCGGCGGGACGCGGGCCTCGACGTCGCCGATCGCATCACCCTGACCGTCGACGCACCCGAGGAGGTCGTCGTGGCGGCGCGGACGCACGAGGAGTTCATCGCGGGGGAGACCCTGGCGCAGGAGGTCGGATACGCCCCGGCCCCCGACGGTTCGGCCGGCACGGTCGGCGAGGGCGTGAAGGTCACGGTGGCCGTCGCCAGGCGCTGAGGTCACGAAACCGTTCCGGCACGGTCGCCTTTTCGCATGTTGTCACTCGAAACGGTGACAGGTTGACACTCTGAGGTCGCTGGCTATGCGATCCGGGGGAGTGTTCTTGCGCGACCGCACCAAACGAGGGGTACTGATCGGGGCGGCGACGGCGATGGTTGCCGTCGTCGCCACCGGTGTCGTGGTGCTGTGGAGTGGATCAGGATCCGCGGACCGCGAGAACGACGGTCAGGCGTCGGACGGCCCGGAGGCAGCCGCGGTGGCCCGCGACTACCTGCTGGCGTTCAGCGGCGCGCGGCCCGGGAGCGCCGCGGCCCTGACCGACGACCCCACGGCCGCCAAAGCCACGATCCTGGCCGTCCATGGCGACCTCGAGGCGGACGATGTTGTCACCTATCTGGGGTCGGTGACCACGGAACCCGACGGGCAGGAGGCAACCGGCAACGTTTCGGTGAAATGGACGCTCGGAACGGATCGGGAGTGGACGTACGAGACGCCGATCGGGCTGGTGCGGACCGACGACGGCTGGCGGGTCCACTGGGATCCGTCGTTGATCCACCCGAGCCTCGGCGAAGGGGAGAGCCTGCGGCTGCGTACCCGCGACGGCACTCCCGCCGTGCTGGACCGCACCGGTGAGACCCTGCTGACCTGGCGCGACGACGCGGTCGTCCCCGCGGAGGGGGTGACCGCGGATGTGCTCACTCCAGCGATGGCGAGGACGGCCGAGGAGCAGTCCGGTAGTGGGCAGTGGTCGGTCACCAAGGTCGGTGCCGACGACACCGAGCTCGAGCGGCTGGCAGGCGGCGGATCGGAGCAGGACGCGAAGCCGCTGACCGCCACGGTGAGCCTGGCCGCGCGCACGGCGGCACAGCGCGCGGTCGACAGCGTGGAGCTGCCCACCATGCTGGTCGCGCTCGAACCAGGCAGCGGCGACATCCTCGCGGTCGCGCAGAACGCCGAGGCGGGTGCACAGCCCAACGCTCTCACCGGCCTCTACCCGCCGGGATCGACGTTCAAGATCGCCACCGCTGTCGCGGCGCTGAACGAGGGGGACGTCTCCGCAGACACCGTGCTGGACTGCCCCGGCACCGCGACCATCGGTACGAGGACGATCCCGAATGACGGCGAGTTCGCACTCGGCCGCGTACCCCTGCACACCGCGTTCGCGAAGTCCTGCAACACCACCTTCGGCGCGCTGGCCGCGAAACTGCCCGCGGACGGGCTCTCCCGCGCGGCCGGGCAGCTCGGGCTCAACGCCGACTTCGACATCCCGGGGATCAGCACCGAACTGGGGCGTGCCGATCCGGCCGAGGACCCGGTACTCCGGCTGGAGGAGGGCATCGGCCAGGGCGAGCTGCAGGCCAGCCCGTTCGGGCTCGCGGTGATGGTGGCGACGGTGGCAGGTGGCGAGGCCGTGACGCCCGAGCTGTGGCGGGACCTGGAAACGACGGTCAACAGCGGGTACGAAGCCCCGTCCGAGACCGTTCTAGCTCCGGTGCGGGGCATGATGCGGGAGGTCGTCACCGACGGCACCGCCACCGCGCTGAGCGGGCGCGGGACCGTGCTCGGCAAGACCGGCACCGCTCAGTTCAGCGACGGTAGTCAGGCCCACGGCTGGTTCGCCGGCTACCGCGAGGACGTGGCGTTCGCCGTCCTTACCCCGGGGGCCGGCACATCCGATCCCGCGGTCGCGGTCAGTGGGCGGTTTCTGGACGGGCTGTAGCAGCTCTCCTCGCCCTGCGGAGGATGTCCGCGGGCAGCGCATCCGCGGGGAGGAGCCGGGGCAACAGTTCCCTTTCGGTGGTGATGGCCCGGAACGTCAGCCCGATGGTGATGTCGTGTCCGGGGGTGTGCACCACCGTGATCGGGTCGCCGGCGCCGACCGGGCCGGGAGTGAGGACTCGCAGGTAGGCGCCAGGGCGGGCACGTGCGGTGAACTTCCTGACCCAACCGGGTACATCGAGCACGCCCGCGAAGGTCCGGCACGGCACACGCGGACTCGAGACCTCCAGCAGCAGTCGCTCCCCGACCTGCCAGCGCTGCCCAACGGGCGCGGCCGTGAGGTCGAGTCCCGACGTGGTGAGGTTCTCGCCGAACGATCCATATCCCAATCGCCTGCCGAGCTCCGCCGACCAGTCCGCCAGGTCTTCCTCGGCGTACGCGTAGACAGCCTGATCGTCACCGCCGTGATGGCGGAGATCGCATACGTCGTCACCGCTCAGTCCACTGCCACCGGTGCCCCTCGGACCGGGGGAGCGAACTTCGACAGGCCCGGTTACCGGACGCTTGCCGATACCGGTCACGCCGGTACGCGCGTCCTTAGCCGGCTCGGCTTTGCCAAGATTGACCGACAGTACGCGACCCATGTGGCGACGTTAGCGCAGTGCTTCCGCATGCGGCCAATGCGTTTCCGTGCACACCGGATAGCGTGAGTAGCGTGGATCACACCTTCCGATTCGCCGTGCGCGTCAAACCGGGCGCGAAGCGGGATGTCGTCGGCGGCCGGTGGGACGGGGTGTTCGGGCCCGCCCTCGTCGTGAGTGTGCAGGCACCCGCGGTCGGCGGCAGGGCGAACGAGGCGTTGCGCAAGACACTCGCGAAGGCGTTGTCGGTTCGTGTGCGGGATCTCGTTGTGGTGCAAGGAGAACGCGGCCGGGACAAGCTCATCGAGGTGGTGGACGCACCGCCGGGCACGGCGCGGAAGATCGAGTCTCTATCCTGGTAGCTCAAGGGCAGCGGGGACGGGAGGCACGATGGACGATCTCCCGGTAATTCTGGGCGCGGGCGCAGGCGTGATCCTGCTCGCGGTCCTCGCCGTCCGGGTGTCGATCCGATTAGGACTTCCGTCACTGCTGCTCTACCTCGGGATCGGGGTATTGCTGGGGGAGAGCGGCCTCGGTATCGAGTTCGAGGACGCGACCCTCACCCAGGCACTCGGCCTCGCGGCCCTGGTGATGATCCTGATCGAAGGTGGACTGACGACCCGTTGGTCCATGGTGAGACCCGCGCTGGGGCCGGGAATCGCTTTGTCCACAGTGGCCGTCGGGTTGAGCATCGCCATCACCGGTGTCGCATTGCACTATCTGCTCGGTCTGGACTGGCGGACGGCGCTGCTCTGGGGTGGGGTGCTGGCCTCCACCGATGCCGCCGCTGTGTTCTCGGTCCTGCGTGGGGTGGGCGTCAGCAAACGCCTCGCCGGAGCGGTGGAACTCGAGTCGGGACTCAACGACGCTCCGGCCTATATCGCCGTTGTGGTCATCGCGACCGGCGTCACCGTCGATTGGACGCTGCCACTTCTGGTCGTGTACCAGCTCGTCGCAGGCGCGCTGACGGGACTTGTGTTCGGCTGGGTCGGCGCCCGCGCGCTACGGCAGGCGGCCTTGCCCGCGACCGGGCTCTATCCGCTGGCGACGGTGGCCATGTGTGTGGTCGCGTATTCCTCGGGCCAGCTCATCGGCGCGTCCGGGCTGCTCGCCACCTACGTGGCCGGGGTGGTCCTCGGCAACTCGCGGCTGCCGCACCGGTCGGACACGCTGTCCTTCGCCGAGGGGGTCGGTTGGCTGGCGCAGATCGGGCTGTTCGTACTTCTCGGCCTTTTCGCCTCCCCCGAGCGCCTGTTGCAGGCCATCGTGCCCGGGCTTGTGGCCGGTGCGGTGGTGTTGCTGCTCGCCAGGCCGATCGCGGTGCTGCTGTCCACCCTGCCGTTCAAAGTGCCCTGGCGGGAGCAGTTGTTCCTGTCCTGGGCGGGGCTTCGGGGTGCGGTGCCGATCGTGCTCGCCACGATTCCGCTGGCCGAGGGCCTGCCGGGGGCGCAGCGCCTGGTGGACGCGGTGTTCGTCGTGGTGGTCGTGCTGACCTTGCTGCAGGGTGCCACGCTGAGTCCGGTCGCGCGGCTGCTCGGCCTCTCCGGGGAGAGTGAACCACGCGAGATCCAGGTGGACTCGGCGCCGTTGGACGAGCTGTCCGCCGTGCTCCTGCAGGTACGCATCCAGAACGGTTCCCAGCTGCATGGCGTTTACCTGCGTGAACTGCGACTGCCGGTGGGCGCCACGGTCAGCCTGATCGTGCGGGACGGGAAGAGCTTCACCCCCGGGCCCGACAGCCGACTGCAACGTCTTGACCAGTTGCTGGTGGTGACCACGGAGGAGGCGAGGTCCGTGGCCGAACGGCGGCTGCGAGCCGTGGACCGGGCGGGCAGGCTCGCCCGCTGGCGGGGCGAGTCCGGCAAGTAGCACCCCCTCGCACTTTCCCGGGAAAGTGCGAGGGGTCGACGCGTGCGGGGATGGATCCGCTACGACGGCTGACGCGGGAAGCGGCAGGTCGCGAGGGAGTCGTCTCAGTACGTGGAAGTGTCAGCGGCGGCAGTGCCACCTCGGCTAACGTCTTCGGCAGGTCACGAGTGCCAGCGTCAAGCCCCGGCTTGCTGGCCGGCAACCCTCCTTCCGCGGTGGGGTGCCCCGGGTGAGGACCTGGCCTGTCACGAGGTGTGGCGGGCAAGCGCGGGCCCTCGCCGGGTCCGGTTGACCCGAGGAGACGCCATGACCCTGGCACTCGATCGTCCCAGCACCCGCACGACCGCGCCGGCCGCCGCGCCCGCCGTGACCGGCTCTGCCCTGCGAGTCCCGTTGGTGAGCGGCGAGTCCACGACCTACGCCAACCTCGACCACGCGGCCAGCGCACCCTGCCTCGAGCGGGTCCGCGATGCCGTGGAGGAGTTCCTGCCCTGGTATGCAAGTGTCCACCGGGGTGCGGGCTTCGCGTCCCAGGTGTCCACGAAGATCTACGAACGCACGAGGAACGTGCTTCGCCAGTTCGTCGACGCCCGTTCCGGCGACACGGTGATCTTCACCCGGAACACCACCGACGCGCTGAACCTCCTGGCTCGTTGCCTGCCCCGCGATACCGCCGTGGTCCAGTTCGACACCGAGCACCATGCCGCACTGCTGCCGTGGCGCGGCCCGTACGTCAAGCACATCGAGACCCCGCGCAGCCGGGCAGCGGCGGTGGCCGCAGTGGACGCCGCGCTCGCGGGCTGCCCGACAGGGCCCCGGCTGCTGGTCGTCACCGGTGCCTCCAACGTCACCGGCGAGCTGTTCCCCGTCGCCGAACTCGCCGCGGTCGCACGCCGCCACGGGGCCCGGATCGCTGTCGACGCGGCCCAGCTGGCCCCACATCGCAAGGTCTCGATCCGGGAACTGGACGTGGACTACGTCGCGCTGTCCGGGCACAAGCTCTACGCGCCCTTCGGTGCGGGCGCCCTCGTCGGCAGGACGGACTGGCTGCGCGCCGCTCCGCCCTACCTCGCGGGCGGCGGCGCCAGCAAACTCGTGACCAGCGACGGGACCAGGGCGAACGCCGTGTGGAACACCGGGCCCGAGCGCCACGAGGGCGGATCTCCCAACACGGTCGGGGTGTACGCCCTCGGCGTGGCCTGCGCCGAGTTGCGGCGGCACCGGGACGAGGTGTTCGCTCACGAATCCGCTCTGCTGGACCGGCTCCGCGGCGGGCTGGCCGCCGTACCCGGCCTCGCCGAGCTGCGGCTGTTCGACGGTGACGCCGACCCGCAGGCGGTCGGCACCGTCAGTTTCGTGCTGGCGGGGATCGACTCCGGCTGGCTGGCGGCCGTACTGTCCGCCGAGTACGGAATCGGGGTCCGGGACGGCGCGTTCTGCGCACACGTCGCCACCCGCAGGCTGATCGATCGCACCGGGGCCGACGCGGCTCAGGCGGTGCGCGTGAGTATCGGCCTCGGTACCACCGCCGAACACGTGGACCGGTTGGTGCTCGCACTGCGCCAGGTCGTCGCCCGTGGTGCGCGATGGGACTACGCACGCCAGGACGGGCGCTGGGCGCCGACTCCCGATCCCCGCGCTCTACCCGATTTCCTGGAGGGCTGGGGCGAGGACATCCCCCGCGGCTAGAGCCACGCCCCGCGTGAGCGGGGTCTGAATTCGGGATCCAGCGATGGTGTTCCGCGGCTTGCTCGCGGCCCCGCAGCGGCCTGCGCGGCCCGCCGCTGCGGCCTCTTGACCACGGGAGTGGACAATGGGCAGGTGAGCACCGAGCCCGAGCCGAGAGCCGAGACCGATCCGGAGCAGTCCGGGCACGAACCCTCAGCGGGCGAACCGCTGCCCAAGCGCCGCCTCGCGGTGGTCGCGGTCGTCGCGGCCATCGCCTTCGCGTTCGACCTCGTCACCAAGATCATCGCGACCGCCACGCTCGAAGGGCGGGAGCCGGTGGAGGTGCTCGGCGGCCTGGTGTACTTCCAGCTGATCCGCAACCCGGGCGCCGCGTTCTCGATGGCGACCGGCATGACCTGGCTGCTGGCGCTCGCCGCGATAGCCGTCGTCATCGCGATCATCTGGCTCGCCAGGAGGCTGCGTTCGGTGGGCTGGGCCATCGGCCTCGGGTTGGTGCTGGCGGGTGCGCTGGGTAACCTCGCCGATCGGATCTTCCGCGCTCCCGGGCCATTGCAGGGCCATGTCGTGGACTTCGTCTCCGTGTTCGCCCCGAACGGCGACGTCTGGCCGATCTTCAACGTCGCGGACTCGGCGATCTGCGTGGGCGCCGTACTGATCGTGCTGTTGTCCTTGTTCGGCAAGGACTACGACGGCACGTCGACGCGGAAGCCGGCCCGGCAGGGGAAAACAACGGCCGAACGCGACGCCACAGAGGACGACTCATGAGCTCGCGGATGTTGCCGGTGCCCGACGGGCTGGACGGGATGCGCGTCGACGCCGGGCTGGCGAAACTGCTCGGCCTCTCCCGTACCGCGGTCGCCGACCTCGCCGAATCCGGAGCGGTACTGCTGGACGGGCAGGCGGCCGGCAAGTCGGACCGGCTCTCCGCGGGCGGGCTGCTGGAGGTCACTCTGCCCGAGCCGCAGCGGGAGATCGAGGTCGTCGCCGAGCCGGTGGACGGTCTGCGAATTCTGCACACCGATGACGACATCGTGGTGGTCGACAAGCCGGTGGGGGTGGCCGTTCATCCCAGCCCAGGCTGGACCGGGCCGACGGTGATCGGTGGCCTCGCGGCCAGCGGACTGCGTATCTCCACCTCGGGTGCGGCCGAGCGGCAGGGAGTCGTGCACCGGCTGGACGCCGGTACCACCGGTGTCATGGTCGTGGCCAAAAGCGAGCACGCCTACACGGTGCTGAAGCGGGCGTTCAAGGAACGCACCGTGGACAAGGGCTACCACGCTCTGGTGCAGGGTCACCCTGATCCCACGAGGGGCACCATCGACGCACCCATCGACCGGCATCCGCGGCACGACTACAAGTTCGCGGTGGTCGCGGGAGGCAGGGCGAGCATCACCCACTACGAGGTGATGGAGGCATTCCGGGCGGCTTCGCTCGTGCAGGTCAAACTGGAGACGGGCCGGACTCACCAGATCAGGGTGCATTTCTCCGCGTTGCGGCATCCGTGTGTCGGTGACCTGACCTACGGCGCCGACCCGGCGCTGGCCAGCAAGCTCCGGCTGGCCAGGCAGTGGCTGCACGCGCGCTCGCTGGCGTTCGCCCACCCGGCCGACGGGCGGCGGGTGGAGTTCACCAGTGAGTATCCGGCCGATCTCGCGGAGGCGCTGGAGACGTTGCGCTCCGAGAACTGACCGTCGCGGGTCCGGCGGTACTCGGAGTCAGCCCTCGACCGACCACAGGCGGCTGCGCTCGTCGGGCTCCGGACGCGGGCTCCAGCGCACCGCTGTCACACGGGTCGCTTCGGGCAGCACGTAGACCGTGTGGCCGCCGGTCGTCTCGCCGGGGCGTACACCGATGCGATGTGGCGGGCGCGACGACAACGACACCGGCGCCTTGGTGATCGTCCCGCCCTCGGCGCTGAGCAGTTCCAGGTAGTTGTCCGGCAACGAGGCGAACGCGACGTCGCCACGGTTGGTGATCTCGGTGTGCACGACGATGGCACGTTCACCCTGTCGAAGCCGGTAGCCCGCGGCTTCGAAGAGGTAGTCCGCTGGATCCTGCACCTCGAGCAACTGGACCGCGAGCCGTTCGCCATCGAGGCCCTGGGTCTCCAGCACATCGCCCGGCCTGCCGGTGGCGGGAGTGGGAGGCGCGGCCGGTGCGGGCGGCTGGTCCCCGCGGGCCCAGGACGCGGTCTGCGGCGGGCCCCAGGTGTTCAGCACGGGGTCCGGCGGTGGCGGTGGGGCAGGCGCGGTGGCGATGGGACGGCTCGGGGGAGCCACGGCCGGTGGATGCGCGGCGGGAGGCTGCGGCGGGGCAGGCGGCCGGTATCCGCCGCTCGGCGCGCCGTACGCAGGGGCGATCTGGTACTGACCGCTGGGAGTACCTTGTGCCGGGTATGGTCCTGACCCGCCGCCATGGGGTGGCTGCGGCTGATGCGCGTGGGGTGGTTGCTGACCGCCCTGCGGGCCGGGCACGGGCGCGCCGGCCAGCGCCGCACGCAGCCCCTGGGGATCGCTCTCGACACCGACCAGTAGCGGCAGCCCGCTCGCCGACAGATTGACGAGCCGGTACGCGACCTCGCGCGGATCCATCCCGACCCTTGCCGCCAGCTCGTGCACGGCGACCTTGCCGACGTCGGCCAGCGCGGCCAGCAGGCGGGCGTCGGCAGGATCAGTCACAGGCACAGCCCGAGCGTAGCCGCACCAGAAAGGTGGGTCGCCGCGGGCGAGGTGCGGTGCGGGCGCGCCGCGGGCGAGGTGCGGTGCGCCGCGGGTGCGCCGCCGGCGTAGTCGCACTTTCCCGGGAAAGTGCGGCCGGAGGTAGGTGACCCCGGCGGGGTTGTGGATCTAGTCTCGGATAGCCGGGACCATCGACTACTGGGGGATCCGATGTCCGACGCCCGCCTGCTGGTCGCGCTGGTCGACGAACTCGTCATGGGCAGAGGTTTCGACATCAGGGGTTTTCACGACGTCGTACTCGGCTCAGGGGAAACTGCCCCTGCCGGTGTTGTCCCGCGTGGTCGGACGGTGGTCCGAGAGCAAGCGAATGACCGAACGAAAGGTGTGAGCGAGTGAACGAGGTCGACCGGCTGGCGGACGAGTTCCTGGACGTACAGTTCGCCGCGAATCCGCTGATTCCTTCGTTACTCGGGCTTCCGGGTGATCACGGACGGCTCGCGGACCATACCGCCGTCGGCGCCGCCCGGTACCGGGCGGCGTATCTCGACCTCGCCTCCCGGGCCGCGAACATCGACATGACGACTGGTGACCATGAGCGGTCGGTGACGCGTGACGTCGTGATTCAGCAGGCCCGCGCCGCGGTCGACCTGATCGACGCGGGCCTGGTGGAGTTCGCGGTGAGTGACGGTCTGTCCGCTCCTGTGCAACAGCTGCTGATCGAGCTTCCGGTGGTGACGCTCAGCGATGAGGAGCGGGTGAAAGGTTTCCTCGCCAGGCTGTCCGCCGTCGGCGAGTACACCGACGCGGTGATCGAACGCCAGCGGTCGGCCGCGGGGAAGGGCTTGTTGCCCGCGGACTTCCTCGTCGATGCCGGGATCGCTTACATGGATCGGTACCTCGGCGACCCCGAGGGTGATCCGCTCCGGCTGGAACCCGAAATCGAGGTCCCCGGCTTCGCCGCCGAGCGGGATCGGCTGCTCGACGAGGTGGTCCGGCCCGCGTTCCGGCGGTACCGCGACTTCCTGGCCGGCGAACTCAGGCCGAACGCGCAATCCGCCGAACGGCCGGGGCTGTGCTGGCTTCCGGATGGCGAAGCCAAGTACGCGGCCCTGATCCGCGCCCACACCACCACCGAGCGCTCTGCCCAGGACCTGCACGACACTGGGCTGGAGCTGATCGAGCGACTCGGCAGGGAGTACCGGGAGATCGGTGGCCGGGAGTTCGGCACAACGGATCTGAACGAGATCTTCGCGCGCCTTCGCACGGACCCCGCCCTGCGGTGGCGGGACGGCGACGAACTGCTGGATGCGGCCCGGGCGGCGATCACCAGGGCCGAAGTTCTGGCGCCAGAGTGGTTTTCGACGATCCCGGCCCAGTCCTGCGAGGTTCGCCCGGTACCGGAGACCGAGGCCGACGATGGCACCATCGCCTACTACTTCCCGCCCGCGCTCGACGGTTCCCGGCCCGGTACGTACTTCGCCAACACCTATCAGGCGCACGAGCGCTTCCGGCACACCAGTGAGGCCATCGCCTTCCATGAAGCCGTGCCAGGGCACCACTTCCAGCTCAGTACGGCGCTGGAACTGACGGAACTGCCGTTGCTACGCAGAATCGCCGACGTCAACTCCTACATCGAGGGCTGGGGGCTCTACTCGGAACGGCTCGCCGACGAGATGGGCCTGTACAGCGACGACATCGCCAGGTTCGGCATGCTGACCCAGGATTCGATGCGGGCGGCGCGCCTGGTGGTGGACACGGGACTGCACGCACTCGGCTGGAGCAGGCAGCAGGCGGTCGACTACCTCACCGCCAACGCACCGATGGCGGCTGTGGAGATCGAGGCCGAAGTGGACAGATACGCGGCGAACCCGGGGCAGGCGCTGTCGTACATGGTGGGCAGGCTGGAGATCCAGCGGATGCGCGCGGAAGCGGAGGTGGCGCTCGGCGATCGGTTCGACATCCGCGGGTTCCACGACGTCGTCCTCGGCGGGGGAAATCTGCCGTTGTCCGTATTGGACGGTGTAGTGACCAGCTGGGTGGCCGGACAGGGCTGATAACGAGTGGGTGCGGGATTGGCCGAAGGTCAGGTGGTGCCGGTCAGCCTGGCGAACACGATCAGCTCGTTGACGTGTTCGCCGGGCAGCGAGTCGAATCTCGCGCCGCCGGTCACGAGCCGTAGTTCCGGAGTGTCGCCGGTCGCCGCGGTGCCTGCCGCTCGTGCCTGTCCACCGGTGGCATCGGGATGGCTCTCGACCCGGTACACCGTGAACTCGGCCGAGCTGCCGTCCTGTCGTGTCACGTTCACGATGTCGCCCGGCGAGAGTTCGGCCAGTTGGTAGAACGCGCCTCGTTCATGGGCGAATCGGATGTGTCCGGCGAGTACGCAGACCCCACGCTCGCCGGGCGTTTTGCTCTGGGTGAACCAGCCGACGGTTCCGGCGTTACCGGGCACCTCCATCGCGCCGTAGGAGGTCTGTCCGAGTTCGATGACGCTGTCCAGGCCGAGTCCGATGGCCGGGATCGAGAGCGAGCGCGGCGCCGAGGGGTCCAGTGCGTCCACGGCGTCCGGCGTCTGGCCTGCCGTGACCGTTGTGGATCGCTGGCCGGCCTGCTTCGCCGTTGCCTGGGCCGCTCCGGCGGCGACGCTCGAGGCGTTGCCCTTGGTCGCGGAGTTGGCGAGGATGAGGCCGACTCCCGCCAGGACACCGGCCAGCGTCACCACCACCGCACCGGCAGCGGCTGTGAGGCGGAGGAACTCTCTGCGTCGGTTATCACCCACTCGATTCACCACCTGTCGTCGATGGTTGGCGGAACGGAACCTGGAACAGACATCCTGAGCCCCCTCGTCCTACTAACAGTGCTGGTCAGGCCTGCGGCTCGCACTCGGAACCACGAATGGCCGATACCTACAGATCGCCGCAAAAGGGACATAGTGTTACGACGATCCGAAGGTACTTGGTATATTCACCCATTTGGGTTATCGGAATGTTACCTCTTGCCGCCGCCCCTGGCGGCGCGCTCGCGTTTCGGTGCCCCGGCCCCGGGGAACCCTGATCTCCCGGATGACTAGGTATGGAGGTGCGACACGGTGCTGCGTGTGGATCAGGCGGCTGAGTCGATGGTGGGTGTCCTCGACGTGGGGGCCTTCAGTGCTCGGTTGGTCGTGGTTCCACGAGGCGGGACTCCCTTGGAGCCCGCGCTGACGCACAAGACGCGCCTGCGCCTCGACCGGGCGTTGGACTCCTCGGGCAGGCTGGGCCCGGAGGGTGTCCGTGCTGTTGTCGACGGCGT
The DNA here is from genome assembly GCF_003385185.1 of Amycolatopsis palatopharyngis. Classification (GTDB taxonomy): domain Bacteria; phylum Actinomycetota; class Actinomycetes; order Mycobacteriales; family Pseudonocardiaceae; genus Amycolatopsis; species Amycolatopsis palatopharyngis. The sequence continues at coordinate 22,523 of NZ_PQHZ01000007.1, read as the reverse complement.
CCGGAACGCGAACAAGGTCGCCGAAGCACACGATGTGCGTGACGTGTTCTCGTTCGCCACTTCGTCCATTCGCGACGCCCGCAACTCGCGTGAGGTGCTGGCCACCGTGCGCGCCGCGACCGGGACACAACTGCGCACCTTCTCGGGGACGCGCGAGGCGGAACTGTCCTATCTCGCCGCTCGCCGTTGGTACGGCGCGGCGGCCGGCCCGCTGTTGGTGCTCGACATCGGCGGTGGGACGGTCGAACTCGCCGCGGGTACCGGGGAACGGGCCGCGTTCGCCAGATCGCTGAAGCTCGGCGCACGGGAGATGACCAGGACCTGGCTCGACACCGAGCGGCCTTCGGAGAAGCGGCTGGCTGCCCTGCGGGAGTACGCCCTCGAACGAGTGCGGGACGCCCTCGGTGAGGACGAGAAACTGTTGCGGGGATACCGCACCGTCGGCTGCTCAAAGGTGTTGCGGCAACTGGCACGGCTGGCGGGGGCGCGGCCGCAACGCGAGGCTCCGATGAGTGCGCGGGACCTGCATCTGGACGAGCTGCGCAGGCAGATTCCGCGGCTCGCGATGTTGCCTCCCGACCGCAGGGCCGAGCTGCCGGGAATCTCGCGTAGCCGAGCGCAGCAGGCCGTCGCGGGAGCCGTAGTGGCGGAGGCACTGCTGACCGTTTTCGGCGGTCCTGCCGCGATCTGCCCGTGGTCGACAACGCACGGATTGTTGCTGGCGTTGATGGAGCAGGCGGATTTCAGCTCGTCCACGAGTGGCTGGGCGGCGTGAGTTCGCGCTGAGGAGGGTATGCGAGAGCCATGTACCCGCATAGCGAGCGAGGCCGTCGTGACGGCCAGGACGCCGATGGCCGCGAGGACAGCGAGGACGTCGTGCCCACCGTGCCCAGCTCGGACATACCTCCTGCTCCGGGGCGGGACACCGGCATCGGCGGTACCGAGGATGTCGGCGGACCGCCGAACACCGGCGGACCGCCGAACACCGGCGAGATCGGTCCGCCAGGTAAGCGCGGGCGCACTCGTGGGGTGACGAACACCGACGATGGCGAGGAACCGGTGCCGGAACCGCCCGACTGACCGCTCCTGGTGGCTCAGTCGTGCGGAACACCGCCTGCCTGCCTTCGCGTCGGTTCCAGTCCCGGCGGTTGCGCGGGCCTGGGAAGCTGATCCTGCGGGGGAATCGTGGCCACCGCGTCCTCACCGTCGAGGATCAGCGGGGCCCCGTAGTGACTCAGTTTCAGCGGTGGACCGGACAGTAGCCGGTACACGGCCTCGGAGCGTCCGATCTGGACGGAGAACCGGCTGTCCCGCACACACATCCGGAAGGTTATGCCGGTCAGTTCGTTCGGTAACCGGGGGGCGAACGTGAGTTCGCCCCCGTGGTCACGCATACCGCCGAATCCGGCGACGGCCGCGAGCCAGGCGCCGGCGAGCGACGCCATATGCAGGCCGTTGCGCACGTTGTCGTGCAGATCGTGCAGATCGGTCAGCGCGGCTTCGGCTAGATAGTCGTAAGCCAGGTCCGAATGTCCGACCTCGGCTGCCAGCACCGCCTGCGTACCGGCGGACAGGGAGGAGTCACGGACAGTCCGTGCCTCGTAGTAGGCGAAGTTTCGCCGCTTCTGCTCGGCGTCGAACGAGTTTCCGCAGGTGTGCATGGCGAGAACGAGGTCGGCCTGCTTGATCACCTGCTTGCGATAGAGGTCGAAATAGGGATAGTTCAGCATCAGCGGGTAGTGGTCGGCCGGAGTGCCGGCGAAGTCCCATTCGGCGTGACTGGTGAAGGATTCCGACTGCGGATGCACCCCGAGCAGGTCGTCATACGGCATGCACATCGCGTCGGCGGCCGCCCGCCAGCGGCCGATTTCCTCGGCCGTCACGTCGAACTGGGCCGCGACCTCCGGATATCGCTCGCAGGTCGCGCTCGCCGTGCGTAGATTCCGCTGAGCCATCAGGTTGGTGTAGACATTGTTGTCGGAGATGGCCGAGTACTCGTCGGGACCGGTGACACCGTCGATGCGAAATCCGCCGTGCGCGTCATGGTGGCCGAGGGACTCCCACAGCCGCGCGGTTTCCAGCAGCAACTCGGCGCCGATCTCCCGTTCGAAGTCCGTGTCGCCCGTAGCGTTCACGTAGCGCACGACGGCGTCCGCGACCGCGGCGTTCACGTGAAAGGCAGCGGTTCCCGCTGGCCAGTACGCCGAACACTCGGATCCGCTGATTGAGCGCCACGGGAACGCTGTGCCGCGCAGTCCCAGTTGCCGAGCCCTGTCCCGCGCTTCGTCTATTGTGGAATGCCGCCAGCGCAACGCATCCCTCGCTGCCTCGGGCATGGTGTAGGTCAGGACAGGCAGGACGAACATCTCGCTGTCCCAGAACGCGTGACCGTCATAGCCGGGACCGGTCAGTCCCTTGCCCGGGATGGCCCGGCTCTCACCCCGTGCCGAGGCTTGCAGGATGTGGAACAGCGCGAACCTGACGGCCTGCTGTAGTTCCGGATCGCCGTCGATCTCCACGTCGGCGGATGCCCAGAACCGGTCGAGGAACGAACGCTGCTCCTCGAGTAGTCCATCCCAGCCGGTTTGCATGGCCCCGGCGAGTGCGGCGTCCACCTGGGCGCGCACCGCGGGCGCGGAACGCTGCGCCGACCAGCCGTAGCCGAGGAACTTCGTCAGGCGCAGCCGTTCGCCGAGCGGCACGTCCACGGCGACGGTCAGCCTGGCGAGATCGGCCTCGACGGAGATCTGTGTACGCATGCCATCCGGCGCCTCGATCTCGTGGTCCATGGCGGCCGCCATTTTCAGCCCGGACGACCGGGTGTGGTGGACCAGTACCGCCCGCAGGTCCTCCGCGGCGGAGAACTCGGACACCAGCGGGGACTCCAGTGCGGCGGCGACCCTGGGATCGCCTGCCTCGGACTCGATCGGTTCGTTGGCCAGCAGATCCGACTGCACCACGAGTTGCACATCGTCGTCGAGTGGCTCGACCTCGTAGCGGATCGCCGCCACCGCGCGCTGGGTGAACGACACCAGGCGTTCGGTGTGTACCCGGACACGGCGTCCGGTCGGGGAGGTCCATTCCGTGGTGCGGCGCAATGTTCCCGACCGGAAGTCCAGCACCCGTTCGTGCGCTTCGGCGCTGCCGTAGCGCATGTCCAGTGGCTCATCCTGCACGAGCAGCCGGATGATCTTTCCGTCGGTGACGTTGACGACCGTCTCGCCCGCCTCGGGATAGCCGTACCCGGCCTCGGCGTACGGGAGTTCGTGCTTTTCGTGGAATCCGTTGAGATAGCTGCCCGGCAGGCCGCTCGGCTCCCCCTCATCGAGGCTGCCGCGCAGTCCGATGTGGCCGTTGGACAGCGCGAAGGTCGATTCGGTCCGGTGCAACTGGCTGAGGTCGAGCCCGCGCCAGCGCAGTTCCCACGGTGCGGTCTCGTAGTTGCGCCTTCGGTCGCTCATCCTCACTCCTCCAGCAGTTCGGCGAGGTCGTCCACGACGATGTCGGCTCCCTCGTCCCGCAGGGCATCGGCCTGGCCGGCCCGGTTGACCCCGACGACGTAACCGAACGCACCGTCCTTTCCGGCTCGTACCCCGGCGAGCGCGTCCTCGAACACGGCGGCGTTCCCGGGCTCGACCCCGAGCGCTCGCGCGCCTGCCAGAAACGAGTCAGGGGCGGGTTTGCCGCGCAGGCCATCCTCGCGGATCGTCAGCCCGTCGACGCGGGCGTCGACGAACTCGGCCAGCCCCGCGTGCTCCAGCACCGTCTCGCCGTTGGCCGAAGAGGTGACCACGCCGATGGCGAGTCCCGCCGTCCTGACCGCGCGCAGGTAGCGCACGGAGCCGGGGAAGGCGTCCACCCCGCGTTCGGAGATCACCCGCATCAGCAGGGTGTTCTTGCGATTGCCGACACCGTTCACGGTATTGGCCTCTGGCGAATCCTCCGGCGTGCCCTCTTCGAGTTCGATACCACGGGAGGCGAGGAATTCACGTACGCCGTCGGCGCGCGGCCTGCCGTCCACATACGAGGCGTAGTCCTGCACGGTGAACTCGCGGAAATCGGCGCCGTCGCGATCGGTGAGGAACGCGTCGAACGTTTGTTTCCACGCCTCACGGTGCAGGGCTGCCGTGGAGGTCAGTACCCCGTCGAGATCGAAGAGACACGCCGTGATGTTTCCTGGCAAGCCGATCATGTCTCGTCACGCTAGTGGGCTACCCCTTCCCGCGCCATGCGCGCGGTACGCCGCCGTGCGCACCACCCCGGATCGGGCCCGCGGCGGCCGGTAAGCTCCGCCCATGTATGCCAGCGAATACACGTCGGCACTGCGGCGCGACGGCGCGATGATGGCCGGCGCGGCAGGAGGAGCCCTCGACCGGGACGTACCGGCCTGCCCGGGGTGGACGGTGGGTGACCTCGTCTGGCACACCGGGGAGGTGCATTTCTTCTGGCGGCAGATCGCCTCCGGCGCGCTTGCCGGGCCGGAGAAGTACACCGAGCCCGACCGTCCCGCCGACGAGGAGCTGCTCGACTGGTTCAACTACGGGGTCGCGAACACGGCCGCGACGCTGGAACGGCTGAGCCCGGAACAGCCGGTGTGGACGTGGGCGCCGTCCCGTCAGGACGCTGGTTTCGTCCAGCGCCGCATGGCGCAGGAGACGGCCGTGCACTGCTGGGACATTCTGTCCGCCACCGGTGGGTCCCGGCCGCTCGACCGGGAACTCGCGGTGGACGGCATCGACGAGTTCCTCGACCATTTCCTGCCCGCGCAGGCGCCCGAGGATCTGTCCGGTGGAGTGCACCTGCATGCCACCGACGGTCCGGGGGAGTGGCTGATCCGGGCCGACGCGGGTGTGTGGGTGATCGACAGGGCGCATGCGAAGGGGGCGGTCGCGGTTCGCGGTACCGCGTCCGACCTGCTGCTCCTGCTCTGGCGCCGGTTGCGGCCGGCCGCGGTCGAGATTCTCGGCGACGAGGACGTGTGCACGTCCTTTCTCGGCCTGGCAGCTCTCGACTGAGGTTCGCCGGTCAGTTCGCCTTTCCGTAGGCATCGAGCAGGAGCCGCACGTGCTCGGCGGCGAGTTCCAGTGGCTGGGTCGAGCGGCGTACGCGGCTCAACAGCAGCGCGCCCTCGATGCTGTTCATGATCGACAATGCCAGCTCGGCCGCCACGTCGTCCGCATATCCGCTTTCGCCGAGCAGGGAGGCCAGCAGTGCGTGCCAGTCGGCGAACGCCCGTTCGCAGGCGGCGGTGAGCTCAGCCGATCGCCCGGTCATCTCCAGGGTGATCGTCGCGAGCGGACAGCCACTGCGGAACTCGTCCCTGACCAGTACCTGTCCTGCCTTGCCGAACCACCAGCGCACGGCTTCGGCCGGGGACTCCTCGCGTTCGAACGCCCGCCGCACGGTTCGGCGTACGACGGCGGAACCGAGCTCGACCGCCGCCACTCCCAGCTCCTCCTTACCGCCAGGGAAATGGTGGTATGCCGAGCCCCACGGCGTACCGGCCTCCTCGACGAGTCGCCGCCAGGACGTGGCCGGGTAACCCTCGGTGCGAAACAGCCGCAGGGCGGTGATGATCATTTTGTCGCGAGTGGCGGTCCCGGTCACGAAGGCGATTCTAACCGCTTGACTAGGACGACCGTCCTAGTGATAGTTATCCGCTAGGACGGTCGTCCTGGCCGGGCCGTCGGGAAGCGGGTGTGTCGTGCCGATCGAACGAGCCACGCGGGATACGGATGGAGACACCGGTGACCGCGTCCAGCACCCACCCGGTCATCGGCGCACGTCCCCCGGCCTCGCCGCGACGGCCAGGCGTTTGTGGATTCTGCTGGAGACGGTGCACGACGTCACCTACTTCACCCCACAGGCCCGTAGCGCGCATGAACAGGTGGGACTGCGCGGCTTCTGGCGCGGTTACGTAGCGATGCGAGCCGCACCCCTTGGCCCCGTCGGACTCGCGCCGGTCACCGCGATCTTCTACAACTTCGCGCCCACGTTCCTGGCCCGCTCACTGCCCGGGGTCTGGCGGATGGCGAGTCCGGCCAAGGCACTGCTCGCACGATCAGCGGGAGCGGTCGCCGCGCTCGAGGCGCACCTTCCCGGTGTCCGGGACGAGCCCCTGCTCGGTGCCGCGGTCGCGGTGTTGCGCAGGATCGTCGAAGAGCTGGACTGGGCGGGGCGGCCACTGGGAGCCGCCAACGCGGCGTTGCCATGGCCGAGCGACCCGCTGGCCGCGCTGTGGCACGGCGCGACCGTCCTGAGGGAGCACCGAGGGGACGGTCATGTGGCGATTCTCGCCGCCGAAGGGCTCGACGGACTCCAGGCGCACGTGCTGCGCGACGCCGAGGACGGCAGCAGGGCGATCATCGAGCCGAGCCGGGGCTGGACCGACCACGAGTGGGCGGCCGCGGCCGAGCGCCTGGCGTCCCGGGATCTGCTCGGCAGTCCAGGTGAGCTGACCGCGAAAGGGGTGGCGCTTCGTGAACACATCGAGCGGCGCACCGACGAGTTGGCCGCCGCGCCGTACGCCGCCGTCAGCGACGCATCACTGACGCTGCTGGCCGATCTCCTGAACCCGATAGCCCGCAGGCTGATTCCCGGTGCGATTCCGTTCCCCAATCCGGTCGGTGCGCCCCTGCCGTAGCCGGGGGGCCACGGTCGTCGACCGAGTGGGGCCGCCTCAGCCCGTGGACGCTCGTTGGGCCGGAACCTGGCGAGTTCCCTCCTCGGGCGAAAGGCCGAGCGCGGCGAGCAGATCCGCGCAGTCCTGCGCGTCCATCGCGGCCGACGCCACCGCGCGCACCGCGCGATGACGCTGTTCCGGGCCTGGCTCGTCGCTGGCCGGCGCGATCGGGGTGGCGTGCTGGTCACGTGTTCGCATGTGAATCTCCCCAACAGCAGTGTGTTGTCTCTTGTCCTGGTGAGGTCCGTTCTTCGCCAGGACTACCCATTGGGCCAACGAATCACACTGCCCCGGTAGTTCCACAGGATGCGCTCCGTCACTCACACCGCGCACTCATGCCGCACCCGGATGCACCGTTTCCGTCTGTCACCAGCCGGGTACTCCCGGCAGGTACGCATCTTGCGGAAGGAGACTCCAGTGGACACCGACTCACTCATGACGTTCCTGGTGGTGGGCGTGATTCTGGTGGCGGTCGACGGCTTCATCATCTACCGCAGTGGTCGCAGGTACCTCGGCGACGCCTACGGCGATCAGGGAGCCAGTTCCTCGATGAACCGGCTGGTCACCGTGCTGTTCCACCTCGTGGTGCTCGGTGTGCTGGCGCTGCTGTCGGTCGTGGACTTCGGTGGCAACTCGGTGCAGACGGTCGTCGCCAAACTCGGTGTGATGCTGCTCGTGCTGGCGCTCGCGCATGCCATCACCATCGCCGTTCTCACCCGTATCCGCGAGAACCGGGAGATCGAGACGGTCAACGCCCGCAGGAGCGCGGCTGCCGCGCCGCCGTACCACGACCAGACACGGGACTCGTTGGTCCACGACCCCGTGGTGGCTCCGGTCCCCGGCCAGGAGGGGCGTGACCCCCAGGTGAGCCCGGGGATCGAGCGCAGGGAGGACAGGCTCTGAACGAGCCACTCGTGCCCCGCAGCGCGATTGGACCCGCCAGGTAGCGGGTAGGCCGAAGGCGGACCCACAAGCAAGGAGGTCACGATGACTCACACGACCGAGGGCATGCGCCACGACGGTGACGGCCGGCAGCCGAGGGGCGGTTCCGCGCACGCCCTGGCCAGTCATCATCGGTCGACCGAGGTTCGGGGCGTCTCCGAGGAAGCGGATCGCACGGTCGCCCAGTTGGTCACCGACATGTCCGATCAGGTGAGCAGGCTGATCCGGGACGAAATGCGGCTTGCCAGCGAGGAGATGCGCAGCAAGGGCAAGCGCGCGGGACTCGGAGCCGGCCTCGCCGGTGCGGCCGGAGTGATCGCGTTCCTCGGTGGCGCGACGCTCGTCGCCTGTGTCGTGCTCGCACTCGCGCTGGTACTCCCGGCGTGGGCGTCCGCGCTGATCGTGGGTGCGGCACTGCTGGCGGCGGCGAGCATGCTGGCACTGGTGGGCCGCGCCCAGCTCAAGCGGGCGACCCCGCCGGTGCCTCGTGAGGCGATGAGCGGACTCGAGCGGGACGTCGAGACCGTGAAGGAGGGCACGCGCCGATGAGCGAGAAGTCGACGTCGCAGTTTCCGGAGAGTGCCGAGCAGGCCAGGGCCGATCGGGACCTGACCCGGCAGGAGCTCGGTGAGACCGTCGAGCAGCTCAGCCACAAGGCCGACGTACCCGCCAGGGTGCGGGAGCAGACCGGCCGGAGTGCCGAGCAGCTGCGGGAGAAGGTCCCGCAACCGGTCGCGGCAAGGGCGCAGCAGGCGGCCGCGGTGGTCCGGCAGTACCCGCTGCCGGTCGCGGGTGCGGCGATCGGGCTCTCGTTGCTCGCCGTCAAGGGTGCGCGCAGGAAGCGGCACTGATCGGTGGATTCACGGCTGAGCCACGTTCGGAGGTGAGCACATGGCAGCCGAAAGCTCGGTGGACGAGGAACTGTGGGACGAGTTCCACCGCGTGGTGAACATGACCTCGAGGGAGCTGGAGGACTGGTTGCGCACCAGATCCGCCGAGCCGGACGAGGAGACCCTGCCCGACCAGGCGGGTACACCGACGGGCAGGCACGTCCTCGCCATCCTGCGTAAACGCAGGGTCGACCTCGATGACGACGACGTTCGCGTGATGCGCAAGGTCGTGGACCGGATACACGCTCAGCGGCGCGACGACCTGGAGCCGACCGCGGGGCAGACCAACTGGCGGCACCGGCTGATGACCCTCGGCCACGACCCACTGAAGCCCGCGTGAACCGGAACATCACGCCGCGCCTTCTCCTCGCGGGCGCGGCTTCTCGCCGGGCGTGCGCGGGCCGGGCTCGGTAAGGTCCATTGTCGTGACCGCGCGTGACTCCCTTCTTCGGCACTGGCCACGGAGATGGCCGTTGCAGCCGCTACGGGCGCAGCGCTGGACAGAACAGGAGCCGACCTACCGGGACGCCAGTCCAGCGGTGATCGAGGCCGCCACGAAACGCGCGCTCGCACGGCCTTCGGGAAACTGGTTCGTGTTCGCCGCGAGCAGGGAAATCCGCGCGGATCGGCCGTTCGGCGTGCATGTCGGTGGCATCGAACTGGTGGCATGGCGGGATCTGGACGGCGCGCTCTTCGTGGGCCCCGGCGCCTGCCCGCACCTCGGTGCCCCGATGGCGCAGGCGAAGGTCGAGTGCGGCGCTCTGGTCTGCCGCTGGCACGGGCTCACCCTGGGCCCCGAGGGTGGTTACGGGTGGAAACCGCTGCCCAGTCACGACGACGGCGTGCTGGCCTGGGTTCGGCTCGACGGTCTCGGCAAGGAGGAGCCGTCGGACGCGCCGGTGGTGTCCCGGCGGCCTGCCGCGGAACGAGCGCTCGACGCGGTGGCCACCGTGGTGGGTGTGTGCGAGCCCGAGGATGTCGTCGCAAACCGGCTCGATCCCTGGCACGGTGCCTGGTTCCACCCCTACTCCTTCACCCGGCTCCGGGTCGTCGAGGCGCCGAGGGACATCCACGTCACCGAGGACGGGGACCGGTTCCTCGTCGACGTGACGTTCCGGGTGGGCAGGGGCCTCGGCGTTCCCGTGCGGGCGGAGTTCACCTGCCCCGGCCCGAGGACCGTGGTGATGCGGATCCTCGAGGGCGAGGGTGCGGGCAGCGTCGTGGAGACCCATGCGACCCCGCTCGGGCAAGGCGGAGACGGCCGCCCGAGGACCGCGGTGATCGAAGCGACCGTGGCCGGATCCGAGCGGCCCGGCTTCGCCGTCGCACGCGCGGTGGCACCCGCGCTGCGACCGGCGATGCGGTGGACCGCCACCCGGCTCTGGCGGGACGACCTCGCCTACGCCGAGCGCCGCTACCTGCTGCGCAGCAGCGGACGATAGCCCCGCCGGTTCGCCAGCCGCCGCAGTGGAGCCAGCCTGCCGGAGGTCGGGACCGTGTACAGCTCGTGGCCCGCGAGGCCCCAACGGGCGAGCAGGCAGTTCGCGGCATGCCAGCCGGTGGTCGCCGCCCGTTCCATCAGCGCGACCGGCAGGTCGATGCGGATGCCGTCGCCGGCCAGCACCAACCCGTCCTGTGGGGTGCGCACCTTCGGCCGTGTCGCGAAGTCGCCGACACCGAACATCGGGCAGTCCGCCCGCCACTCGCCGAGGTCACCGAGAATCCGCGCGCCCGCGGTCTCCGGGTAGATCTCGTGCAGCCTGCGGAGCAGGCCCGCCGACACGTCCTCGCGGTCGCCGGTGACCGCGTAGGCGTGCAGTTCGACCACGGAACCACCGGTGCGGGCCGCCCAGCGCGCGGCCTCCGCCTCGTATCGGTCGAGCACGCTGATGTTGTCCAGAGGCGGATGCCCACCGGTGCCGAGAAACGCGGGCCGGTCCCGTGCCACCGGCTTGTCCAGCCACAGTCTGCGTACCAGGAACGGCGGCGCCGACCGGAGTCCGGCAACCGCGGCACGCCATCCGGCCGTGCCCAGCCGGGGGGACGCCGCGACGATGTCGCGCAGGCCCGGCACATCGGCCGCGAGCACCACGCCGTCCACAATGTCCATTTCGGACCCTGCGCGGTCGTCGTGTACGCGGAACCGGCCGTCGGAAAGCGGTTCGACCATGCGCACCGCTGTCCCTGTTCGGATGTCCACGCCGCGTGCCCCGAGGTGGTCGCCCAGCGGCGACCACAGGCTCGCCGGGAACGTGTCCGCTGGGACATCGAAGATCAGGCCCTCACTGGAGCCGAGGAAGTAGATGTGGAACATCGTGGCCAGTTCTGCCGCGGACATCTCGACCGGTGGCGCGAAGAAGCTGCGGGAGAACACCTCGAACGCCAGATGCCGCGCCGCTTCGGGAAAGTTGATGCGACGCAGGAAGGACTCGGCGTCGATACCGTCGAGCAGACGGTAGGTCTCGGGAACGCGCACCGACGCGAGCGGCAGGGCCGCGCCCGCGTCCAGTCCGGTCAGGTCCCGCATATCGAAGGTGGGACTGCGCAGGGCGAACGCCAACGCGTTCCAGGGCGGTCTGCGCGGAAGCCCGCGGAAGGTGTCGCGCCTGCCCTCGGCGTCCAGCAGCGGATAGTCGTCCAGTGCCACCATTCGCCGGAGATCTGGGTCCGTGCGACGCAGCAGTGACCGCAGGTTGTAGTACTGCCGGAAGAACGCGTGGAAGCCGCGGCTCATGGTGACCGGCTCGCCACCGGGCAGCTCTGCCCGCCAGCCGCCGACCCGGCCCCCGAGATAGGGCTCCCGTTCGCTCAGCCGTACCCGCACCCCGCGTTCGGCCAGCGCCGTGGCGGCACTGAGGCCGGCGATGCCGCCCCCGACGACGGCGACGACCGGCCGCCGGTCGAGCGCGCCCGCGTCGGCGTGACCTGCCGGAGCCAGGTGCCGAACCCGCTTGCGGTCGGTCACGCCGACCACCCCGGCGACGGCGCGGTGGCCAGGAACGTGTGGACGACCCCGCGTTGCCAGCCGGTCATCGTCTCCGTGTGCACGGCGGTGTATCCCGCCGTGTGCAGCCTTCGGTCGAAGTCGCGGACCCCGTCGAACGCCAGGACGCTGCGCCACAGGTGCCGGTAGAGGGTGGCGTCGCCCGTGCTCATCCGGCCGGCCGGAATGATCACGCCCCAGCAGACGGCGTGCCAGACCGCCATGGCGACCAGGGAGTCCCGCACCGAGTACTCGTGCACGGCGAGGGTGGCTCCCGGGCGAAGCAGGGCGCGTAGTTCCCGCAACTGGGCGTCCGGATCGGCCAGGTTACGGATCAGGTACGCGGCCAGGATCGCGTCGAACGGACCGGACACGCCTGCGTCGCCGAGGTCCTCCACCCTGGTGTGCACGAACCGGACCGAGGCTGGCCACGGCTTGCTCCGCGCCACGGCGAGCATCTCGGCGGACGCGTCGATCGCGGTGATCCTGGCCCGGGGTGCCACGGCGAGCAGGGCCGCCGTGGAGGCGCCCGTGCCACAGCCTGCGTCGAGCAGGTGCAGACCCGCGCCCTGGTCCGGCAGGCGGAGTCTGCGCGCGGAGAGGCGCAGGTGCGCGTGATAGCCAGGATTGGCGCCGACCAACCGGTCGTAGGCCGCCGCCGCCGCGTCGAAGGCGCCGGGTACCGCGGTGCGGGGGAGTCCGGTCGATTTCACGCCTGCGCGTCCTCTCGTGCTCGTTGCCGTTGGCGCTCCCACAGCAGGAGCACCAGGGTCACCAGGGAGAAGCCGAAGAGGAAGTCCTCGACGGGGATGTCCCACGGCCAGCGCAGCCCGCTGTTGTGAGCGGGGTCGTAGACGACGATGGGGGCGCTGAGCTTGGTGAGCCAGCCGTCCACCGGTATCTGGAAACCCAGCACGATGGCCAAGCTGATCCAGTAGGCGGGCCTGCGGAACAGTCCGGTGCGCAGCACCGCCAACTCGATCGCGACGACGACCGGCACCGAGACCAGTGCGGGCAACGTGTAGCCGATCATGTCCGCTCACGCTCCCGCCCACGCTTGCGCGATTCGGTGAGAATCCGGTCCACCGTCTCGTAGGTCAGTAGTGCGCAGAGGGGGACGACGAGGAAGAACACCAGCTCCTCGAGCGGAATGCCGAACGGCAGGACGATCCCGGTGACGTACCTGGCGTTGAAGTCCCACACCTCGGCGGCGATCGCGATTGCGTCCCAGACCAGGAACACCGCGGCGGCCGGGAGTATGGCCTTCGCCAGCCATATCGGCCTGCGGTAGACCCTGGCTCCCGCGATCTCCAGTGGCAATGTCACCAGCACACACGCGGCCATGACGAGCAGGTACTGCAGCCGGTCCATCTCAACCGCGTCCAGGTCCCCGCGGGGATGTCTCGGAGCCGGTCAGGTCGAGCGAGTCCAACTGGGCCGCCTGCTCGGCCGCCCACGGGCTGATCACCCATGGCGCCTCCCTGGCCAGCCCCGCGAACGCGGGCCAGGACACCCAGCGCCACTCAGCGACCTCCTCGGCGGCGGGAGCGGGAGGGCCCGCCACCCGCGCGACGTACACCGGGCACACCTCGTTCTCCACCGTGCCGTCGGCCGCCGTCGCGCGGTAGCGGAACTCCGGCAGCACACACCGGACATCGCTCACCTCGACGCCGAGTTCCTGGTGCACCCTGCGCCGCACCGCGTCCGTGACGGCCTCACCGGGACCGGGGTGGCCGCAGCAGGAGTTGGTCCAGACGCCGGGCCAGGTCCGTTTCGTCAGCGCCCTCCGCGTGACGAGCAGGCGGCCTGCCTGGTCGAACAGGTAACACGAGAAGGCCAGGTGCAGTGGGGTGTCGGTGTGGTGCACGGTGCGTTTGGGGGCCGTGCCGGCCGGCTGACCGGACTCGTCCAGCAGCACCACCTGTTCCTCGATCTGCCCCTGGTTCACGCATGGCCTCCGATTCCTGCGACGGGAGCGCGCCGGGTGGCTCTGGCCAGCGCCGCTCGCGCGAGCGCGCCACTCGCCACGGTCAGCCGCCTGGCCGTGCCCACCTTGGCGCGCCTGGTGAACACATCGTGCTGGTTCTGCTCGATCAGGTCCAGGATCTCCGAGTACAGCGTCATCGCGGTGGCCACACACGGCCGGGAAACCGGATGCAACATCGCGACACCTGGGCGCGCCCTGCGATAGACGGCGCGGGTCGTGGCGATCTGGTCGGCCAGCGCCCTGCGCACTCGCGGGTCGGTGCGCCCGCGCTGTTTGCACCACCGCAGCAACTCCCGGTCGACGCCGAAGGCGGCCAGTTCGTCCTCAGGCAGATATACCCGGCCGCGGTCGAGGTCCTCGGCGACATCGCGCAGGAAGTTGGTCAATTGGAACGCCATACCGAGTGCGGCGGCTGGACCTCTCGCCTCATCATGAGACGTCACCGTACCGAGCACGGGCAGTACCTGCAGGCCGATGACCTCCGCCGAGCCGTGCACGTACTCGTTCAACGCGGCTCGATCGCGGTAGCCGGTGGTGGTGAGGTCCATCCGCATCGATCGCAGGAACGCGGTGAACAGCCGATCGGGGATGTCGTATCGGCGCGCGGTGTGCACGACCGCTGCGAGTACCGGATCGTCGCTGTCCCCGCGACGGAGCCCGTCGAACAATGCGCGGCCCACCTCATCGAGGCGGGCCGCGATCTGCTCGGGGTCTCCGGCGGAATCCGGTTCGTCGACGATGTCGTCGGCCCATCTGGCGAAACCGTAGAGCGCGTGTATCGCGGGCCGCTGCGCCGGGTAGAGCAGCCGCGTCGCGAGGAAGTAGGTGCGGCCGTGCTTGGCGTGCAGACTCCGGCACCGCAGGTAGGAGTGACGCAGTCGCGGTTCGGTGATTCCCGCGGCGTCGAGTTCGGCACCGGTCATCGCAACCTCGATGTGTAGCACATGCACCCTTGGTACCCAGGACACACCGAAGTGACGCGGCACGAATCGCCGCGCCGGACACGGCCGGTCGTCGCCGGGCCGCTGCCTCACTGCGGGGTGTCGCGTTCCGGCGCCTCGTCGAACGGCGGTACCGCCGCGTCGTCGTCCGCGGGCGGTTCCGGATCCCGCCACTCCTGCGCCCTGCTCGGCCGGTTGCCCTGGAGCATCCCCTGCATCTCTGCCTTGAGCTCGTCGTCCTCGCGCGGACTGTGCTGATCACTCTCGCGGTGCATCGTCACCTCCTGTGCCTCGTGCCGGGCGGCATACCCGGTAGGCGCCGGTGGAAACCCGGTTGGGCCGCCGCGGCCGGGGTATCCGGGCACGGGAGAACCACATCGAAGGGAGCAGCTGATGAGGGCCGTCACCTGGCACGGCAAACGAGACGTCCGGGTCGACACCGTCGACGATCCGCGGATTTCGGAGTCCACCGACGCGATCATCAAGGTGACGTCCACCGCGATCTGCGGATCCGACCTGCACCTCTACGACGTGCTCGGCCCGTTCCTCGAAACGGGCGACATCCTCGGTCACGAGCCGATGGGTGTCGTGGAGGAGGTCGGCAAGGACGCGGGCGACCTGAAACCGGGCGACCGCGTGGTGGTGCCGTTCAACATCTCCTGCGGCCACTGCTACATGTGCAACTCCGGCCTTCAATCACAGTGTGAGACCACCCAGGTCCGCGACCAGGGCAAGGGCGCGGCCTTGTTCGGCTACACCAAGCTCTACGGCCAGGTGCCCGGCGGACAGGCCGAGTACCTGCGGGTGCCGCAGGCGCAGTACGGGCCGATCAAGGTTCCAGAAGGGCCGCCGGACGAGCGTTTCCTCTATCTCTCGGACGTTGTGCCGACCGCCTGGCAGGCGGTCGAGTACGCGGGCATTCCGAAGGGCGGCAGTGTCGTGGTGTTCGGGCTCGGCCCGATCGGGCAGATGTGCTGCCGGGTGGCGCGGCACCGGGGCGTTGACACGGTGATCGGTGTCGATCTCGTCGCGGAACGACTCATCCTCGCCGAGCGCTACGGCGCGGTCACCCTCGACATCCGGGAACACAAGGACATCGCCGGTTCCATCCGGGAGCTGACCGGGGGACGTGGCGCGGATTCGGTGATCGACGCCGTCGGGATGGAGGCGCATGGAGCGCCGGTTGGCAAGCTGGCGCACCAGCTCGTGAACCTGCTGCCCGGCGTGATCGCCGAAACCGTCACCAAGCACGCGGCCATCGACCGGATGAGCGTGCTGTACCACGCGATCGACTCGGTCCGCAGGGGCGGGACGATCTCGTTGAGTGGCGTGTACGGCGGCAAGCTCGATCCGATGCCGATGATGGATCTGTTTGACAAGCAGATCCAGTTGCGCATGGGCCAGGCGAACGTCCGAAACTGGGTCGATGACGTGCTGCCCCTGCTCACCGGCTCGGAGGATCCGCTGGGTGTCGAGGACCTGGCCACCCACCGGCTCCCGCTGGAAGAGGCCCCGCGCGGGTACGAGATGTTCCAGCAAAAGCGGGACGGCGCGATCAAGGTGGTGCTGCAGCCCCAGGCCTGAACAGGCCGGTGCCATACTGCGGCGGTGATCGATGCCGCCCTGTACGAGGCGCTGCTGGAACGCCTGCCGGATATGGCAGGCGAGGTCGCCGACCGCCTGGTGGCGGAACTGCCGCTCTACAGCAGGCTTTCAGCGGATACGGCTGGTGGCGCCGCAGCGGACATCCGCAGGGTGGCTGAGCAGAACCTGCGCTTCTTCGTGCGCGGCTTCCGCGAGGGCAGGTTGCCGGACGCGGCCGAGATTGCCGAGATCCGCGGGTCGGCGGCCCTGCGGGAGGAGAAAGGCATCCCGCTCGAAGCGGTGATCGCCGCGTACCACCTCGGTGCGAGGGTGGCCTGGGAAGCCGCGGTCGCGGATATGGGCACCCAGGATCTGGCGTGGATCGTCACCGCCCAGGACCACCTGATCCGGTACCTGCAAGCCGTGGTCCCCGCGGTCGCGGCGGGATACGAACAGCGGTGGTCCGGCCGGAAGGAACCGAAGTAGCGGGCTACTCGGAGGTACCACTGAGGCCCGTCCGGGCATAGCTTCGGCACATGGACCTCGAGCTGCGGCACCTCAGGGTGATCTGCGCGGTCGCGGATACCGGCAGCGTCACCAAGGCGGCCGGTCGGCTCGGTCTGGCCCAGCCCGCTCTCTCGGCGCAGTTGCACCGGATCGAACGGGCGCTGGGCGGCGCGTTGTTCGAGCGGGACCGCGACCAGCCCGGGACCGGACGAGACCGTGAACCACAACGGCACCTCCGGTTACTACCGCTACCAGGTGCACGCCTACAGCGGTTCCGGTGCTTACACGCTGGGGGTGAACACGCCCTGATCTAGCCGGCCGCCTGGCCCGGTGCGTGCCGCTCACGGCGCACGGACCGGGGCAGGTGCCGCGCGCTCGGTGCGCCGAGGCCCCGTGAAATGCCTCTGGCCGCGGCGCGGACGACGGGAATGAGCAGCCGAGGTTCGGCGCCATCGGCGGGAACCACGACGGAAACGGCGGCGACCACCTCGTCGTGCGCGCCGTGCACGGGGGCGGCGACGGACAGGACGTGCGGCTCGATCTGCCCGTCACTGACCGCGAAGCCGTCCCGGCGAACGGCGGCCAGCGTCACGCGTAGTTGTTCGGGCTCGGCGATGGTCTTCGGGCTGTAACGGGTGAGCGGCCCGTGCAGCACCTCCTCCTGCAACAGTGGGTCGGCGTGGGCCAGCAGCACTAGCCCGACGCCGGTGGCGTGCAGCGGCAGGCGGCCGCCGATGCGGGAGCTGACCTTGACCGCGTCCCGTCCGGAGATCCGTTCGAGGTAGACCACCTCGTGTCCGTCGAGCACCGCGAGCTGGGCGTGCTGATGGGTGGCGGAGTAGAGGTCCTCGACGAACGGCAGCGCACTGTCACGGATGTTCACGCTGCGCGGGGCCAGCGAGCCGATCTCCCAGAGCCGCAGCCCGATCCGGTAGCGGCCTTCGGCGTCACGTTCGAGCGCGCCCCAGCCGGTGAGCTCGCCGACGAGCCGGTGGGTGGTGGTCAGCGCGAGGCCGGTGCGCCTGCTGATGTCGGACAGGGTGAGCAACGGGGTGTCCGCGGAAAAGACGTCCAGGATGCCCAGCAGCCTGGCGCCGACACTGGTCGGGGGAGTTCGTACGGGGCGGGACAGCTCGCCCACCTCCGGGTGGTCGGCTCAACGGGTCTTCCGGTGAGCGGAAGTCGGGTGTCGCGGTAGGGAGTGTGCCTTCCAGGATGAGGCGCAGCAAGCCGCAGACGTCTTCGTGGAGGTTCACTCGTGCGTACCCAGGTCGCGATTATCGGTGCCGGACCTGCCGGGCTGTTGTTGTCCCACCTGCTGCACCTGCGGGGAATCGAGTCCGTGGTGCTGGAAACGCGCAGCCGGGAGTACGTGGAGAAGCGGGTGCGTGCCGGCGTGCTGGAGTATCCGACCACCGAGCTGCTGCGCGAGGCCGGCCTCGGGGAGCGGATGGACCGCGAAGGCCTGGTGCACCACGGCATCTCGCTTCGGTTCGACGGCGCCGACCATCGCATCGGATTCGACGACCTGCTGGGCAGGTCGATCACGGTGTACGGCCAGCAGGAGGTGGTGAAGGACCTGATCGCGGCGAGGATGCGCGACGGCGGCGAGCTGCGGTTCGACGTCAGCGACACCGCGGTGCACGACGTGGAATCGGATCGTCCGAGGGTGACCTACACCGATGCCGACGGAGTGGCGCGGGAGCTGACCTGCGATGTGATCGCCGGATGCGACGGATTCCACGGGATCAGCAGGCCCTCGATCCCGGGCACTGTGCTGACCGGGCACGAGCACGTGTACCCGTTCGCCTGGCTCGGGATCCTGGCGAAGGCCGCGCCGGTGCGCGACGAGCTGGTGTACACCCGCAGCGAGCGGGGTTTCACGCTGTACAGCATGCGATCGCCGGAGATCACCAGGCTCTATCTGCAGGTCGACCCGGACACCGACCTCGCGGAGTGGCCGGACGACCGGATCTGGGCGGAGTTGCACGCACGCATGGCGATCGACGGCGGTGAACGGGTCAACGAGGGACCGTTGCTGGAGAAGAGCGTCACTCCGATGCGCAGCTTCGTCGCATCGCCGATGCGGCACGGCCGGCTGTTCCTGGCGGGCGACGCCGCCCATATCGTGCCGCCGACCGGGGCGAAGGGGATGAACCTGGCGATCGCCGACGTGAAGTTGCTCGCCGAGGCGTTCACCGCGCTGTTGAAGGACAAGCGGAGCGAGCTGGTGGAGTCCTATTCGGACACCGCGCTGCGCAGGGTCTGGCGCGCGGAGCACTTTTCCTGGTTCATGACGTCGATGTTGCACCTTGACCCGGCCGCCGACGAGTTCCAGCGGCAGCTGCAACTGTCGCAACTGCGGTACACGGCAAGCAGCACCGCTGCGGCGACGAGTCTGGCCGAGAACTATGTGGGACTGCCGTTCAGCTGACGTCGGGCCTCGGCCGGCGGGGTTTGTGGAGGCGGGGTGGTCGGGTGGTGTGGTGTTGGCCGGTGGGGGTGGTGATGGTGAGGGTGTTGTCGGTGGGGTTGACGGTGTAGTTCCAGCCGGGCCGGTCTTTGAGGCGGTGGTGGGTTTTGCAGAGGCTGATGAGGCGTTGTTCGGTGGTGGTGCCGTGTTTGTGCCAGTCGAGGCTGTGGTCGAGTTCGCAGGACTGTGAGGGTCGGTAGCAGCCGGGTGCGCGGCATTCGCGGTCGCGGATGCGCACGTATTCGTCGAGGGCTGCGGTGGGGCGGTAGCGGGTGCGGCCGAGGTCGATGGGGTGGCCGGTGATGGGGTCGGTGAGGATGCGCCGCCAGGTGGTGTTGGGTCCGGTGGCGATCTGGCGGGCGAGCCATGCCGGGATGAATCCGTGTCCGGTCATGTCGGCGGGTTCGTCGTCCAGTTCGAGGAGGGTGGTGGCGGCGACGTAGATGAACACCTCCGCCCGCGGTGCCCCGGTGCCGGTGCCGTCGCGCAGGCACAGCTTGGCGAAGAGGTCGGCGCGGAGTTGGTCGAGGGTGTCGGTGGCTCCGGCGTGGCGGAGCCTGCGGGCGTCGCGGTCGATACGGGTGTAGATCGAGGTGGCTATTTCGGCGGGCAGGTCGGCGATCAGGGTGGCCATGCCCTCACCCTGTTGCACTAGTTGCAGCGAGCGTTCCTCCCGGCGCCGCGCGACGCGTTTGGCGTAGCCGTCGGGGTCGACGGTGGCGACAACATGGTGCGCCGCCCGACGTAACTGCGTCGGATCCTTGCCCGCCAACCGTTGCGAGAGTCGCTCATCGGCGATCCGCGCCAGATCATCGGACAGGGATCCGGTGACGTCGGCGATCTTCGACGCCTTGTACCCGTCCAGCATCCCGGCCCGCATCGCCGCCAGGGTGTGCGGCAGTCGGGTCGTCAACGCCACCGCGAGCGACACCATCCGCTCCGCCGCATGCGGCGTGATCGACAATGCCAGCGCGACTTCTTGAGCGACATCCCGAGTTGCCCCCGGAGATGTCGAGGCCAGTTCGGCGATGTCGGACAGTTGCCGGGCCTCCATTTTGGACCGTGTCCGCTCGATCGACTGTAGCCGCGCGACGAGTATCGATCTTCGCCGGGACAGGCCCGGCACCGCCACGTTTCCCCCTGAACCAGTCACCCCTCGAGGATATCGCCGGGGTCCGACAAAACCTGGGCACGGCGGTCCCGTTCCCTGGCGTGCCGCAGGCGAGCCCGAATCTGCAAACTCGGCCCCCGAATCTGCAAACTCCGGCCCCGAATCTGCAAACTCACGCCCTGAAACTGCAAACTCGGGTGCCAGCGCATCGACGTGAATACGGTTTTCATCTAGGGTGGCGGCCTAGGCTAAAGGGAGGACTTATGGGGGCAGAGGAGCTGGGCGCGGTGTTCACCGCCGCCCGTGCGGAGTTCGCGAGAATCTCGCCGCTGGTGTGGAATCCGCTGAGTGAGGCGATGGTCGACGAGGCCGGGCCGAAGCGTGGCGAGCGAGTGCTGGACGTCTGCTGCGGGGCGGGGGCTTCGGCGATCGCCACCGGTGCGCGGGTAGGAGCGGAAGGCCGGGTGGACGCGGTCGACCTGTCGGAGGGCTTGCTGGCGGAGGGGCGGGAGACCGCGGTTCGGCAGGGACTCGACAACGTCCGGTTCGTGCGGGCGGACGTGACGCAGTGGCAGGCGCCGGAAGCCGGGTACGACCTGGTGCAGAGCGCGTTCGGGGTGTTCTTCCTGCCGGAGATGGACGAGCAGTGCGCGCGGCTGTTCGCGATGTTGCGCGAGGGTGGCCGATTCGCCGTTTCCGTGTGGCGGAAGGGGGCGATCGAGGAGTTCGCCAGGTCCTACTACGAGGTG
Organism: Amycolatopsis palatopharyngis; assembly: GCF_003385185.1. Taxonomy (GTDB): domain Bacteria; phylum Actinomycetota; class Actinomycetes; order Mycobacteriales; family Pseudonocardiaceae; genus Amycolatopsis; species Amycolatopsis palatopharyngis. The sequence goes on along the minus strand of NZ_PQHZ01000007.1, from coordinate 1,674 downwards.
ATCAGCCGGTTCCGGCCCGAGCACGCCGATCGGAAGGGGCCGCCGGGGCCGATCGAGCGGATAAACACCGAACCCGGGCTCGAGGCCTGGCTGCGTGACCTAGGTGCGGGCGAGGTGCGGGTCGCCGAGGTCGAGCGACGGGTACGGCTGGATTCCGGTTTCGCGTGGGACCTGGTCCTGGGCAGTGGGTTCCGAGGTGCGCTGTCGGGTTTGACGGAGGCCGAGGTCGAGGCTGTCCGCACCGAGCTTCTCGACCTGCTGGGGCAGCGTGAGATCGAGTCGGTGGACTTCGGCACCCTGGTCGGAGTCGGCCTCCGCGAGTAGCCCCTCCCCGTGGCCGTCCTAGTGTGGAGTGCGGGTGGTCGAGCCCGGCGGCCGATGGGCGATCCAGGGGAGTGGGCAGTGTCGAACGAGCTGGTGTTCCGCGACAAGACCGTGCGCAGGGACCGCGCGCTGGTGATGGCGATCATCAACCGCACGCCGGACTCCTTCTACGACCGGGGTGCGACGTTCAGTGACGACAAGGCCATGGTGGCCGTCGACCAGGCGGTCGCCGATGGTGCGGACATCGTGGATGTCGGCGGTGTGAAGGCAGGTCCAGGGGCGGAAGTCGACGTAGAGGAGGAGACGCGCAGGGTCGTTCCGTTCGTCGCCGCCATTCGTGACCGCCATCCCGGCCTGGTCATCAGTGTCGACACCTGGCGGTACGAGGTGGGGCGGCTGGCCTGCAGAGCGGGTGCGGACCTGCTCAACGACACCTGGGCCGGTGCCGACCCCCGGCTGGCGGACGCCGCGGCGGAGTTCGGCGCTGGCTATGTGTGCTCGCACACCGGTAGTGCGGTCCCGCGAACCAGACCGTTCCGCGTGCACTATTCCGACGTTGTCGAGTCCGTGCTGCGGGAGACGACCGAACTGGCGGAGTCGGTGGTGGCCCGTGGCGTCCCGCGCGACGGTGTACTGCTCGACCCGACCCACGACTTCGGCAAGAACACCTGGCACGGGCTGGCACTGCTGCGCCATACCGATCGCCTGGTCGCCACCGGCTGGCCGGTGCTCATGGCGCTGTCGAACAAGGACTTCGTCGGTGAGACGCTCGACGTCGACCTGCACGAACGGGTGGATGGCACCCTCGCGGCGACCGCACTGGCCGCGGCCGACGGGGTGCGGGTCTTCCGGGTGCACGAGGTGCGCAGAACGCGCCAGGTCGTGGAGATGGTGGCTTCGATACAGGGGCAACGGCCACCGGCACGAGTGGTTCGCGGGCTCGCGTAGCTCGCTGAGACCGGAATCGCACTCCATAGGTCGTCCAACAGTAGGAACACCAACTAAACTCGCGCGCGTCACCCCGCACGGATCCGTGCGGCAGCCGCAGACGAAGGGTCACGAGGACGTGAGCGAAGGTTTTCCGCTGTACCAGCTTGCTGAGGAGCACGAGGAGCTGCGGGCTGCCGTGCGTTCGCTCGCGGAGAAGGAGATCGCGCCGTACGCGGCGGAGGTCGACGAGAACTCCCGCTTCCCAGAGGAAGCCCTGACCGCGCTCAACGCCTCCGGTTTCAATGCGGTGCATGTTCCGGAGGAGTTTTCGGGGCAGGGTGCGGATGCGGTGTCGGCGTGCATTGTGATTGAGGAGGTCGCGCGGGTTGATGCGTCGGCGTCGTTGATTCCTGCGGTGAA
>NZ_PQHZ01000069.1 GCF_003385185.1 Amycolatopsis palatopharyngis | reverse complement strand
CTCCATCACGTCTTGCACCCCACCCTCTTCCACTCCACCCTCTTCCACCACGCCCTCCATCACGCGCTCCTCCTCCCCGCACCCGCGACACCACCACTCGCACTTTCCCGGGAAAGCGCGAGTCCGAAAACCTCTCGTCCCAGGTCACGCGCCTTGCCCCATCGCACTTTCCCGGGAAAGTGCGATACCTGGCGCACACCGGCGGCTGCGTTGGCTGCGGTGGGCTGCGGCGGCTACAGGTCGAGTACCAGTTTTGCGCAGTGGGCTCGGGAGACGCAGATCAGCATCGTCTCGCCCGACTCGCGCTCCGGGCCGGTGAGCAGGGAATCGCGGTGGTCGGGGGTGCCCTCGACCACGTCGGTCTCGCAGGTTCCGCAGGTTCCCTCCCGGCAGGAAGACAGTACCGGCACACCGGCGTCCTCGACGGTTTCCAGGATCGAGCGCTCAGGGGGCACGGTGAGAGTCTTCCCGGACCGCGCGAGTTCGACGTCGAATCCGGCTCGTGGCCCTTCGTCGGCGATGGCGGCGAACCGCTCCACGTGCAAGGCGTCCGGTGGCCAGCGGACGCAGTGCTGCTGTACGGCCGCCAGCAGTGGTTCGGGGCCACAGCAGTACACCGCCGTCGCCGGATCGGGTTCGCCGAGCAGGGTGTTGAGGTCGAGCAGTCCCGTCTCGTCCTGTGGGCAGATCGCCACGCGCTCGCCGAACGCGGCCCGCAGTTCGCCGGCGAACGCCATCGACGAGCGGGTGCGCCCGCCGTAGACCAGTCGCCAGTCGGCCCGGGCCGCGTCCGCGGCGGCGAGCATCGGCAGGATCGGCGTGATCCCGATGCCACCAGCCAGGAACAGGTACCGCTTGGCCTCGACGAGCGCGAAGTTGTTGCGTGGTCCGCGAATCCGTACCGTGCTGCCCTGCGTCAGGTCGTTGTGCACTTTGGCCGAACCGCCCCGGCCGCCGGGTTCGCGCAGGACCGCGATCCGCAGTTCCTTCCGGTCGGCCGGGTCGCCGCACAACGAGTACTGGCGCTGCAAACCCTCGGCCAGCAGCAGGTCGATATGCGCGCCAGGCTCCCAGGCCGGGACGGGCTCACCGTGGGGATCGCGCAGTGTCAGCCGCAGGACACCATCGGCGACCTGCTCCCTGGCGGCGACGACAAGTTCCCTGCTGTCACTCATCGCCACCCTCCGGATGTCGTGGATGTGCCAACAGCCAGTCCCACAGCACGATCGGATCCTCGGCCTGGTGCTCGGCCCCGCAGTGGCACACCCCGACCAGCCGGTCGGTACCCAATCGCCAGTGAATGCGGAAGATCGTGTCCCCGCTCAGCATCTCCGCCCTGACGGTCATGCGCCGACTTCCTGTTCCCGCTCGATCATCCGTTTCAGGAACCGCCTTGCCGCGAGGCCGCCGGTGTCGATGTTGATGCTCAGCTCCTGATAGCCCTCGGCCTCGGTGGCCACCACCTGCTCCAGGATGTCCAGCGCGGTGACGTCCTGGAGCACCACGGTCCGGTTGTTCTCCCGCAGGAACTCCGACACCCCCTCGTCCTCAAGCGCGAAATCCCTTGCCACGGCCCAGAAGTCGTGTGTGCTGTGCTCGGTTTCCGGTGTGATCGCGTAGACGACCTCGACATGGAAGGCGTCCGGATCGCTGCCGTCCTCCCGAGGCAGCACGCCGACCGGGGCGATCCGGCTGTGCAGGAGGTACAGGCACGGCGGGTGGAATTCGATGTCCTGCCAGCGGGTGATCCGGCCCTCGAGCCCTGTCGACTTCGCGTAGAACGCCGGGCACTCGGCGTCGTCCATATGCCTGCTGACGTAGATGATCTCCCGCTCCTCGTCCACCTCTGTGGTGATCGGGGTGCTGGCCACTTCCGGCGTGCCGATGTAGCCGCCGTGCAGGTAGGTCTCGTGGGAGAGGTCCATGAGGTTGTCCACCAGCAGTTCGTAGCGCGCTGCGAGCGGCTCCATCCCGCAGACCGTGGTGTAGTCGCGGTCGGCCAGCCATGGGGCGCGGGGAATGCGGGCGGCGTCCGCTCGCGCCGGATCACCGATCCACACCCACACGAAGGAGTCCTGTTCCACTAACGGATAGCTGGGCACCCGCGCGGTGCGCGGTACGCGGGCCTGGCCGGGGACGGCGACGCAGGTGCCGGCGGTGTCGTAGGTGAAACCGTGGTAGCCGCAGACAATCCGGTCACCGTCGAGGCTGCTCTCCGACAGCGGGAAACGGCGGTGCACACAGCGGTCGGCGAGCGCGACGGGTTCGCCTGCTTCGGTCCGGTAGAAGACGATTGGCTCGCCGAGGATCGTGCGCGCGAACAGGTCGCGGCCGATCTCCCTGCTGTAGGCGGCGACGTACCACTGGTTCCTGGCGAATGTCGGCATTGACTCCCAGCGCTCCTTCGGTGGTGGGCGAGCTGTGTTCGACACCGTCGGGGGAGCGGCCCTGTGATCGCCATCGCTGTTTTCACTGAGTGAAAGGAATTCGTGCTTTTCGTGCCCGGTTTCCGCGGCCGCCAACCCAAGCATTGACACGGTCGGACGCGGTCCTTATGGTCCTCCGTTGTTCGCTCTCGTCACAGTAGTTCATTATGCGAACACTGTTGTTCACCTCAGCGGAGAGGTCGTCATGAGTGCTCCCAGTTCGACCCCGTTCCTGCCGACGCGATCGCCGAACGGTGGAACGCCCTACCGGGGACTGTGGGTGATGCTCCTGCTGGGCTGGGTGGTGAGCTACGCCGACCGGACTCTCACCGGGCCCGTGGTCAGCTGGATGATCGCGAACGAGGTCGGCTTCATCGGCGAAGCGACCGATCCGCGTGCCCTCGGCGGTCTGGTCGGGTCGCTGTTCTTCACCGGCTACATGCTCACCCAATACCCCGGCGGCCGGCTCGGAGACCGGTTCGGTCACCGCGAGATGATCGTCGTCTCGTTGTTGTGGGCGGCCGTCATGACGGCGGTGTCCGGGCTGGTGGTCGGGTTGATAGCGTTCGTCGGCGCCCGGGTGCTGACCGGGCTCGGCGAGGGCGTCTTCTACTCCAACGACCGCACTCTGATCCTCACCCACACCCCACCACGCCGCCGGACTCTCGGCCTCGGCGTGGTGATCTCCGGGCTCTCCATCGGCCTGACGGCAGGCATCATCGGGACGCCGCTGCTGATCAGCTGGGGGTCCGAGCTGAACCTGGGCGAGGAGGCCTGGCGGGTCCCGTTCCTGGTCTTCGCCGTCGTTTCGGCGATCGTCGGGCTGGGCTGCTGGGTCTTCTTCCACCGCAAACTCGGTGGCCGGCTGCGGATGGGACCACCGCTGCTGCGCCTGCTGGCCGTCTCCGCCCCGCTTCTGACAGCGGTTCTGGTCCTGTTCGTCATCGCCGAGAAGCTGCGCTGGCCGACCTGGGCCACCGCGCTCGGTTCCGGTGCGCTAGCGGCGGTCGTGATCGCCGTGATCGTGCTGCGGCTGCGCCGCACGGCCGAGGCGGCGACCCTGCTCGGCCGCGACATCGTGATCGTCTACATCGCCTATACGGCGATCCTGTGGAACCTGTGGTTCTTCAGCTTCTGGTCCGTCGAGATCGTCCGGGAGACCGCCAACAGTTCGCTGCTCGCGGCCGCACTGACCGCCGCCTTCAATGCGGGAGCCGGCATTCTCGGGTTCCCCGTCGGTGGCTGGCTCGCCGACCGCGCACTACGCCGTGGCCAGGGCCGCAAGCCGCTGCTGATCTCGTTCACGGTGATCTACTCGCTGCTGGTCTTCGCGTTCGCACTGTCCATCAGCGACGGTGAGAAGCCGTCGCTGCTGCTGCTCGGCTCGCTGCTGTTCGTGTCCGGGCTTTTCTTCAACGCCCTGCAACCGATCGCGCAGGGGATCACCGGCGATCTCGTGCCCGAGTCGCAGCGTGGCTCGGCGTTCGGCCTGCTGAACCTGATCTCCGAAATCGGCGCTGTGGCCAGCCCGGTGGTCAGCGGTGTGCTCCGGGACGTGACCGGAAGCTGGGCGGTCGGCACCTGGGTGGCAGGCGGGATCATGCTCACGTCGGCGGTTATGTACCTGTTCGTCCGGGAAAGGGCCCCTGCCGCCGCGCTCGCCTGATCGCAGCCCCGGACGGGTGCTGGTGCACTGCGGATGCTCGCCACCCGTTGCACACTGAGTGGTCCACCCACCTAGTTGGAGGCGGCCATGGCTGACAAGACCTATCGCGTGACCGAGATCGTCGGGACCTCGTCGGAGGGTGTCGACGACGCCATCCGGGGCGGACTCAAGCGTGCGGGAGAGACGTTGCGGGGCCTCGACTGGTTCGAGGTGACCGAGATTCGCGGCGTCATCGAGAACGACGACATCGGCTACGTGCAGGTCGGCATGAAGGTCGGCTTCCGGCTCGAGGAGCCGGGCTCGTAGTCGGGAGGCCGTTCACGATGGGCCTGCTGGAGGGCGAGCTCCGCTGACGCGGAGCCGGGCTAGGAACCGAGGTAGCGCAGTACCGCGAGCACCCTCCGGCTGAACCCCGTGGTGTGTCCCAGGTCCAGCTTGTCGAAGATCGCGTTCACGTGCTTTTCCACCGCACTCTGGGAGATGTAGAGCTGTCCGGCGATCCCGGCGTTGGTGTGGCCCTGTGCCATCAGGCCGAGCACCTCGTTCTCCCGCGCGGTGAGCCGGGACAGTGGGTCGGCGTGGCTGGTGCGGGCCAGCAGGCGGCGCACGACCTCCGGGTCGAACGCCGCGCCGCCGGTGCCCACGCGCTCCAGCGCGTCGAGGAACTCCCCGACCTGCACGACCCGGTCCTTGAGCAGGTAGCCGACGCCCCCGGTGTCGCCGGTGATCAGCTCGGTCGCGTACCGCTTCTCGATGTACTGGGAGAGCACGAGTACCCCGATCTCCGGCCAGCGCCGGCGGATCTCCAGCGCGGCACGCAGTCCCTCGTCGGTATGTGTGGGCGGCATCCGTACGTCGGTCACGACGACGTCGGGCCGGTGCTCGCGCGCCGCGTCGAGGAGTGCGGCCCCGTCACCGACGGCCGCGACGACCTCATGCCCCTCCTCGGCCAGCAGGCGCACCAGCCCCTCCCGCAACAACGTCGAGTCCTCAGCGAGCACCAACCGCATCGCGACTCCGCCCCCTCCCTGCCGTCCCCGACTCCATTTGGGATGTCTGCAAGTACCCCCAAGCAAGATCATCGGCGTCGTTAACCGCTACCAACTTGGCTCGCGTCGGCGTCTGGCTTGGTAGCGGAAAACGGCGATGTCGATCTTGCTTGGGCGTACTTGCAGACGCTCCAAACCCGGTCGGGGACGGGGATTGCCGGGCTATTCGCACGGTAGTTCCGCCCGAATCGTGGTCGGGCCGCCGGGGGGACTGTCCACCGTGAACCTGCCGTCGGCGGCGGACACCCTCCGGGCGAGGCCGGACAGGCCGTCACCGGCCGGCCTGGCGCCGCCGGCGCCGTTGTCGCGGACGGACACGACGAGTACGCCGCCGGTGCGGGACACGTCGACCTCGATTCGATCCGCCCGCGCGTGTTTGATCGTGTTGGTCACCGCCTCCGAGACCACGAAGTAGGCGACGGTCTCGATCGCGGTGTCCAGCTGTCCGGCCGGCCCGAACGTCAGTGTCACCGGCACGCTGGAGCGTTCGGCGAGAGACTCCAGCGCGCCGTGCAGTCCGCCGGAATCCAGTGCGACCGGATACACCCGCCACGCCACCTCACGCAGATCCAGCAGCGCCTGCTGCGCCTCCTCGTGGGCCTGGCGCAGCAGCTCGTCCGTCCGGTCCGGATCGGACGACCGCCGTGCCCTGCCCAGCACCATGCCGAGGGCCACCAGCCGTTGCTGCACCCCGTCGTGCAGCGCGCGTTCGATCCGGCGGCGCTCGTCATTGACGGCGTCCACCACCTCCGCGCGGCTCCGAGTGACGAACGAAAGCCTGCGCCGCAACAGTTCCTGTGAGGTCGGCCCGAGAAAGTGTTGTGCCAGATGCCGGTCCAATGAGGCCACCCCCACCAGGCCTTGTACGGCCAGGAACGCCAGCAGCGTGCCGAACAGCAGCACCGCTACGGGGTCGTACCAATCCGAGTCCGTGCCAACGGGGTCGGTGCCGCCCACCGGCAGTCCACTCAGCACCTGGCCGAGCATGATGACACCGCCGATCGTGCCGAACAACATCAGCAGAAAGATCCCGGCACCGAGCCCGCCCACGATCGACCGGACCGCGAGGTACTGCAGCGCGCGGAAACCGGCGTAGTCCCCCGACGCCTCGCTGTCGAGGTACTTCGCGATCCGCCGCCGCTCCAACTCGGCCAGTACGCGGGCGCCTGCGAACGCCCGCGAGCGCGTGGCCGGAAACAGCAGCAGCGGCGCGGTGAGCACGACATAGCCGAACTCGACGAAGGCGGTCGCGCCGCCGATCAGCAGACCGACGGTGCTCACACCGACCCGCCGCACCGTGCTCAGGTCGGCTCCAGTGGTCACCACCGCAGGTTAGCCATCGAAGCGGCCAGCCGGACTGCGGTTTTCCACAGGTACACCGGGCCGTGTACCTCATGGTGCCCGCCCCGCCGGATTCCTAGCGTCGATGACGACCGAAACACCAGGAGGAAGGCACCCATGACCACACACCTCGCCGCCGCTGAGTCCCTCGACGGGCTCGCGGGCTGGGCCGTCCAGTTGATGGAGTCCCTAGGCGGCCCGGGAGCCGCGCTCATCGTGGGCATGGACAATCTCTTCCCGCCGATCCCAAGTGAACTGGTGTTGCCACTCGCCGGGTTCTCCGCGAGTCAGGGAACGTTCAGCCTGGCGGGCGCACTGTTCTGGACCACAGCGGGCTCGGTGCTCGGCGCGATCATCGTTTACTACCTCGGCCTGTTGCTCGGCAGGGAAAGGACCAGGGCCCTGGTCATCCGGATCCCCCTGCTCAAGGCCGCCGACTTCGACCGCACCGAGGCGTGGTTCGCCCGGCACGGCACCAAGGCCGTGTTCCTCGGCCGGATGGTGCCGCTGTTCCGCAGCCTCATCTCCCTGCCCGCGGGGGTCGAACGGATGCGGTTCCCGGTCTTCCTCGCGCTCACCACGGTCGGCAGTCTCCTGTGGAACACGATTTTCGTGCTCGCCGGTTACGGCCTCGGCGAGAACTGGCATCTCGTGCAGGACTACGCGAGCGTGTTCCAGAAGATCGTGATCGGCCTCCTCGTGCTGGCTGTCGCGGTGTTCGTGACTGTTCGCCTCCGCGGCGGCAGGCGGGGAGGCGAACAGCACGACACCGAGCAGACCCGCGTGATCAAGCCGTCCGGAACGGACCACGCACCTCGTAGGTGATGCCCCCGCTCGACGATCCCGAGGTACCGCGCTGCGAGGAGAAGTACAGCCGGTCTCCCGCGGGGGTGAAGGCGGGGCCGGTGATCTCCGAATCGCTCTGGCCGTTGATCCGCAGGAACGGCGCGACGACGTCATCCGGGGTGATGATGCAGATCTCCATGTTCCCGCCGTCCTCGGCGACGAACAGGTCTCCACTGGTCGAGCCGGTGACGTTGTCCACCCCGGTCAGCGGCGGGTTACCCGGGCTGACCAGTGAGTCGTCGTAGGCCAGTTCATAGGTGTTCGCGGCGAGGTTCACCTGCCACACCCGGTTGTCGCCCTTCGTGGTGAACCAGGCCGTGTCGTTCGCGTAGTGCAGGCCCTCGCCGCCGTTGAATCGCTTGGCGCCGGAGACCTGGTTGCGCGTGGCCGTCGGATAGCCGTCCGGATCTCCGACCGTCGTCCAGGTGAACGAGCCCGACGTCGCCGAGCCCGCGGTCAGTACCTGGAGGGTGCCCGAGCTCAGCTCGCCCCAGGTGTCCGGGATGAAGCGGTAGAAGCAGCCGTCGGACACGTCCTCGGTCTGGTAGATCACCTTCCGGACGGGGTCCGCGGCGGCGGCCTCGTGCTTGAACCGGCCCATCGCCGCCCGCCGTACGGCCGACGAGGCAGGTCCCCGCGGATCGCACTCGAAGACGTACCCGCGGTCGGTCTCCTCGCAGGAGAGCCAGGTTTCCCACGGGGTGGCGCCTCCGGCACAGTTCTGCCGGCTGTCCTCGAGGATCCGGTGCGCGCCGACGATGTCGCCGCCGGAACCGAACCGGATCGCGCTCGCTCCGCCGCCGGGGGTGATCTCCGAGTTGGACACATAGATCCAGCCGTCCCCATCGGCGAACACAGCTCCGCCGTCCGGAGCCCGATGCCAGGTGTATCCGGTTCCCGCGACCTGCTGGCCGGATCGGGCGACCACCCGGCTGGTGAAACCCGAAGGCAACTGGATCCCGTTGCCGTCGGCCTGCCCGAGCGGCCCGTACGGGCTCGACCCGTTCTGTGCGGGATCAGCGAGTGCGGCAGGGGAGAGGGTGTTGCCGAACGCCGTGACACCGGCGCCGACCACGGCTGCGCGCAGGAAATGGCGTCTTTTCACGTGTACCTCCGAGAATCCGCGGGGACTGATGGGAGCGGATCGGAGAGTACTTATCCGAGTACAGCTTGTGGTCGACGCGAATCGGCGCCGGGGTGAACATCTCTCGCACTTTCCCGGGAAAGTGCGACGCCGGGTGGCGCGTGACCTGGGCGACGCCGTGGGCGGACTCGCACTTTCCCGGGAAAGTGCGAGAGGGCCGAGGGGGCACTTTCCCAACGAAAGTGCCCCCTCGGCTTGGGACTGGCCGGGTTAGGCGGCCTGTGCCACCGGGGAGGCAGCCGGCTCCAGTGCCAGGTCGAGCACCTCCCGCACGCTGGCCACCGGGTGCACGTCGAGCTGGCTGAGTACCTCGGCGGGCACGTCGTCCAGGTCGGCCTCGTTGCGCTGCGGGATGATCACCGTGGTCATCCCCGCCCGGTGCGCGGCCAGCAGCTTCTGCTTGACCCCGCCGATCGGCAGGACCCTGCCGGTCAGCGACACCTCGCCGGTCATGGCGACGTCCGCCCGTGCCACCCGGCCCGACAGCAGCGATGCCAGTGCCGTGGTCATCGTGACCCCCGCGGAGGGCCCGTCCTTCGGCACCGCGCCCGCCGGGACGTGGATGTGCACACCTCGCTCCTTCAGATCACCCACCGGCAGCTCGAGCTCCGCGCCCCGCGAACGCAGGTACGAAAGCGCGATCTGCGCCGACTCCTTCATCACCTCGCCGAGCTGCCCGGTCAGCGTCAGCCCGGTGCCGCCGGTCTCGGCGTCGGCCAGCGAGGCCTCCACGTAGAGAACGTCACCACCGGCACCGGTCACCGCCAGACCCGTCGCGACGCCGGGGATCGAGGTGCGTTGCGTCGACGTCGGCAGGGATGACTCCGGAACGTGCCGCGGCCGGCCGAGGTAGTCGTCCAGGTCGTCCGCGTCCACCGTCACCGGCAGATCCGCATCGCCGAGCGCCAGTCGGGTAGCGATCTTGCGCAGCACTTTCGCGATCGTCCGGTTCGCCTCGCGTACCCCGGCCTCGCGGGTGTACTCGGCGGCGATCCGGCTCAGCGCGGAATCGGTGAGCCGCACGTCCTCGACCCCGAGACCTGCCCGCTCCAGCTCGCGGGGCAGCAGGTGATCGCGGCTGATGGTGACCTTCTCGTGCTCGGTGTAGCCGTCCAGCGTGACCAGTTCCAACCGGTCCAGCAGCGGCCCGGGAATGGTGTCCAGCGAGTTGGCCGTGGCCAGGAACACCACGTCGGAAAGGTCGAGTTCGACCTCGAGGTAGTGGTCGCGGAAGGTGTGGTTCTGCTCCGGATCGAGCACCTCGAGTAACGCGGCCGTCGGGTCGCCCCGGTAGTCGGAGCCGACCTTGTCCACTTCGTCGAGCAGCACCACGGGGTTCATCGAGCCGGACTCCTTGATCGCCCGCACGATGCGTCCAGGCAGCGCTCCGACGTAGGTACGCCGGTGCCCGCGGATCTCCGCCTCGTCCCGGATACCGCCCAGCGCGACGCGGACGAACTCCCGGCCCATCGCCCTGGCCACCGACTCGCCCAGCGAGGTCTTGCCGACCCCGGGCGGTCCGGCCAGCGCGAGCACGGCGCCGGAGTGCCTGCCGCGCACGACGCCCGAGCCCGCCTCAGTGGTGTCCGGCTGGTCGAATGCCTCCGCGCGACGCTGGCGGACCGCCAGGTACTCGATGATCCGTTCCTTCACGTCGGCCAGGCCGGCGTGATCGGCGTCCAGGATCTCCCTTGCCGCCGCGATGTCGTGCACATCGGTGGTCCGCGTGTTCCACGGCATGTCCAGCACCGTGTCCAGCCAGGTCCGGATCCAGCCGCCCTCCGGCGACTGTTCCGACGTCCGCTCCAGCTTCTCCACCTCGCTCAGCGCGGCCTTGCGCACGTGCTCCGGCAGTTCGGCGGCCTCCACCCTGGTGCGGTAGTCGTCCTCGGCGTCGCTGCCGTCCAGCTCGCCGAGCTCCTTGCGGATCGCCTCAAGCTGACGGCGCAGCAGGAATTCCTTCTGCTGCTTCTCCATGCCGTCGGCGACGTCCTTGCGAATGGTGTCGCTGACCTCCAGCTCGGCCAGGTGCTCGCGGCCGGTCTTCAGTGCCTTCTCCAGCCGCTCGGCCACGTCCAGCGTGCGCAGCAGCTCCAGTTTCTGCGCGGCGCTCAGGTAGGGGGCGTTGCCGGAGAGGTCGGCGATGGTGGAGGGGTCATCCAGCTGCTGCACCGCGTCGATCATCTGCCCGATCCCGCGATGCTGCAGTACCGAGATCACAACGGCCTTGTACTCCGCGGCCAGTTCCCGTGCGCGCTCGTCTGCCTGCGTTTCCTCGGCGTCGGTGGCCAGCACCCAGCGGACGTCGCCGGGGTCGCCGCCGTCCGCGCCGACGAGGGCCCGGCGTGTGCCGCGCACCAGCGCTGCGGGCTCACCGTCGGGCATACGGCCGACCCGTTCAATGGTCGCCACCGTGCCGATCTCGGCGAGTTCTCCATCGACCCGCGGAACGACCAGCAATTCTGCCGGGCGCGTCTGGCCGGAGCGGATGCCCGGCAGGCTCTCGGCACTCGGCGTCCTGGCCTGCGCCGCGTCGACGGCCGCGCGCGTCTCGTCGTCCCCGAGGTCGAGCGGGACGATCATGCCGGGCAGTACGACGTCGTCGTGCAGGGTGAGTATGGGGAGCAGCTGTGTTCGGCTCATGTTTGTCCGCTCCTTCGCTGTTGAGTGCATAGGGCTCAACTTTGCGGAGCCCGAGTTTGTTTCCCTTCCGTGTTCGCTGGTAGCGAGCGCCACCCGGACCCGTCCGGGGGAATAAATTCCGGGGCCGAAACCGGTCACTCGCGGCGATGATTTCCAAGGTGATGTCACCCGGTGGTCGGCCCGTCGCGTCCTTGTTGGCCCGGTGTTAACGCTGAGGTGATCTGATGAGGGTCGTTGCGCGGCCGATATACGCCCTCCGGGGTACAGTGAGTTCTCGTTCGCGCAGAGGGACGAGGAGGTTGCATGCCGGAGTCACACGGCCATTCCGCCGGTTCGACCTCGGCTGCGTCTCCACCGGCCACGCCGGTCGGAAACAGCGCAAGCAGTGAGTCGCGGTCCGACGAACGCCGGTTCCGTCTGTACACGGCGGTCGTACTCACCGCGGGCGTTGTCGCCGCGGTCGCGGTCTCGTCCTGGCTGCCGTTCGAGGGCGGCACGGAACTCCTGTGGATCGGCCCGCTGCTCGCGGTCGCATTCCTGCTCGCGGAACAACTCGGGATCAACGTCGACGTCCGCAGCGGTATTTCATGGACGATTTCCTTCACCGAGATTCCACTGGTCATCGGGTTCTTCATCGCGCCGTTCGAGGTGGTGCTCGCGGCGCACGTCATCGCGGGTATCAGCACACTGCTGGCTCGGAGGGTCTCCGGCAGAGTGCTCTACAACGCGGGCGCCTTCCTGCTCGAGATCACCAGCGCATTCGCCGTCGCGGGACTGGTCAAACAGGCCATGGGCGCGGAGGGTATGCCCTGGGTCGCCGCACTGGCCGGAACGCTGACAGCGCCGCTGGCCAGCACGTTGCTCGCGCTGGCGGCCGTGCGCGTGCTCCGCAGGAGGATGCGGATCGGCACCGCGCTGCGGCTGACCGGACGGATCCTCGTGGTCGGCTTCGTGAACGCCTCGGTCGGACTGTCCGGCTACCTTGTCATCGCCAACGAGCCCGCGGCCTGGCCGCTGGTGCTCGCCGTGTTCCTCGGCCTCGCCGCGCTCTACTGGGCCTACTCCGACCTGTTGCGTGAACAACGCGATATGGAGGCCCTTTCCGACGTGAGCCTGATGGTCGCGAGGTCGGGGCAGCAGGCCGCGGCCCGGCCGGCCAGCCGCATCGACGAGCTGGGCAAGGGCGTGGACATCGATGAGTGGGTGACGATCGCGGAGCGGGTCAAGGACCAGCTGGCGGCGGGCAGGGTCGTGCTCAGGCTGCGCCTCGAGCCCGACGACGTCATGCGCTCGGTGGTGGTCGGCGAGCCGCTGCCGCCGGGCGACGCCGTCGCGGACGATCCGCTGATGCGGCTGCCCGGTGCCCACGTTCGCCACTTCCGGATCACCGAGGCCAATCCCGACGTTCGCGCCGCGCTGCTCGACCGGGGAGCGCAGGAGGCGCTGGTCGTGCCCCTGCGCAGCGCGAACCAGCTGCTCGGCGTCGTCGAGGCGCACGATCGGCTCTCCCGATGGCGCGGGTTCGGCAAGTACGACGTCCAGCTGCTCGGCACCATGGCCAGCCACCTGGCCACCTCACTGGACAACCGCCGGCTGCTCGCGACACTGCGCCACGACGCCTACCACGATCCGCTCACCGGCCTGCTGAACCGGCCGGGCTTCCGCCAGGTCGCCAGGGAACCGCTGCGGGAGCGCGACGGCGCCGTGGTGCTCCGGGTGGACCTGGACGTGTTCTCCACCGTCAGCGACGCCCTCGGCTACGCCTGGGCCGACCGGATGGTCATCGCCGCGGGCAGGCGCATTCGCGACGCGCTCGGCCAGCAGGTCCCGCTGGCCAGGCTGGAGGGCGCTTCGTTCGCCGCTTTGCTGGTCGATCACACGCCCCAGCAGGCCCACGACACCGCGGAGCGGTTGCGGGCCGAGCTTTCCGAGCCCTACCCGGTGGATCGCCTCACGGTCGAGGCCAACGCGATGGTCGGGTACGCGGCCACGGTGGTGGAGGAGACCGACGAGCCGGTGGACGTGGACGGCATGCTGCAGCGCGCCGACGTCGCCGTGCGGGCCACCCGAGGTGGCGAGGAGGTCCGTGGGTACGTGCCGAGCATGGGGCAGATCTTCATGCGCCGGTTCCAGCTGGTCACCCAGTTCCGGCAGTCGCTTGAGGACGGCCAGGTCAGCGTGCACTACCAGCCGAAGGTCTCCCTGCCAGGACGGCAGGTGCAGGGTGTCGAGGCGCTCGTGCGCTGGCAGCACCCCGAGTTCGGCAAGCTCGACCCGGACGAGTTCGTGCCCGCGGTCGAGGCGGCAGGGCTCATCGGTGCGCTCACCGAGTTCGTGCTCGAACAGTCGCTGCGCCGCGTGCGCAAATGGCTCGACGAGGGCCTGCGGATCTCCGCCGCGGTGAACCTGTCGGTCCGCAACCTCGCCGATGCCGACTTCCCGGCCAAGGTCGTGGCCGCGCTGCGCCGGTTCGACGTGCCCGCGCAGCTGCTCACCTTCGAACTCACCGAATCCGGCGTGATGGCCGATCCGCAGCGGGCCCTGCCCATCCTGCGGGAGCTGCACGAGCTGGGCATCGTGCTCGCCGTCGACGACTTCGGCACCGGGTACTCGTCGCTGGCGTACCTGCGCCAGCTGCCGGTGGACCAGGTCAAGATCGACAAGAGCTTCGTACTCGGGATGGGGACCGATCTCGGTGATCTCGCGGTGGTCCGTTCGATCGTCGAGCTCGGCCACTCGCTCGGCCTCACCGTGGTCGCCGAGGGAGTCGAGGAGGACGTCGCACGCGACCAGCTGGAGGCGATGGGCTGCGACGTCGCGCAGGGCTACCTGATCTCCCGGCCGCTGTCGGAGGAGCGTCTGGAGGCCTGGTTGCAGGCCAGGACGACGCGCTCGCCAGGGCGGCAGGCGGAGACCATCCTGACCCTGCTGAGCTGAGGTTTTCCCCAGATGGGTACCCCGGTAGAAGCGTGAGTTCCGGCTCTGTGTACTCTTTTCGAGGCTTGAGGTTGAGCACGCCCCAATAGCTCAGTCGGCAGAGCGTCTCCATGGTAAGGAGAAGGTCTACGGTTCGATTCCGTATTGGGGCTCGGTGATCACTCCGCGCAGGCAGGTATGCTGACCGCGGAGTGATCGTTGAGGCGGGGTAGCTCAGGTGGTTAGAGCACACGGCTCATAATCGTGGTGTCGCGGGTTCAAGTCCCGCTCCCGCTACACGGATGGGTGGGTTGTGTTCGCCAACCGCGCGAACCTGATCCGTTCCGCCATCACTCTGGGGCCCAGCCCCAGACCCAGCCAGGGGGCAAGCCCCCTGGACCCCCGGTGGTCGGCTTCGTGCGGAGTCCGACCCCAGAAACCCACCTAGGTGGGGACCTGTTGTGTAGAGAAAGGCTTTGCTGTGGCTGCCACCGACGTGCGACCGAAGATCACGCTGGCGTGCGAGGAGTGCAAGCACCGCAACTACATCACCAAGAAGAACCGGCGTAACGACCCGGACCGCTTGGAGATGAAGAAGTTCTGCCCGAACTGCGGTACGCACCGGGTGCACAAAGAGACGCGCTGACGCGTAGTCCCCAGATCTGACTGAGGCCGTCCCCGTACTCGGGGGCGGCCTCAGTGCTGTGCCGGGTTCAAGCGATGCGACTTTCGTTGGAAATAAACTTGCCCTAGCCCGAAACCAACGAAAGATCCTACCGGCTGCAGGTGACACACTTCACTCTGTCGTGTGCCGGTTTTCACCGGTACCGGTCACAGAGATCGTGTCCGGACAACCCACTGTGATCGGCGTGCCGCATTGCTTCTAGAGCGGGTCGCCGGTCAACCCCTGCGAAAGTGAGTTGGCGGTATGCGTAAGAAGTTTGTCGGTTTACTGAGTAGACGACAGGTCACCCGCTCCGCGATCGCCGCGGTCGCCGGCGCTACGGCGCTCGGCTTTCTCGCACCAACGGTCGCCGCGGCGCCCGCCGGTGTCGAGGGCTATTCGACCGAGGTCCAGCAGGCCGCGGTTGAGGCAATGAGCTCCAGCAAGGGCATCACCGAGACGGCCGCACTGAACGTGCTCCGTAACCAGGAAACCAGCGTCAAGGTGCTGGACGCGGTGACCGAGCAGCTCGGTCAGCAGCTGGCCGGAAGCTACCTCGACGCACAGGGCAAGCCCGTGGTCAACGTCCTCACCGAGGCGGCGGCAGCCGAGGCCGGCCGCGCTGGCGCGACGGCGAAGATCGTCTCCCGGTCCGCACAGCAGCTCGACGCGGCCCAGGACACGCTCGAGGCAGTCGCCGCGGTCCCGCACACGTCGATCGGTACCGACGTGCAGACCAATCAGGTCGTGGTCACCGTCGCCGAGCAGGCCAAGGGCAAGGCGCTCGGCACCCTGCTGGCGACCGCGAACCGGCTGGGTGACTCCGTCCGCGTCGAGCACGTCGCGGGTGGCATGAGCAAGGCCATCTACAACGGCGAGGCCATCACCGGTGGCGGTAGCCGCTGCTCGGCCGGGTTCAACACCAACTCCGGCGGCACGAACTACATCGTCGACGCGGGTCACTGCACCGGCGCGGTGTCCAACTGGAACGTCGGTCCATCGGTCGCGGCCAGCTTCCCCGGCAATGACTACGGCCTGATCCGCAACACCACCGGCAGCGCACCCGGCGCGGTCACGCTGTGGAACGGCTCCACGCAGCGGATCAGCTCGGCGGCCAACGCCTACGTGGGCCAGAACATCTGCAAGAGCGGCAGCACGACTCGGCTCACCTGCGGGACCGTGCAGCGCACCAACGTGACGGTCAACTACTCGCAGGGCGCGGTGTACCAGCTGGTGCAGACCTCGGCGAGCGTCAACTCGGGTGACTCCGGCGGCTGCATGTTCGCTGGCAGCACCGGCCTCGGCATCACCTCCGGCATGGGCGGTGGAAGCTCGTTCTTCCAGCCCGTCGTGGAGGCGCTGAACGCCTACGGTGTCCGCCTGAACTGAGCGGAGAACGTCCCGATGGCCATCCTGGGCGGTACCCGACCCCAGGGTGGCCATCGGGGTGCCGGGCGCCGGGTAATCTGCGCTGGTGCCTCTGGATCCATCATTCGAGGGCCGGACATACCCGCCGGTCGGCAGCTACGAAGTCAGCAGGGAGAAGATCGCCGAGTTCGCCGATGCGATCGGCGACGACAGTGAGTTCTACCGCGACCCCGAGGTGGCGCGGGCCGCGGGCTACCCGGACGTGATCGCGCCCCCGACGTTTCTGACCGTCATCAACCTCACCGCGATCAACGCCATCGTCGCGGACCCCGAACTCGGCCTCGACTACTCGCGCATGGTGCACGGCCAGCAGCAGTTCGCCCACTCGCGGCCCGCACACGCCGGTGACCGCCTCGAACTCACCATCCACATCGAGGACATCATGGCCCGTGCGGGCAACGACTTCCTGACCGTGCGCGCCGAGATCACCGACAGCGAGGGTGCACACGTCTGCACCACGCGCGCGCAGCTGGTCGTCCGAGGGGAGGGGGCCTGACATGGCCGAGACCACCATCAACCCAGGTGACGAACTGCCACCGCTTTCCGTGCGCGTCACGCGCGACCAGCTGGTGCGATACGCCGGTGCCGCACTGGACTTCAATCCGATCCACTGGAACGAGCGGTTCGCCAAGGAGGTCGGGCTGCCGGACGTGATCGCACACGGGATGCTCACCATGGCCCTCGGTGGCAGGCTGGTGACCGACTGGCTCGGTGATCCCGGCAGACTCGTGTCCTACGGTGCGCGCTTCACCAGGCCCGTAGCGGTCCCCGACGACGAGAACGGGGCGCTGGTGGAGTTCACCGGCAAGGTCGGCGAGTTGCGCCCGGACGGGACAGCCCGGATCGACATCACCGCGAAGTTCGACGGCAGGACCGTGCTGGGCAAGGCCAACGCGGTCATTCGCCCGAGCTGACCGCGCTCACCCGCCAGGGAGGTCGAGTTCGGCCAGCACCGCCTCCGCCATCGCCTGCTGCCCACGTGCGGTGGGATGCAGTGGCGCGGAGCTGGCGTTGCTCGTCAGGCCTTCCACCCAGCGGATGTTCTGCGGCCGGCAGATGTCATGGCCGAGCGTGGGTGTCGCGGTGTCGACGAACTCGGCTCCGCGTGCGGCCGCCTGCTCGGCGAGCATCGTGTTCAGCGCGTTCAACGCGTCGCGCAGGTACGCCACGTCGGGAGCGCCGATGGGCAGCTCAGGCCAGCACCCCTCGCCGGGTGCGGGCAGAACGGTGGGGTAGCCGACCAGCAGCACCCTTGCCTGCGGAGCCCGGTTCTGGATCTCGGTCAACGCCTCGTTGACCTTGGTCTCCGTGCTTTCGATGGCCTCGGCAAGGCGGTCGAGTCCACCGCTGGTGAGCCGGTCCCGGCAGGGTGCACTGGACCGCTCGCTGGTCACGCATTCGGAGGCGAGCTGGACCAGGCCGACGTCGTTGCCGCCGATGCCGAGAGTCACCAGCGTGGTGTCTGGCGCGAGGGCGTCGAGCTGTGGTGGCTGGGTCGCCGGGCCGATGTCCTGCGGTGAGGTGAGGTGAGCCGTTGTCGCGCCACCACAGCTCACGTCGACGAAGGCGGCCGGATCCAGCTCCTCCGCGACGAGGTGGGGGTAGTTGTTCGCGGAGCGGTGGCAGCCTGCCGGCCCGATCGAGCTACCGATCTGCGGCGCCGACGTGTACGAGTCTCCGAGCGCCACGTAGCGGCCCTTGCCGCCGCCGGTCGTGGACTGGCCCGTGGTGGCGGATCCTGCCGGGACGGATTCCCCCGCCGATCCCGGCGACTCGGGGGGACCGCTCTGCTGCCACAGATAGCCCGCGCCGGCGACCGCGGCGACGAGCAGCACCGCGGCGGCGAAGGCAAGGCCCGCTCTCCTTCTGGTCATGCCTTCAGTTCCTAGCTGATTCGGCGCCGGTCTGCGATGTGCCGCCCAGTAGTGCGTTGACCGCCGCCGCTGCCTCGTCAGGGGCATCGACGGTGATGAAGACCTTGCGACCAGTGCGCAACGTCAGGGACAGGGCCGGCCCACCGCGCAACTTGTAAGCGAGGTCACCGGTGACCGGGTTCACCCGGTAACCGACTCCGCCCGCGCCCCAGAAGGTCAGCGTCCGCACCTCGGCCCCGGTGATGTCCGCCAGTGCGGTGTGCCCACGAGGCCAGCGGAGTAGCCCCATCTCCACCGACACGCCCGTACGGTCGACCCGGGCGCGCAGTCTGCCGAGGCCGAGCGCGGCGAGCACGCCGACCGCGGCCACGATCACGTAGAGCGGCACGGGGACAGCGGTGCCGCCGACCAGCACCACGGTGACCAGGGCGACCGGGACCGGCAGCATGGTCCACACGAGCAGGCGATTGACCGTCCCACCGCTCCAGACGATGTCCGCCGTCCCGTCGGCCACCGCGGACGGCGGTGCCTGACGGGCGGGCTCGGCCACCAGGAAGGCGACCGCCGCACCCGCTCCGCTCATTCCGAGCAGGACGACCACCACGCCGACCGGAGCGGCCGCCTGCTGCCAGTCCGCCAGATTCAGGTTTCCGAGCAGCGTGCCGACGAGTATCGCGGCAGGGAAGCAGGCGGCGCCGGCGTGCAGCGCGACGGCCGCCCTGGCGGGCCCGGTGCCGCGGTAGTGGGCGGCCAAGGCGAGCCCGGTACCGATCAGGGCCACGGCCGCACTGATGCCCAGCGTCGTCGCGGCGAACCCGGCGAGGCCAGCGGAGCGGTCGGGGCCGTCGACCCCCCAGTGCACGGCGATGGGGTCAGGCACCCTGTCCGCGAGGCCCCACATGGCGAGCCAGGCGCCCGCGATCGCGAGTGCGGGCACACCGAGCGTGGTCAGCAGGAGCCGGAGTGCGCTTCGGTGTACCGGCACGATTCTGGCTACTTCGCCTCGGAAAGCAGTGCCGCTACCCGGTTGACACCTTCGACGAGGTCCTGCTCGGCGAGGGCGTAGGAGAACCGGAAGTACCCGGGGGTGCCGAAAGCCTCACCAGGCACGACAGCAACCTCGGCCTCGCGCAGGATCAGGTCCGCCAGCTCCAGGGTGTTGGCCGGTCGCTCGCCGCGGATCTCCTTGCCGAGCACGCCCTTGACCGACGGGTACGCGTAGAAGGCGCCCTGCGGGGTCGGGCATTCGACTCCGGGGATGTCCGACAGCATCGAGACGATGAGCTTGCGCCGCGCGTCGAAGGCGGCACGCATCTCCTCGACGGCGTCCAGCGGTCCGGCCACGGCTGCGAGGGCGGCACGCTGGGCCACGTTCGACACGTTGCCGCACAGGTGGGACTGGTAGCTCGAGGCGGCCTTGATGACATCCTTCGGGCCGATGATCCAGCCGACCCGCCAGCCCGTCATCGAGTAGGTCTTGGCCACACCGTTGAGCACCAGCGTGGTGTCCGCCAGTTCCGGCACGACGACCGGCATCGACTCGGCCTCGGCGCCGTCGTAGACCAGGTGTTCGTAGATCTCGTCGGTCACGACCCAGATGCCGTGCTCAAGTGCCCAGCGGCCAATCGCCTCCACCTGCTCCCGTGGGTAGACGGCGCCGGTCGGGTTGGACGGCGAGTTGAACAGCAGGACCTTGGTGCGCTCGGTGCGCGCCGCCTCGAGCTGCTCGACCGTGGTCAGGTAGCCGGTCGACTCGTCGGCGGTCACCTGCACGGGCACGCCGCCGGCCAAGGTGATCGACTCGGGATACGTGGTCCAGTACGGCGCGAGCAGGAGCACCTCGTCGCCCGGGTCGAGCAGCGTCGCGAAGGCCGAGTACACGGCCTGCTTGCCGCCGTTGGTCACCAGGATCTGGGCGGGGTCGACCTCGTAGCCGGAGTCGCGCAGGGTCTTCGCCGCCAGCGCCTCCCTGAGCTCGGGCAGACCCGCCGCCGCGGTGTAGCCGTGGTTGGCCCGATCGCGCACCGCGGCCGCGGCGGCCTCGACCACGTAGTCGGGGGTGGGGAAGTCGGGCTGGCCCGCGCCGAACCCGATGACCGGCCTGCCCTGTGCCTTGAGCTCCTTCGCCTTGGCATCCACGGCGAGCGTGGCCGAGGGGTTGATCGCGGCGATCCGCGCCGAGACACGAGAGGCAGGGCTGCTGACAGGACTTCCGGTGGTAGCCATGCGTCCCATGTTTTCATGCTCGATGTCAAACGCCATGCCGGGGACCGGGACGCCGCGTCTCGCCGAGCCTCGGCGGACGGGCGGAGCGGACCTTTCGTCGGGTCTGTTGGAGGCGCGGTTGCGGGTGTCGGTACGGCTTGCCGTAGACTGCCGAACTTGGAACGCATGACAGCCTGCCCCGCTCGGCTGCGGGGAGGGCGGAAGGCGTCCTGATGAGCGGTTTCGCACGTGATGCCGCTCGAAGGGGTGTAGCTCAATTGGCAGAGCAGCGGTCTCCAAAACCGCAGGTTGCAGGTTCAAGTCCTGTCACCCCTGCGTAGGTGGAACAGGTGAATTCCGGACGACGCGTGGTTGATAGCGAGGAGTAGCCCGTGAGCGAGGACGGCGAGAAGGACCAGGAGAAGGACCCAGAGGGCCCTTCCCGTCCGGACACCGCCGCGGCTCGGCGTGCGCGCCGCGCCTCCGCGCGCAAGGGCGCCGGGGCGGATGCCGGGGATGATGCGAAGCGTTCCGCACCGAAGGGCAAGTCTTCGGCGGCGGGACGGGCGAGCCGGGCCGACAAGGCTGGTGCGGCGGCGTCATCGGCGTCGGCAGGCAAGGAACGACTGACACCGAAGCGCGACCGTCAGGACACGAAGCAGCCTTCGCTGTTCCGGCGGCTGAGCCGCTTCCTTCGTGAGGTCTGGGCCGAGCTGCGCAAGGTCATCTGGCCGAACCGCAAGCAGATGGTCACCTACACCACCGCGGTGCTGATCTTCGTGATCTTCATGGTGGGGCTGGTGTTCCTGCTCGACCTCGGCTTCAACGAGGTCGTGGCCCTGGTGTTCGGCGACTGAGCCGCCAGCGCCACCCGGGAGTGCGGCCGTAGGTAGTGGTGAAACCGCCGCGTACCCGAAACGTGATCAATTGAGAGGACGGAAAGTGACCTCCGAGAACGGCTCAGGAGCCGGTCAGGACCTGACCGGCCTTTCCGACGAGCAGGTGTCCGCAGCCGTGAGCGAGGAAAGCTCCGAGCACACCGAGCCCGTCGACGTGGCCGATGACCGCGCCGAGGAAGCGCAGGTCGGTGAGGACGCCGAGACCTCCGAGAACGCCGACAGCACAACCGCTGACGGCGCTGACGACGCTGACGACACCGGCACTGCGGACGACACCGACACTGCTGACACGCCCGCTGCTGAAGAGCCGGCCGAGCCCGAGGTCGAGGTGGACCCGGTCGAGAAGCTGCGCGCCGACCTGCGTGCGGCACCCGGCGACTGGTACGTCGTGCACTCCTACGCGGGGTACGAGAACAAGGTCAAGACCAACCTCGAAACCCGTACCCAGACGCTGGACGTCGAGGACTTCATCTTCCAGATCGAGGTGCCCACCGAGGAGGTCACCGAGATCAAGAACGGCCAGCGCAAGCAGGTGCAGCGCAAGGTGCTGCCCGGCTACATCCTGGTCCGGATGGATCTCAACGACGCGTCCTGGAGCGCGGTACGCAACACGCCGGGTGTCACCGGGTTCGTGGGCGCCACCTCGCGGCCGTCACCGCTGAGCATCGACGAGGTGTTGAAGTTCCTCGCTCCCCAGGTCGAGAAGGCCGCTCCGGCCAAGGCCGGCAAGGGTGAGCAGGAGCAGGGCGGGGGCGCGCTCGGCGGGCCCGCGGTCGAGGTGGACTTCGAGGTCGGCGAGTCGGTCACCGTCATGGATGGTCCGTTCGCGACACTGCCCGCCACGATCAGCGAGGTCAACGCGGATGGGCAGAAGCTGAAGGTCCTGGTGTCGATCTTCGGCCGGGAGACTCCGGTCGAGCTGTCGTTCAACCAGGTCTCCAAGATCTGACGGCCCGGACAGGGCCGGCAGTTTCCGCGGTACTGGCAGGTTCGCGGGAAACGCGATAGTTAGAAGGACACACAGAAATGCCACCCAAGAAGAAGAAGCTTGCAGCGATCATCAAGCTGCAGATTCAGGCGGGTGCCGCCAACCCGGCTCCGCCGGTCGGCCCCGCACTGGGTCAGCACGGCGTCAACATCATGGAGTTCTGCAAGGCCTACAACGCCGCGACCGAGTCGCAGCGTGGCAACGTGGTGCCGGTCGAGATCTCCGTGTACGAGGACCGTTCGTTCGACTTCAAGCTCAAGACCCCGCCCGCGGCGAAGCTGCTGCTGAAGGCCGCTGGGGTCGAGAAGGGCTCTGGCGAGCCGCACAAGACCAAGGTCGCCAAGGTCACCTGGGACCAGGTCAAGGAGATCGCCGAGACGAAGAAGAGCGACCTCAACGCGCACGACGTCGACCAGGCCGCCAAGATCATCGCGGGCACCGCCCGCTCGATGGGCATCACGGTCGAGTGAGCTGGCTCGTGATGGTGCCATCCGTGCTGAACCGAACAAGCGAGCGAGACTTTGCTGGCCGCACGGAGCGCAGCGAGTACGGCCAGATTGAACACGGTCGAGTGAGCTGATCCGCACCGCTGTGGCGAGAACGATGCCGCAGAGGTTTCCGTGGGAGGGCCAGGCGCTGGCCCCCAACCACACCTGATCCATTTCTAAGTTAGGGACAGAGCATGACCAAGCGCAGCAAGGCCTACCGTCAGGCCGCCGAGCTGATCGACCGCGAGCGCCTTTATGCGCCGCTCGAGGCCGCGAAGCTCGCCAAGGAATCTTCCAAGGTCAAGATGGACGCCACCGTCGAGGTCGCCATGCGCCTCGGAGTGGACCCACGCAAGGCTGATCAGATGGTCCGCGGCACCGTGAGCCTGCCGCACGGCACCGGTAAGACCGTCCGTGTCATCGTCTTCGCCACTGGCGACAAGGCCGCCGAGGCTGAGGCCGCCGGCGCGGACGCGGTCGGTACCGATGAGTTGATCGAGCGCATCCAGGGTGGCTGGCTCGACTTCGACGCCGCGATCGCGACGCCGGACCAGATGGCGAAGGTTGGGCGGATCGCCCGCATCCTCGGCCCGCGTGGGCTGATGCCGAACCCGAAGACCGGAACCGTGACCCCCGCGGTCGGCAAGGCAGTCGCCGACATCAAGGGCGGTAAGATCAGCTTCCGCGTCGACAAGCAGGCCAACCTGCACCTCGTTATCGGCAAGGCCTCGTTCGACACCGAGAAGCTGGTGGAGAACTACGCGGCCGCGCTGGACGAGGTCCTGCGGGCGAAGCCGTCCGCCGCGAAGGGCCGGTTCCTGAAGAAGATCACCTTCTCGACGACGATGGGCCCGGGTATCCAGGTCGACCCGTCGCGCACCCGTGACCTGCTCGCCGAGGACGCGAGCTAGTCCGAGTCCGAAACACCGAAGACGGCCCCGCGAACTTTCGCGGGGCCGTCTTTTTTGTCGTACCTCACTTACCGGACCGCGGGAGCGGCGGAGTGGGCGAGGATCACCCCATGCCGACATTCGCCTCGTTCGACGAACTCACGCTCAATTACTCGGTTTGGGAAGGTACGAGCGACGCGCCGCCCGTGGTGCTGCAGCACGGTTTCGCCGCGGACACCAACGCGAACTGGATGGGCCCTGGCGTGGTGAAGGCTCTGCGTGCGGCCGGGCTGACGGTGATCTCGCTGGATGCGCGCGGGCACGGACGCTCGGCCAAGCCGCACGACGAGGCCAGCTACGGCGAGGACACGATGGCCAGGGACGTTCAGGCCCTCTTCGACGAGCTCGGGCTGAAGGAGGTCTCGCTGGTCGGCTACTCGATGGGCGCGGTGATCGCGCTCGCGGTGGCGGGCAGGGACTCACGGGTGCGCAGGCTGGCGATCGGCGGGGTCGGTTCGGGGGTGGTCGACTGCGGTGGGATCGATACCAGGGTCGTCACCAGGGAGGCCATCAGCACCGCACTGCTGGCTGACGATCCCGCTACGGTGCCGGCAGCAGGCGCTGTGTTCCGTGCGCTGGCCGACAGCCTCGGTGCGGACCGCAAAGCACTGGCGGCCGTGGCGTCGGCGATCCAGGCGCAGGTCGTGGATCTCGGCAGCATCCGCGTCCCGGTGCTGGTGCTCGCAGGCGACACCGACCCACTGGCAACCGAGCCGGAACGACTGGTCGCGGCCCTGCCCGACGCCCGCCTGCAACTGATCCCCGGCGACCACCTGACAGCAGTGATGGCCCCCGAGTTCTCCCGCACACTGGTCACCTTCGCCGGTGAGTGCCTTTAGCCCGCTAAAGGCACTCACCGGGAGGTGCTGGTCGGGGCGGGGCATTTGCGCGGGCCTTGCTCGTGGCCGGTGATGAGCCACTGGCCGAGTTCCACCTGGCTCACGGTGAAGACACCGAGGGCGGGCCCGCCCGCGACCTCGAAGTCGCAGGAGTCGATCCGGACCGTCTCGCCGGTCACCGGCTCGGAGACGGTCGACGGGATCGATTCGGCGTAGTCGTTGATGTCGGTGACTTCGGTGTGCAGTGCGAGCACGGCCTGCCGGCAGTCCGCGTAGCCCAGGTTCGCGGCGAACGTCTGCCGGACCGCCTCCGCGAACCGTCCGCATGCCGCGGGCACCGGCGGCTCGCCGGTGCGCGGGTCCTCCTGGGCGATGGCGTCGTAGACCTGCCGGACCGCCTCATACGGCAGATCCGACAGCAGATCGTTCGTCTTGTACGTGCCACCGCCGGTCATCGAGGCGGGTAGGTCCTCGTCACCGGTGCCGAAAAGATGGTCGTACGCCCAGTTCACCGCGAGCGCGAGAATGATGAGGACGATCACCCACCCGAGCACCTTGACGCCGAGACGACGCAGCCAGCGCGGCAGCTTGGGGCGGCGCGGTGGCTCCTGTGGTGCGACGGGCGCCAGTTGGGGTGGCGATCCAGGGGGAGCGGGCGGACCTGCCTGCGGATGTGGCGGCGCGGGTTGCTGCGTCGGGCGTGGCGTCAACTCGCCGCCGCCCTGTTGCTGCGCCTCGCTGTAGCGCAGGAAGTCCTGGAACTGCTGAAACTGCTGGAACTGGCGCAACTGCTCGGCGTCGAGCTCCGCCGGTTCTTGCGGCGGCTGCTCCTGGTTCGGTGGCTGTACCGGCTGCGCAGGGTGCGCGGGCTGCCCGGGTCGAGCAGGCTCGATGGCCGTCCCGGGCTGCTGCTCGTCCGGGCCAGGCCGCTGGTCTCCGTTGCGCTCCGCCACGTGACCCATGATGCCCGCATGGGCACGGTCGGTGGCAGCCCGCCGCCCGGAAAGTGCACTCAGCCCGCTAACTGCACTTCGGCGGGGGTGCCGGGACGGGCGAAAGGGCGGCGGGGTATTCTTGTCGACGGTTCTACCGAAGACCGCTGGTTTCCTCGCCATCACCTGGTGGAGAGGACGAAGGCCCCGTACTGACGGGCGGCCCGCGCAGGAGGAACGAGGCCAGCCGCGCGATTCGTCGCGCGTGCCATTGACGCCCCGCGCCTGCTGCGCTGGGGCGTTTTGTCGTTTCAGGGGTCCGGGGACGGCCACGGTCGACTCTGCAGTCACCAGCCAAGAGAGGAGGCGACCATGGCGAAGCCCGACAAGGTGGCGGCCGTCGCCGAGATTGCGGACCGGTTCCGCACCAGCTCGGCAACCGTAGTCACCGAGTACACCGGCCTCTCCGTGTCCCAGCTCAGTGAGCTGCGCCGCGCTCTCGGCTCCAGTGCCAAGTACCGGGTCGCGAAGAACACCCTTGTCAAGCGTGCCGCCGAGGACGCAGGCATCGAGGGTCTCGACGACCTCTTCGTCGGTCCGACCGCGATCACCTTCGTCGAGGGTGAGCCGGTGGAGGCCGCGAAGGCGCTGAAGGCCTTCGCGAAGACCAACGGGGCCCTGGTCATCAAGGGCGGCTACATGGATGGCCGCCCGGTCAGCGTCGAAGAGATCCAGAAGATCGCGGATCTCGAGTCCCGTGAGGTCCTGCTGTCCAAGGCAGCGGGCGCCTTCAAGGCGAAGCTGTCCCAGGCCGCCGCGCTGTTCCAGGCGCCGGCGTCCCAGGTTGCCCGGATGGCGGCCGCACTGGAGGACAAGCGCAAGGCCGAATCGACCGACGCGGCCGAAGCACCAGCCGAGAGCTGAACTGACAAACCCCTGACCGCGAGGTCGTGATTAGAGAGGAACGCCATCATGGCGAAGCTCAGCACTGACGAACTGCTCGACGCCTTCAAGGAGCTCACGCTGCTCGAGCTCTCCGAGTTCGTGAAGCAGTTCGAGGAGACCTTCGACGTCACCGCTGCCGCCCCGGCCGCCGTGGCCGCCCCGGCCGCCGCAGGCGCCCCCGCCGAGGCCGTTGAGGAGCAGGACGAGTTCGACGTCATCCTCGAGGGTGCCGGCGACAAGAAGATCCAGGTCATCAAGGTCGTCCGCGAGGTCGTCTCCGGTCTTGGTCTCAAGGAGGCCAAGGAGATGGTCGAGGGCGCTCCCAAGCCGCTCCTCGAGAAGGTCGACAAGGAGGCCGCCGAGGCCGCCAAGGAGAAGCTCGAGGCCGCAGGCGCCAAGATCTCCATCAAGTAACACCACGCGCAAAGGGCGGGTACCCATTCGGGTGCCCGCCCTTTCGCATGTCCGGGTTCGACACCGGGTAGTAGTGCGGCGATTCCGGTACCGGTGGGCTACGGTGCTGCCACCGACCGAGTGGGTCAGGTGGCCACGACACCGGACTCCTCGGTTGGTGATTACGGGAAAACTGATGAGTAACCTGTGCGCACTCAACTCGTTGCACCTGTTTGACGCGGGTTTCGCCGCGCGACGACGCGTGCGACGGGTACGGCACCGAATGGCGTATAGCCAGCCGGCGAGTGAGGCGAGAAGAAGACGACGTTGCTCCGGGAGGTGCGATGGGTGCCGAGGTGGTCATCGAGGGCTTGACCAAGTCCTTCGGTAAGCAGGCCATCTGGCGGGACGTGACGCTGACGCTGCCTCCGGGTGAGGTGTCGGTGATGCTGGGTCCGTCGGGAACGGGAAAGTCTGTCTTTCTGAAGTCGATGATCGGTCTGCTCAAGCCTGATCGGGGCCGTTGTGTGATCAACGGTGTGGACATCGTCACTTGTTCGGAGAGCAAGCTGTATGAGACCCGGAAGTTGTTCGGGGTGCTGTTTCAGGACGGCGCGTTGTTCGGGTCGATGAATTTGT
>NZ_PQHZ01000068.1 GCF_003385185.1 Amycolatopsis palatopharyngis | reverse complement strand
CACCATCGCCGCCGCGGCAGCCTGCTCGGCCGACCGCTCCCGCTCCGACTTCCTCATCTTCCTCTGATCCGCGCTCACAGCATCGGATGCCATCACTGTCCGTACCCATCCCGCCGGATTTCACCCCGGCGTGTCGGGCCAGAAACACCGCTCACGACACAGTCCCAGGAGACTAGCGGCTAGGTCACCTAGTCAGGTCGCCGTAGGTTAGGACAAACCTGCTGTGTGTCTTGTCGATGGCGGGCCCGCCAGTTCGCTGTCCGGGGTATCAGCCGGATAGACGATGAGCGATGGCGTGTGCTGGTTCCGCTCGGGCGCCCAGGATCGGATCTCGTCGCAGAGGTACTGGGTCAGCTCGGCGGCGGCTGGCCCGTGACCGATCGCGCCCAACTCCCAGTGCACCTCGTCGCCGGATTCCAGTCTGCGGGCGGTGAGGGAGACCAGCGTGTTGCCCTCGGCCAGCGCCATACGCCACCAGTCCGGTGCCGGGTTGCATACCTGGGTGGACGTCGGCGCGGACCTTGAGCGCTTCGACGATCGATGGGGCATGTGGGCTCGATCAGGTGAGGGGAAGCCCGAAAAGTGCGGCGGTGGCGCCGAGACCGGCGCAGACGGCCAGGGTGCGCAGCATCGGCCAGCGCAGCGCGAACACCAGGACGAGGGCGATGGCGGTGATCGCGGCGGCCACGGGTCGGAAGCTGGCTAGTTCGGGCAGGTTCACCTGCACCGGCCCGAATCGGTGGACATCGCTGGTGGTGAAGAGGGTGTGCAGGGCGAAGTACAGGGCGAGGTTGGCGATCACACCGACGACAGCGGCGGTGATGCCGGTCAGTGCGGTGGAGATGCCGCGGTTGTGGCGGAGGCGTTCGACGTAGGGGGCGCCGAGCAGGATGAACAGGAAGCAGGGCACGAAGGTGACCCAGGTGGTCAGCAGCGCCCCGAGCACCCCGGCGACCCATGGGTCGAGGCTACCGGGGTGGTGGTAGGCGCCGAGGAAGGCCACGAACTGCACGACCATGATCAGCGGGCCGGGGGTGGACTCGGCCAGAGCGAGGCCCCGCACCATGTCTTGGGCGGAGAGCCAGCCGTAGACCTCGACGGCGCGCTGGGCGACGAAGGCGAGCACGGCGTAGGCGCCGCCGAAGGTGACCACGGCGGTGCCGGAGAAGAACAGCCCCTGCGTGGTGAGCGTGCTGCCCACGCCGGTGAACACCGCCACCGCGGCGATCGGGGCGGCCCAGAGCAGCAGACCGACACCGAGCACGGTCAGGCTCCGCCGTGTAGAGGGGGCTTCGTGGTGCAGGGCGTCGTCGGGGATCAACGGTGCTGGTCCGTCGGCGGCGCCGTTGGTGGGCGGGGGTTTGATCGTGCGGGGTGCGAACCGGCCGAGTGCCCAGCCGATGGCCGCTGCTGCGGCGATGACGATCGGGAACGGGACCGCGAACACCGCCAGCGCCACAAAGCCGGCGGCGGCGATCCCGATGAGCGCGGGGTGGTGCAGGACGCGTTTGCCGACCCTGGGTACGGCTTGGGCGATGATCGCGACCACCGCGGGTGCGAGCCCGGCGAAGATCGCGGTCACCAGGGTGGTGTCGCCGAACGTCACGTAGATGGCCGACAGCGCGAGCAGGGCAACCATGCCGGGCAGCACGAACAGGGTCCCGGCGATGATCCCGCCGCGGCGGCCGTTGAGTAGCCATCCCACGTAGATGGCCAGCTGCTGGGCTTCGGGGCCGGGCAGCAGCATGCAGTAGTTCAGCGCGTGCAGGAAGCGTTGTTGGCCGATCCAGCGTTTCTCCTCGACCAGGGTGCGTTGCATGACCGCGATCTGCCCGGCCGGGCCTCCGAACGTCTGCAGCGAGATCAGAAACCACGCCCAGGTCGCGGTACGCAGTGGGATGACGTCCCGGTTCGCGGTTTCGGACATGGGTGAGCGTCCCTCCTCGTTCAACTCCACGCGCAATGTAACCATGGTTGCACTAGTGCGGTGGAGGGGTGTCCAGGTGGCGGGATGCGGGCTGGCCGAGGCGGTGGGAGTGGTCGGTTAGTGGGGTTCGGGGAGTGGGATGAGGCGGTGGGCGTGGTCGAACAGGGCGTGTTCGACGAGCCGGGCTGCGGTGAGAGCGGCGAGTGCGGTGGCGGCGAGCAGCATGTACATGACCACGATCTGGTAGCGGATGGCGGTGAGGGGGTCGACGCCGGCGAGGATGAGTCCGGTCATGGCTCCGGGCAGGCTGATCAGGCCGACGACCTTGGTGGAGTCGATCGCGGGCAGCAGCGCGGTGCGCAGCGCGGAGCGTTGGTGGGGCAGGAACGCGTCGCGGGCGGGGAGCCCGAGGCAGAGCCGGGCTTCGATGGCTGGGCGGGCCTGCTGGGCGTCTTCGCGCAGGCGGCGCAGGGCGACCCCGGCGGCCTGCATGGCTCCGGAGACGATCATGCCGCCGATCGGGACGACGACCCGCGCTTGGGTGGAGATGATCCCGAGGCCCAGCAGCGTGGCGAGGGTGACGAGGCTGCCGACGGCGACCCCGAGGGTGGCTGCCCACCGGGCTCGGGGCAGGCCGGTGCCGCGGCGGCCGGCGACCTGTCCGGCGAGGAGGATCATGATCGTCACCCAGCCGAACGCGCCGGGAAGGCCGGTGTGGGCGAAGATCACCAGCAGCAGGACGCCGACCGCGGCCAGCTGTGCCCCGGCGCGCAGCGATGCGGTGATCAGCTCGCGGGTCAGGTGCAGCCGCTGCCGGTAGGCCACCGCGGCGGTGAGGGCGATCAACAGCAGGGAGGCGGCGACGCCGCCCCAGCTGGGCACGGACAGTCCGGTCATCACCCGGCCTCCAGGTAGTCGATGTGGTCGGGGTGCCCGTGGGCGACCAGGCGCCCGTGGTGCAGGACCAGCACGTGCTCGGCGATGCCGCGAACGAGGGGGAGGTCGTGGCTGACCAGGATCACGGTCCCGCCCGCGGCGGTGTGGTTGCGGGCGGCCTCGGTGATCACCGCTGTGGTCACGGCGTCCAGCGCGGCGGTGGGCTCGTCCAGCAGCAGGACCTCGGGTTCGACGGCCAGCGTCCGGGCCAGGCACACCCGCTGCGCTTCGCCGCCGGACAGGCCGCTGGTGCGGCGTTGCGCGAAGCGTGCGGGCAGGCCCACGAGATCGAGCAGGTGCTGGATGCGGTGCTCGGTCAGCTCCGCGCGTCCGACACGCAGCTCCTCGGCCACGTGGTTGGTGAGCAGCACCGGCTGTTGCGCGACCAGGCCGACCCGGCGCCGCAGTGCCAGCACTTCGAGCTCGGCGAGCGGGGTGCTGTTGAGCAGGATCTGGCCGGTACTGGGGTCCTCCAGCCGGTTGAGCAGGCGCAGCAGGGTGGACTTGCCGGCGCCGCTGGGACCGACCACCGCCGTGCACGCTCCGGCCGGGAGACGGGCGCAGACTCCGTCGAGCAGTCGGGTTGGGCCGCGGGTCACCGTGACCCGGTCCAGAAGAAAACCGGGCACGGTGCTCATCCGGGTGCGGCGGCCGGGGCGTCCGGAATGGTGGCGTCGGGATGGTTGGCGGCGGGGAGGGTGAGGATGACGGTGGTGCCGCCGTCGGGATGGTTGGCGGCAGTCGCGGCACCGCCGTTGCGGCGGGCCAGCGCGGCGACCAGGGCCAGGCCCAGTCCGGTGCCGCCGCCGGTGCGGGCGTCGTCGGCGCGGGTGAAGCGGTCGAACGCGTGCGGCAGGAACTCGGGGGCGATGCCGGAGCCGTGGTCACGCACCCGGATGCTCACCCCAAGCTCGGTGTCGGGCGGGCTGGCCGTGATGATGATGGGTGGCTGCCCGTGCCGGGCGGCGTTGTCGATCAGGTTGCTCACCGCCCGGTCGAGATCGCCGGGATCGGCGCGCACCGTGAGCTCCGGTGAGCAGTCCAGGATCACTTGGTGCTCGTCGAGGGTGCTGCGGTAGCGGGCGATCACTGACTCCAGCACGGGACGCACCGGGGTGGGCTCGCCGGGCCGGGCCGGCGGACCGGCCTGGTCGGTGCGGGCGAGCAGGAGGAGGTCCTGGGCCAGGCGGGATAGTCGTTCGGTTTCCTCCAATGCCGAGCCCAGCGCGGCGGTCAGTTCCCGTGTGGTGCGGGGTCGGCGCGCCGCGAGTTCGAGTTCGGTGGTCAGCAGGCTGAGCGGGGTGCGGAGCTCGTGGCTGGCGTCGGCGACGAACTGCCGTTCCCGCTCGACAGCGGCGTGCAGGCGGTCGAGTAGATCGTTGAACGTGGTGCCCAGCCGGGAGATTTCGTCGCGAGCCGACGGCACGGGTAGACGCTGCGTGGGGTGTGCGGCGGTGATGGTGGCGGCGCGGGCGCGCATCCGTTCCACCGGTCGCAGTGCGGCGGCGGCCAGCAGGTAGGCCCCGACCGCGGCGGCGAGCAGCGCCAGCGGCAGGCCGACCGCCAGTTCTTGGCGTAGGTCGGCCACCGCGCCGTCGCGGTCGAGCGGGTGCACCGCGGCCACGGCGATCCGGCCGTCCGCACCGGTGGGGGCGGCGGCGATACGCACCGGCCCGTCCAGCTGTCCGGCGGTGGCGTGATCGACCACGAGCTCGCCGCGCCGCGCGGTCGCCAGCTCCGCTGGAGTCAGCAGGGGCTGGTCGGCCACGTCCGGGGAGCTGGCGATGATCTGGCCTGCGTCGTCGAGGACCTGCTCGCCGGTGTCCCGGCCGCCGCTGGACAGCACTGGTGCGGCGGTGGTGGCGATCGGTTGGAGGTCGCGCAGCCGGTGCTCCAACGATTCGCTGATCGAGGCGTCGAGCGATTCGCGTGTGTGCGTCACGGTGACGATCCCGACTCCGAGCAGGACCAGCGCCATCATCACCGTGAACGCGGCGGTGAGCCGGATCCGGAGCGGCCACCGCCGGATCATCGCGCCCCCACCCGCGGCCGTCCACCATCCGGCCGGAGCCGGTACCCGGCGCCGCGCACGGTCTCCAGCGAGACCACCGCGAATGGCCGGTCGATCTTGTCCCGCAGCGCGCGGATGTGCACCTCGACGACGTTGGAGCGGGATTCGTAGGCGAAGTCCCAGCAGTGCTCCAGCAGCAGCTCGCGGGTGAGCACCACGCCGGGCTGGCGCAGGAACATCTCCAGCAGCGCGTACTCCTTGGCCGTCACCGCGATCTCGGTCTCGCCGCGCCAGCACCGCCGGCTGGCCGGGTCGATCCGCAGATCGCCCGCGGTGAGCACGGTGGGGCGGGCGACCGGGCCGCGGCGGGTCAATGCCCGCAACCGAGCGAACAGCTCCTCCAGGTGGAACGGCTTGGTCAGATAGTCGTCCGCGCCGCCGTCCAGGCCGCTGATCCGATCGGTCACCGCGTCACGGGCGGTGAGCATCAGCACCGGCACCCACACCTGCTGGCGGCGCAGTCGCCGGCACATCTCGAACCCCGACAGCCGGGGCAGCATCACGTCCAGCACCACCGCGTCGTAGTCGCGGCTGACCGCCGCCCCGAACCCGTCGGCCCCGTCTGTGGCGACATCGACGGCGTAGCCCTCCTCGACCAGGCCACGGCGCAGCAGGCCCGCCATCTTCGGCTCATCCTCCACCACCAGTACCCGCACCATCCATCACCTCTCTTCAGGCGCCACCCCCGAGCACCCTGCACAGGCGCCCCTTCACGGGCACGGTGCCACCACATCCGGGTGACCGCCGTCGTGTCTTCATCACGGCTTCATCTCCACCGACTACCCATACTCATGCAACCACCTCATGCAACCACGGTTACAGGAGCGTGGAGAATGGAGAAGGCATGAACCGCAAGACGAAGATCGGGATCGGGATCGCCGCCGGAGTGCTCGTCCTCACTGGTGGGGGCGTGGGCCTGGCCTCCGCGATGTCCGGCGACGGCGACGAGGTCAGCGGCCCCGCGGCCGACCAGGCACGAGCCGCGGCCGTGCAGTCCGTGCCCGGCGGGAAGGCCGGCGCTGTCGAGACCGAGACCGACGAGGGCGCCGCCGCCTACGGCGTCACCGTCACCAAGCCCGACGGCTCCACCGTCGAGGTCCACCTCGACAGCACCTTCCACGTCGTGGGCACCGAGGCTCCCGGCCAGGACCACGACGCCGACGGTGACGAGGGCTGACCGCGTACCACCGACCACGATCTACACCGACCACGATCGAGTTCGAGGAGGGCAAGGACATGCCGTTCACCCCCGCCCGCGCGGCCCGCGTGGTGTTGCCGCTGGCCGCGCTGCTGCTGGTCCCGCTCGCCGGCTGTGGCACCGACACCACCCCCGCCAGCGACACCGCTGCCGACGCCGAGCATCGGCGCCACCAGCCGATCCCCACCACCGAGGCGGACTGGAAGCCGGTCACCGACACCCTGGGCCGCACCGGGAAGTTCGGCGACAACAACACCGTCTACCGCATCGGCCTGCCCCGCACCGACCTGCAGGTCACCTCCGGCGGCGTCGAGATCAAACCAGGGCTGTCGCTGGGCGGCTACGCCGCCTTCGCGAAGTACCGCGACGGCGTCATGCTCATGGGCGACCTGGTGGTCACCGAGGCCGAACTGCCCAAGGTCACCGACGCACTCCAAGCCCACGGCATCGCGCAGACCGCGCTGCACAAACACCTGCTGCAGCAAACACCGCCGGTGTGGTGGACCCACATCCACGCCATGAGCGACGACCCCGCAGCGCTCGCCCAAGGCGTGCAAGCCGCACTGGACGCCACCGCCATCCCAGCCCCGGCGCCACCAGGTCAGCAGCCGCCGATCGACCTGGACACCGCCGGCATCGACCAGGCCCTGGGCCGCAAGGGCACCGCCGACGGCGGCATCTACAAGTTCAGCATCGCCCGCAAGGAGACCATCACCGACGACGGGCATGTCCTTCCGCCCACGTTCGGGGTGACCACCGCGATCAACTTCCAGCCACTCGGCGGCGGGCGGGCCGCGATCAACGGTGACTTCGTGATGACCGCACCCGAGGTCCAGAAGGTGATCCAGGCGCTGCGTACAGGCGGGATCGACCTGGTCGAAGTGCACAACCACAGCCTCACCGAGCAACCCCGCCTGTTCTACATGCACTTCTGGGCCGTCGACGACGGCGTCACCCTCGCCAAAGCCCTCCGCCCCGCGCTGGACGCCACCAACCTGCAACCCCCAGGCTGATACCACTCACGCCGACAGCGTTTCCGGCCCCGTCGTGACGATCGGCGGGGCCGGACAAGCACCATGACAACGAGCATGACAACGGGAAGGAGCGCAGGATGCGGCCACGCACCGTTTTGGACTGGATCGCTTTCGTGCTACTGCTGATCGGCGCGTTCGCCTGGGCGGCGTTCGTCACCGACATCAACGTGCTGGATCGGGCACTGGAACCCATCGCCGATCCGCTCGACGACATCGTGTTCGTGCTGATCGGACTCGCGGGCCTGTACTGGATCGGCCGCGTCGTCGTCGGAGACCGAACACATCAGTGAGCAACTCCACCGATCCAGCGCACGAGCGACCATCGACGGGATCGGCAGCGCCGCGGCAGGCAGGGCAGCGGGCAGGGCAGTGGGTGTTGCTGTCCTACCGCATGCCCCGCGAGCCGTCCACCCCGCGGATCACGGTCTGGCGCAAACTCAAACGCCTCGGCGTCGCCCAACTCGGCGACGGGCTGGTCGCGCTGCCCGCCGACGCCCGCACCCGCGAACACCTCGACTGGATCGCCGACGAGATCCTCGCCGCCGGCGGCACCGCCGGCGTGTGGCTGGCCCAACCAACCAGCCTGGCACAGGAACGCCGCCTGGCACAGACCATGGCCGCCGCGCACGCCGCCGAGTACCGCGCCGTGCTCACCGAAGCCGAACAAGCGCGCTCACTCGGCGAGGCCGAGCGACGACGCGCCCTGCGCACCCTGCGCGCCGAGCTGCGGCGTATCCACCGCCGCGACTACTTCCCCCCACCCGAACGCGACACCGCGCAGGCCGCTGTGGACGCCCTGCACCCCGACCACCACACCGAGGAGACCGCATGAAGTGGGCCACCCGCGAACACATCCACATCGACCGCGCCGCCTGCGCCTGGCTCATCCGCCGCTGCATCGACCCGGACGCCGCCTTCGTGTTCGTCACCGACCCCGCCGACGTCCCCCCAGACGCCACCCCGTTCGACATGCGCGGCGTCGACCTCGGCCACCACGGCGACGACTGCAGCTTCGAAACCATCCTGCGCCGCCACGACCTCACCGACCCCGTGCTCTGGCGCATCGCCGAAATCATCCACGAAGCCGACCTCGACGACGAACGCTACGACGCCCCCGAAGCCCCCGGCCTCGACGCCATCCTCCGCGGCCTATCCATGATCGGCGACGACCAGCACACCCTCACCATCACCAAACCCATCTTCGACGGCCTCTACGAGTACTACCACCGCGCCCAGATGCTCGGCCGCGAACCCGCATGACCGCAGGGAACATCCGCCGCGCCACCCTCGGCATCCTGGCCGCCCTGCTCTGTGCAAGCCTGCTCGGCACCGATCACCCCGCGACAGCGACCCCCTCATCAGCGGTGCCCTTGCTGGAAGAAGCCACCCCACCAGCGAATGCCGTCCTCACCGAACCGGTCGACTGGGTGTACCTGACCTTCGACCGACTGATCAACACGTTCAGCATCCGGGTCACCGGCCCCAACGGCCACGACGTCGCCCGCGACAACGCCATCGTCAAGCACGACATGATCTCCCAGCCACTGCACACACTCACCCAGCCGGGCACCTACCGCGTCACCTGGCAGGTCATCGACCTCGACGGCCACCAGGCCAGCGGATCACACAGCTTCACCATCACCCCCGGCGTCACCACGACCCCCGAAAACACTGCCACCACACCAGCCACCACCCCCCACTCAGTACCGCCGACAGCGCCACCAGCCACCAACCAGTCCACGATCACCACGCCGCTGGCCGCCACGATCGCACTCAGCCTCCTGGCAGGACTAACCCTCCTCACCATTCGTCACCGTCGACGCGTCCGCGCATCACGTGCGCAGCGGCCAGACCGGACATGACGACAACCGCAGTCACGAGACATTCGGTCGGCATAGCTCCCGTAGTCCTGGCCTACCAGCGCGAAAGCCAATGCGGTGTCAGATTCCAACAACACCAGAGCCATCGACTCACCGCCAGCCTGGCCGTGAGAAGCTCAACAAGCTGACTTGACAGGGAACCGCAACGGGGCGACCAGCCGTTCTCCAGGTGCGAGCTGCTTCCACCACTGGGCGGGGATGTCCCACGGTGAGACCGTGGCGATCATGCGGTCGTACGGGGCGTGGTCGGGGTAGCCGAGCCCGCCGTCGCCAGTGATCACGTGCACGTCGCCGTAGCCGGCGGCGGCCAGCGCTTGTGAGGCTTTCGCGGTCACGTCCGGGTCGACGTCGATGGTGGTCACCAGGTCCGCGCGGCCGGTCAACTGGGCGAGCAGGCTGGCGTTGTAACCGGTCCCCACTCCGATCTCCAGGATGCGGTTGCCCGGCTGGACGTCGAGTTGGTCGAGCATCGCGGCTACTAGCCAAGGTGCCGACGCGCAGGACAACGACCGGCCGTCCTCGAACCGGTGGGTGACCACCGCCTGCCACGGGTCGTAAGCGACCGCCAGGTCGGCGTCCGGCACGAACTCGTGCCGCGGTGTGTCGCGCAAAACCCGCTCGACGTCGCTGTGCTTTGCGTGCCCGGCCTTCTGGATCCTCTCGACCATTGCCGCACGTAGCGCTTCCGGCGAAGTAGTGGTGGTGTGCATCGTTCCTTCGTATCAACGATCGTCGGGTTGGCGGGCATCGTTAGTGATCGACACGGGCTGTTTCTCGGGCCGAGGAAGCAAACCCGTTGTGGTGCAACGGCTTCACTAGGACCCGCCCTACGGGTTCGCTGGAGCGTTGACGTTGCAGGACATCGTCTTCACGCTGCGTGCCATGGCCTCTTCGGCGCAGGCTAGTGCTGTCGTGAGGTCTGCCAGCAGTGTGGCCGGGAGCGTGCCGCTGCCGAGCGCGCACGCTTCGACCGAATCGGACAACTCGCGCGCTTGGGAGTCGGTGAGCAGCTCGCGGCAACCATTGTGGGCGAGTACATCGCGAGCGACGTATCCGTCTCGTGTCGCGGCGGCGTAGTCGATCAGATCAACGGCGATCTGGTGCACGGGTGGATCGTCAACGGTGCCGATGGCGTCGATGAAGGACAACCCGAGCCGTGTGTGGAAGACCGCCAAGCCGGGCGCGGAGGTGTCGAGTCGGTGGTACTGGTTCAGGAGCGTGGGCAGATCGGCGACGCCCGAGGCGCCGTGGCACTGGATGGTCAGGCAGGCGGTCACGGCGTTCTCCCAAGGGTCTCCTGGTGTTGTGTCGGCCAAGAGGGTGAGGGCGCTGTCGGTGTCCCCGGATACGGCGTGGGCGATGACCGCGATCTGGCGACCGTCAAGCATCCGTCGCCCGACGCCCTTGTACGCGTCGAGCCGGGCGCGTGCCTCCGCCCAGCGGCCGGCTGCGGCCAGAGCGCGGCCACCGGTGGCCAGCAGGACTGCCCACAGCCAGCTGCGGATGTGCTGGTGCGTCTCGGCGGAGTCGGTGAGGTCGGCCGGGATCTCGATGCCGTCGACGATGGCGTCAGTTCGGGCGGAGACCGCGGTGAACAGGGTGTCGATCAGCGCGAAGGCGCGCTCGCCCTGACCCTCGCGGATGTAGAGGCGGGCGAGGTTGGTGATCGGTTCGAGAGCGAGGCGGGCTACCTGCGCGCCCAAGGGGCGGGCGCGCAGGTAGATGTTCACCTGCTGGTGGCACCACCGCCGGGCCAGTTCGGGCAGGCCGCAGTCGGAGGCGATGAGCGCCGCGTTGTTGTGCACGGCGGCGGCTTCGGCGAGCTCGCCGCTGTGCTCGACTTGGCGTGCTCGGTCGCACAGCTCGGCCACCCGCCGGGCCAGCGGGAGGCAGGCCGGGCGGGTTCGGGCAACGAGGGGGAAGCGGCGGGCGAACTGGCCGGCGGGGTCCACGGGCGTCACTCCCAGGTGACGGTCATGGGCTTGGTGGGGCGGTCCAGGACCACGAAGCCGGGGTTGGTGTCCGGCTGGGGCGCGGTGTCGGGAATGGCGAATCGGACGGTGCTGGCGCGGAAGCCCTGGTCCCAAGTCGAGATCTCGACCGAGACCTGCTCGGCGAGTTCCTGCGCGTTGGGGCCGTGGCCGATGACGCCGACCTCGTAGCGTCGGCCGCCGTCCGGATCGGGGTCCGCGGCGCGGATGGTGAGGTAGGCGAGGCTGCCGTCGGCGGCGGTGGTGGCCATCGCCACCGAGGGGAACATCGGCCGCACAAGGCCGCTTTCCTTCGCAGCGGGAGCGACCTCCATGCGCATCAGCGGGTTGGGCAGGTGGCAAGCCAGCCAGAGATCCAGCCATTCGAAGGATTCCATCGGGACGAAGTGCACGCCGGTCCACACTTCGCAGGCAGGGCTGTCGAAGACGCCGGTCAGGGTGTCCGGGTCGGTGGCGTGGTTGTTGTCCTTATGGATTTGCAGCGTCACCTCCCCGGTGCCGGTGAGGTCCAGAACGCGGCGAGCGTCGTCGCCAAGGCCACGCAGCGGCATGAAGATCGCCATCTCGCTGCCCAGGCTGCGCCAGCCGTCCTGGTCGCGTTCGAAGACGATGCTGCGAGAGGCACAACCACGCAGGCGCACCGGAGCTACCAGACGTCCGCCGGGTGTGAGCTGGTCGAGCCAGGCAGCCGGGACCTCGTGGGCACCGACGGTAGCGATGACGCGGTCGAAAGGCGCAGTTTCTGGGTGGCCGAGTGCGCCGTCGGCGGCGACCGCCTCGACGTTGTCGATGCTGGCTGCGGCCAGGTGCTCGCGTGCTCCGGCGACGAGGTCCTCGTCGATGTCGATCGTGGTGACATGCCCGTCGGCGCCGGTGAGGGTGGCCATCAGGGCGGCGTTGTAGCCGGTGGCCGCGCCGAGTTCGAGCAGCCGTTCGCCGGGCTGGATGCCGAGCTGTTCGAGCATCATGGCGACGATCTTGGGCTGGGACGCGGCGCTGATTCGGGTGCCGTCGCCCTCGTGTTTGGTGTAGACGGGCTCGTCGGCGTACGCCTCGACCAGGGGGACGTCGGGCAGGAACAGGTGTCGGGGCACCTGCCGGAACGCGGCCTCCACAGCGTCGGTGCGGACGGTGCCGTCCTTGACGAGGCGGTCGGCGAGCTTGGTACGCAGCTCGTCGGCGGAGCCGGTGGAAGCGTCACTGACGGTGGTTGTCATTGCGGGAACCCTAACGGTGTTGGAGGTGGTCCCGGCTGGTGCCTGCCGGGTAGGCGTGCTGTAAAAAACGGTGTCGACGGCCAGCGCGGCGAGGGTGGCCTGGTCGGTGCCGGAGAGACCGGCGCGGTTGGCGTGGAAGATGAAGTGGTGCGCCAGGACGGCGCGCAGGCCCCGCTCGAGGTGTCCGGCGCGAGCGAGTTCGGCGAGTTGGCGACCGGCCGTGTCGAACGCTGTCCACCAGGTCTCGGGAACCACGTCGGGGGCGACGTCGGCGACCTTGTGCGTGTTGGTGGTCATCAGTCGGCGCACGGCTTGGCTCAACCGCTCGGTGTGCGGAGAGTTGTTGGAGTGGGGTTGGGCGGTGGGCCGGAGCGCAGCCACCTTGTCCCAGACGTCGCCCTGCTCGAACCAGTCCAGCCCGGCGGCGCGCAGCATCGAGCTGAACAGCAGGACGGTGGTCTCTCTCTGACCCAAGG
Organism: Amycolatopsis palatopharyngis; assembly: GCF_003385185.1. Taxonomy (GTDB): domain Bacteria; phylum Actinomycetota; class Actinomycetes; order Mycobacteriales; family Pseudonocardiaceae; genus Amycolatopsis; species Amycolatopsis palatopharyngis. The sequence continues at coordinate 14,549 of NZ_PQHZ01000068.1, read as the reverse complement.
CAGCGGGTTTCGTGGCACGGGCGAGGCAGTGGCGACTGTCGTGGTGAAACAGCGAGTGCGCGATGTCCATCGCGGCGGGTCCACCGAAGGCAAGGGTTTCGGGTTCGTAGATGCCGCGAGTCCAGCGCGCGAGATGCCCATCGGCCTCCAGGTCGGACAGCAGCGTGTCGACCGCTTTCGTCTCGGGGTTGACCGGTTGGTAACGCAGCCGCCAGGCGGGTGTCTTGCGCAGGTGCCACCACGTGTCGAGTTCGCCGTCCTGTTGGGCCTGGTCGAGAGCGGGTACGAGCAGGGTCGCGGCGGTGTGCTCGGCCGTGGTCGGGTCGGCGAACTCGACCAGGTAGTGGTGCCAGCTGTCCGGCAGCATCAGCGCGGAATCTCCTCTCGGTCGGACGGATCGCGTTCGGACGGATCAGGTGATGAGCAGGCCGGTGCCCCAGCCTGTCGCGGGCTCGATCTCAGCGGCGAGGGCAGCTAGGCCGACCCCGGCAGCGCCTTCGAGGAAGCCGGGGCCTTCGGGAACGGCCTGGGCGCAGGCGCGGTGCAGCATCTCGGTGGCCAGCGCGCGGAGTCGGGAAGCGGCCGGCTCCGGTGTGTCGATGGCGGTATGAGCGGTGATCCGGGCGAGTCCGGCGTAGCCGTGGCACAGCGAAGCGTCGCTGATCAACGCATCCTGTTCCGGGTCGGTCACCGCACTGATCACGGCTTCCTCGGCGATCTGGCGGCGATCGGCGTCGTCGAGGGCCAGGGCGGCGAGGTGCAGGGTGCGGGCGATGCCCGCTGTTCCGTAGCACCAGCTCGGGCGTCGGCTGGCCCCGCTGTGCCGCACGTACATCGGCGTCGAACGCGCCTCGTCTCGGGTGACCATGTAGGGCCACCGGTGCCCGCTCGGAGTGCTTATGCGCCAGGAGTCCAGCCACGCGCAGATCGTCGCGACGGCCTGGCGCTGCCCGTCCACGGCGATGCCCCGGCGCAGGGCCTGGGCCAGCAGTGCCAGCGGGCCGCCGATGCCGTGTGCTACGCCGAAGTTGCCGTGGCCTCCGGGGAACTCGTCGTCCTCGTGGCCGGTGGGACCGGTGAGGGTCCACCACCCCGGCAGGGCCTCTCCTTCGACCATCACCGGTTGGGTGAGCCGCACGAGGGCGCCCAGAACGGCCGGCAGGGCGGTGCCGTCGGGGTCGTGGTGCAGCAGATGGGCACCGAGACCAGCGAGGCCCCGAATCGTGTCGAACTCGGCCATCTGCGGCAACATCCCGACGACGTCCATGCGCTCGTGGGCCTTGTCGACGCGGTTGTGGGCGTCGGCGGCGATCTGCCGGGTCAAGGGCGTGAGGGCGGACTGGTACGTGCCGGGACGGACTGTGGCGGCTCCCGCGAGGGCGCGCGCGACTGCCGGCGCGCCGTAGAACAAGCCGGTGCTCGCTCCGGCGGTGATCGGCTTGCTGGTGACGGCGGTCAGCCAGTCATGGGCGCGGTCGAACGGCCGTATCCCGGCGGCTGCCAGCTCGATGTGCAGCAGTGCCACACCAGGAGCGCCGTGGGCGAGGGATTGGTGCCACCACGGCTCGTCCGTGGGCAGGTGGGGGGCGTCCGGCCGGGCGAGGCGATCGGCGATCCCCGTCGCGTACTCGACCGCGGCATCCGAGGCGAGGTCGGCGTTCATCGCGGTCCTCCGGTGCGGGCGGCGAAGGTCAGGGCCGCGGTCCGGGCCAGGTAAAGGCACACCGCCTTGTCGTCGGGCTCGATGCCGTAGGCCCGCAGGAAGTGCGTGTGCAGCAACGAGCCCAAGGCGGCGTCCGGGTCGACGCCCTCGGCCTCAGCCCCGGACAGGTGCGCTCGGTAGGCAGCTACGGTCTGGGCGCGCTCGGCCCATGTCGCGACGACCGAAGCCGCACCCGGCGTGCTGCGCAAGGCGCGGAAATTCTCGGAGGGGTCGGCGAGGCATTGTGCCTCGGTGAACACCGGCCGGGGCACGACGGTAGGAGGTTTGGCCGGGACATGGTCGACCAGCCACCGCATCCCGGCCTCGGTCCCTCCCATGAAGGCGACGGCGATGGCGGCGAAGTTCGCCGCGGCCAGAGCATGGTCGTGCGGTCGCGCGGGCCAGGCGAGCTCGGCGAGCACGGCGCGGGAGTCAGCCGTGAAGAACGCCTCGACGGCTGATAGTGCCGCACCTGAGCCCCAGCGGCCGGTCTCCGGGTAGGAGGTCGCGAAAGCGATGTCGCGCAGCAGGCCGAGGCGGCGGAGCCGGTCGGCCCAGGCGCTGACCCGGCCGGCCGCCTCGCCGAACACCACTGGCTCAGTGCTGAGGAGACTGATCCGCAAGCGCAGGTAGTGCTCGTTGCCCTCGCGGAATCGCAGAAACCACCACCGCGGTTGGGCATCGCCCCACTCCGCCAGCAGTGCGGGCAGGTGCTTGGCGAGCACGGTGTTGTGACGTTGCGGGTCGCCGTAGAGCTTGGCGAACAGCATGGGGGAACCACCCGGCGACAGCCCGTGCTCACCTGGCCGGACGATCCGCTGGGGCGTCGGGCGCGGTGGCCGCGTCGTGGCCTGCGGCTGACAGCTGGCCATGGGCACGACGACGTCGTGAGCACGGCCATCGAGCCATCCGGCGGCGTCCTCAGCGGGTCCTTCCTCCAGCACCGCGTGGGGGTGGGTACCGAGGTGCTCGCGCAGCAGGACCCGGTGTGCGTCCTCGACGAGATCGAGCGGCAACCGCCAGTCCCCGTCGACCAGGAACACCGCCTGCGGGAGGCGGCGGCGGGTGCGCCACTCGGCCAGGGCGCTGTCCCAGGTCGCCCAGCTGGAGGTCCGGTCGGGAAGGTCGGCTGCGGCCAACCGCCACCGGGCCGGGGACAGCACGATGCGGCCGAAGCGCAGCCGAGGAAGAAACGGCAACGTGGCCGCCGTGCCCCAGTCGAAGTCGGTGACCTCCGCGCAGTGTGCGCGGGTCAGTTCGACCAGGAGGCGGGCCAGCGGCGGAGTGTGTTTGCGTAGGTTGAGTGCGTGCAAGCCCCACGCTTCGACCCTCGCGCCGAGGGCGGGTGCGGTCAGATACAGGCGGTCGCTGTCGCAACTGACCGCCAAGTCCGCCGCCGTGAGGACCGCCGTTGACGCGGCGGTGTCGCGGTGTTCGGCGAGGCTGACGATGGTTGGCAGGACCTGGGCGCTGCGGGCGACGTGTGCGGTGGCGGGGTCCAGAGGCGGGAATGACAACTGGGCCTGGATTACCCCGTCAGACGCGGGCGGGGCGAGCGGCGTGATCAGCATTCGGCGGTCGTGTTCGTCGAACAGGTGCAGGAAACGGCCGCTGACGACGCCGGCCGATCGCGAGACTGAGGTAACGACGAGCTGGAAGTTGCCCTGCTTCAGGGCTTGCAGGCTCGGGGAGTCGACACGGGCGCACAACTCGAGGTGCGAGGGCAGCCGCATCGAGTGCACAGGCGCCAGCTCCAGCTCGGCGATCAACCTCTCGCCGAGGACGACCTCTTGCTGACCGTCCAACGCGGCGGCCTGGGCCAACGCCAGCAGCCGTTCGTCCCGAGGCGTCTGCTGGGGTCGTGTGACCACTCCGCTGGTGCCGGGGTAGCCGTCAGGCCAGCCGATCCCGCTGTCGGCAATGACCTCGAGCAGTGGCACCTGTGCGCCGGTGCCGAACCGCTGGTAGAAGCGTCGGTGGAAGTCCGCCCAGGCTGCCGTACCGCTGGCGCGGGAGGTCAGGCGCGCCAGGACCAGCGCGGCACGTTCCGCTTCGCGGGCGACTGCGCTGGGGAGCACGACGTCCAGGTCCAGCCGCAGGTCGACCGTGACTGGGCTCCGCCGTGACGGAGCCAGGCGGCTCATGGACGCGGCGGCGTCGGTCCGTAGCCTGCGCCGCGCTTCCGCTGGGCTGTTCCGATGTCGCCGCAACATGTCGTGGATGTCGTTCAGCGTCATGCACCGCTCGGTGGCAGCCTCGCCGACCGTGGCCAGCTCGCGCACCAAGTGGCCAAGTGCGTCGGGCTCCGTGCTCGGCGCATGGAGGTTGGTGACGAGCACGCGACGAGCGACCAACGTGGCCAGCAAGCCGGTCACCGTGCTCCCGGCGGTGCTCGGGAACTCGGCCTGTACCTGCTCGCGCATGTCATCGAAAGGAATCGGTGTCCGCGCAGCTCGCACGGCCGCGCGCACCGGGCCGGTGTAGCGAAGTTCGACTTCGACTGCGCCGGTGCCTCGATGGTTGACGGTCGGCTGGTACGGAACCACAAGCCGCTCACCGCGCACCATCAACGTGGAGTTCGCGACGAGGACCAAGCGCTCCAGGATCTCGGCCTGACCTTCCAACCGTCGGATGACCTCGGCCAGCCACCCGGCGTCGGCCGCAGCGTCCGCGCGATGATCATCACCCCAACGCTGAGAGGGATCCGCGTCGAACCGCGCGGCGGTGACCCCGGCGAACAAGCCGTTGGGAGTCGGACGGCCGGTCAACCGTGCCAGGTACCGCAGAACGGACAGCACCACGCGCCGGGATTCGCGCTCGCTGGCAACCTGAGCGCCACACAGGTTGTGGACGCGGTCAGCAAGGACAGGGCTGGCCAGGCCGATGGCGTCACGGACGGCTTCGACCTCCCACACTTCGCGCAGCCAGTCCACCCACGCGGTGACGGCGTCGGCCCCGGTCGCGGTCAGCGTCGGCCACGGCGGAAGTTTCAGCTCGCCCTCTGCAACAGCCCGGACCAACAGGCCACCCGCGGCTCGAAAGCCGACGCGGTCGGGCAAGGCCGTGGACACGGGACACCTCTCCAAAGCGACGGATGGAAACCGGACGCCCGCCCAAGAAGCCCCTGGCGGGCGTCCGGTCGCTCGTGACAATCAGGCGGCGCTGATGCAGGTCGACTTCTCGCACGTCGTCCCGCAGCCGTCATCCGTCATGTTGATCAGATGCGCCGGGTCCACCACCTCGACCAGCGTGATGTCGAGGTCGAACTCCGAGCCCATCTCGACCTCCGCGGCGGGCGTGGCCACCGTGGTCGGCGACCACTCCATCTGAACCGTCACAGATCCTCCTTCGTGGGTTTTACGCTCCGAGTCCCGGCGAGTCGGCCGTGACTTCGCCCGCCAGGCGGACCAGCCCGGAACTCGACCGAGGTACCGAGCGCTCCCGCCAGCACACCCGCGAGCGGAATTCCATCGAAGTGGAGGGCAGTCCTACCACCACACACCCCTCGACGGCACGTCCCGGTGAAAGACGCTTCCGGATACTCGGGCTGCGCCGAAGCGGAAGCTCGCCCGGACCGCAGCGATATCAGTCAAACCCCTGGTGATCAACGATAGCCAGAGCGCCGACGCGGCGTCGATGAGGCGGCAATGAGGCGTCATCACCTCTGACCTGCATAAACGCCTTTTCAGAGGCGGTAGTCCGAACGGGTACAGCTCGCCGAGCGGGTGATCAGCCTTGACCCGTAGCTGGCTATCGTGGCAGGTGACCGACGGGGTGAGGTGGTGTTCATGAGTGACCGACGAGATGCCTTCGCCGCGCGGCGTGAGCAGATGGGCTACACCCAGGAGAGCTTCGGCGCGGCGGTGGGCGTGGAGTTCTCCACGGTCGGACGCTGGGAACGCGGCACCCTGACCCCGCAGCCGTACCGTCGACCGTGTTTGGCTAAGACCCTCGATGTGAGCCTCGACCAGTTGGATGCGTTGCTCACGCCGAACCGGCAAGCTTCTACCGTTGCCACTGAACCAGCCGACCCTGCGGAGGCCGACGACATGAACCGTCGTGACCTGCTGCGCTTGTTCAGCATGACCGGCGCGTTGCTCGCGCTGCCTGCTGGCGAGACAGTACTCGGCGACGTCGACCGGCTCGCCGCCACAGCTCACGCGGGCACGGTGGACACGGCGGGAGCAGCGGAGTTCGCCCAGCTCAACTCCCACCTGTGGCGCGTGTACGCACTGTCGCCGACCAAGGCCCAGGTGCTGCCGCTGGTCCGAGCCCAACTCGGTGTACTCAGCGACTCCTTGCGACGACCGCAGACACCGACCATCCGACAACGGCTCTGCGAGCTGACCGCCGACCTCTTCCAGTTGGCGGGGGAAATCTTCTTCGACGGCAACCGATACACCGACGCCGCTCACTGCTACACGCTTGCGGCAACAGCGAGCAAGGAGGCCGTCGCTTCCGACCTGTGGGCCTGCGCGTTGACCAGGCATGCTTTCGTCGCCGTGTACGAGCGCCGATTCGCGGATGCCGCGCCGATGCTCGACGTGGCCGCCACCATCGCACGTCGAGGCGACCCCAGCCTGTCGACCCGACACTGGGTCGCCGTGGTGCAGGCCGAGACCTTCGCCGGCCTCGGCGACTTTGACTCCTGCCAACATGCCCTCGACACCGCTGCTGAGGTCCAGCGCCTACGGGGCCAGGTGCACAACGGCGGCTGGCTCCGGTTTGATGGCTCCCGCTTGGCTGAAGAACGCGGAACCTGCTACGTCACGCTGGGCCGCCACGACCTAGCTGAAGCGGCTCTGGTCGACGCCCTGCAGGGCACCTTGACCGCCCGCCGGAAAGCAGGCGTCCTGACCGACCTGGCGATGATCGGCGTGCACCGTCGCGACCCGGACCAGGTCGTCACCTACGCCGACACCGTCCTGACTACCGCCCGCCAGACCCGCTCGGGGGTCATCGCACAGAAGCTGCGGGTCCTTCAGCCACACCTTGCTTCCTTGCTCAACGACCAACAAATCCAGCGACTCGATGCCGAGATCACCAAACTCGTCGGCAACCGCGCCGCGTGATGGAGGACGACCGAATGCACAACGACCGTGGCCGCGTGTTCCGCGAGGCGTGGATCGCCGGAGTCACCAAGCACTACCCCGGTGAGCCGAAGCCTGGCTACATCACCCCGTGGGACCAGACCCCCGACTGGGAACGCGACGCCGCGACCGCCGTGTACGACCAGGTCGTCGCCTTCATCAAGGCCACCGACGGCGCCACCACCAAACTGACCCCAGACCAGAAAGGCCGCTTTGTGGCGTTGTGCTGGATCGGCCAGATCTTCAAGCACTTCCCCGAGCCGAAGCCGTCGTACGTCGCGGACTGGAACGATTTGCCGGACTGGCAGAAGGCGACGGATATCGACATCTTCGAGCGCATCGAACGCGATGCCTGACCAGGCGACGATCGACGCTGCGGCCGTCGATGCTCGCCTTGCCGAGACCGAGTACGACGACGCTCAGGCGTGGCTACACGCACGTTCGACCGCGTTGGAGCCGCTCGCAGCCGAGGTCTGGGTCACCGACCCGGAGCACCGCCACGTGCTGCTCGTGCGGCACCGGGTGCGAGGCTGGGTACCGCCTGTTATGGCAAGTATTTGAGCCTGTCTCACCGTTCCGTGGCGTTCGTACCGCTCTGTCGCCTTTGATTCGTGCCCGCTAGGTTCTGGGAGCCGTATAGCTCTCACTGAGGGGCGAACGATGGATCACTTCTTCGTGTCGAGGGACAAGGTCCGTCGATATTTTGAGCCCGTGCCTGGTCTTGGCGTTGACGGTCTCACTGTCCTGCGGCGGAAGGGTTCGCCGCAGGATGGGACTCCGTTCTTCCTCGGACGGGATATGCGGCCGGTCGAGCCACTGTGTTCGTTCATGTTCGAAATGGCCAAGACTCACCAACCTAAGACGTTGTCCGATTACACCTACGACCTGCTCGACCTCGTCGACTTCCTGGCTCAGCTGGAACCGTCGACTGACGTCCTGTCGGCGACTGAGGAAAACCTGATCGCCTACCGCGCTGAGCGGACCGAGCTACAGGACAAGCCGAACGCGCCGGCGACCTGGAAGCGCCGACGAGCGCTGATCAACAACTTCTATGAGTGGGCGGTCGAGGCCCAGTGGCTGGACCGCAAGCCTTATCGCCGGCTGCGCAACGGCCGGGACGTCCTGGCCTGGGGTGCGGTATCGGATCTGGACATTCGCCATCTGACCCACCGGCAGTGGCGATTCCTCAAGCAGGTCGGCTTGCGGGGAATGCTTCCAGCAGACCGGGTCGACCTGTCGTTCCGAGGTTCGGCTCCGCTCAGGAACGCGGCGGCAGCGGAGCTCGCGGTGACGACAGGGATGCGCTTGAGGGAATTCACCTCGCTACTGGACATCGAGGTCGGACTCCCGCGTCGTGACTGCCTGCCGGTCGACGTACGGCTGGAGATGATCGCGAAGTACAGCCTGCCCCGCGATGTGACGATCCAGCATTCCGTGATGAAAGAGCTCGACCTTTACCGGCGCACCGAGCGGGCCGCCACGATTCGCAGGGCGGCACCGGCGTTGACCAGGCGCAGAGCCGAGCTGTTCGTCGTCACCGATATCGACGAGCGGCAGATGAAGGTCAGCGGGCGGCTGCATGGGAGACGCCGGACGTTCTCGATCGAGAAGATGACCGCGGAGCTGCGGAGAATCGCGGTGACCGAAGGGCCTTGCGGTCTGGAGCCGATGGCGTTGTTCGTCGGCCGTGGTGGCCGGATGCTCAGTAAGCAACGGTGGGAACAGATCTTCGATGATGCGCACGCCAGATCTCTTCGGATTGCAGCTGAAAACGGTGTCGATATGGTGATGCCGCGCAGGTTCAGAATCCACGATCTACGGCACACGTTCTCGGTTTACATGTTGGAGCAGCTCACCCAGTTGGTGATTGCACAGGAGACGGACCGCAGACTCAACGGTGGGCACAATGCTTACCTGGCCGACCACATCTGCCGCAATCCGCAGTTGATCTTGCAGCGGCTACTCGGACATCTGAATCCTGGGTCGACGATGAAGTATTTGCGTTACGTCCGGAACACCAACGTTCTTGTGGCCCAAGCTATTGCCGAGTGGAATGAATCAGACAAGACCTACGCGGAGTACGCGGCTCTTGCCGCGGAACGCGCGGTCCTGTGATGGCCCGCAGAGGCGAACGTGCTTCGCGCCCACGTACGATGGTGGTGCCAGAAGTGAAACCCGCCAACTCCGATAGGATCGGGGACCGGGTTATAGTCCGGGAACGGCGAGGGCGAACGGTGCGGTTGAGTATCGCCCCCTCCCTGTTCCGATGTTCCGTCCTGGTCGCGGAGCTGGCGGACGAGGCTGTGGCGTACGCCCATCGGGTCTCGCTGCGCAAGCCCGATTGCTATTTCACGGCCGTGCGGGAGCTGGGAACGTTCCTCGATGAACACTTGCCGACCGTCGGGTGCGAGCCTGCAGAGGCGCGTTTGGCCGGGATGAAAATCGATCTGATCGAAGCCCTCTTCTGCTGGGAGGCAGATCTGCGGAGGCGGCACGGGCTGCGATCAGCGGAGCCCTACCGCAAGGCCGCGGCTGTGCTGGCGCTGATCGATATGCGTGCGGAGCGCGACCCGAATGTTCCGGAGACCCTTCGTCGTCGCGCGGCGGGGCCTCCGACATACAAGCGCCGCCCCAACGCGGTCCTTGACGAATACTCCAACGAGGAACGGTTGGCACTGCAGGAGGCCGCAAGGGCCGACGTCCGGGCACTGGAGAAACGCCTCACTCGGGGGCAGCATCTGCTGAGATCCGGAGCTGACCCCCGCCGCGAAGGCTGGCATGACCTCGCCAACCTGGTCTGGGCCGCCAAGCATCGCCTTCTGACGACCACAGATCTCCTCGAGCACCTGCCCATGAATTCGTCATCGTGGTCGCAGCCGATCAAGGACGTTATCGAAGCGAACCCGCCTGGCAGGGAACGTGGAGTCTATGCCTGCTTGAAAGCGATCAACCGGTTGCTGTTCCCGTCCGAGCAGGACCTGCAGCCCTTCCGGGTACTCCTGCTGCTGGGCATGGCCGACTGCACCCCCGAGGAACTCCTCGACCTGCGTATGGCGGACCTGGAGTTCTCTGACGCGGGCGTGCGAGTGCGGCAGACCAAACTCCGCGCGAATCGCATCCGGGCTGATTTCCACCCGGACCTTCCTGATAGCAAGGCCAGCACAGGCGATGTCGCGGATCTGGATGGGGACACCGGAAGCGAGGTGTATCTTGCCGTCGGCAGGTGGGATGTCGGTGGGCTCCTACGGCGGTTGATGGAGGTCACCTGGCAGGCACGCGAATCGTTCGACTCCGAGGACGTGCTGTTCCTCGCGGTCGAAGCGGGCCGTCCCAGGACCACTATGCGGGCCAGAGTCGCCACATGGACTGAGGACCACAACGGGTTCAGCGCGTGGATCAGCTGGCATCGCAACGACGACGGCACACCCGCTATGGCGATCTCTCAGCCGCACTACGCCCGAAGGCTCCGCAAGACCGTGAAAACCGCCCGTGTGGCCGCCCTCGGCGGAACCCTCACCGATGTGGCGGCGGACGACCATCACATCGAGGTCTTCCGTCACCATTACGCCCACGGAACGACGGCGCTAACACTCGCCGGACGATCCATCAACCGCGCACAAGAACGCGTCTTCCACACGATCACGACCAAGCCGATGCTCCTCGACACTCAAGCAGAGCATCGATTGGCCGAACCCGAGGTCGCCGAGGCCGCGGGGATGACTGTGGAACACGCCGCCGCGATGCGCGCCGGGGAGTACGACATGGGCCTGACTCACTGCCGTGATCCCTACGATTCGCCATTCACCCCTGGCGGGAAGCCCTGCCACGTCGCCCCGGCGATGTGCATGATCTGCCGCAACGCCGTCGTATTCATCTCGCAGCTGCCGAGGCTGCTGCTGCTGGCAGCCCACATCGAGCGGATGCGCGACGCCCTGGACCCGATCCGCTGGACGGCAATCTGGGGGACCCAGGCCACAGCCCTGGCCGAGGTGTTCGCGGAATGCACAGCACAGCAGCTCCACGACGCCCACGAAGCGATAGGCGACCAGGGGCTGCGGCTGGACCTGCCGCTGGGTATGAGGACGGAGTATGACCGGTGAGCACGACGCCCCAGCCGACGGCAGTGACTTCCACCCTTGTTTCCGCTGATGAGGCGGTCTTCGGATCCGGCCACCCGCTCGTGGAAGGCGTCCCTATTCCCGAGTTCGGCGAGAGCAGGTCCTGGAGTTTCGGGTGTATTCGCCGTCCGAGCAACGTCCGCCCGGCGGCGTGGAAGGTCAACTTCACGGTGATCGATTCCGTCTGGAACCTGCGGATCCGGGAAATCTGCTTCAGCATGCTCAACCCCACGCACAAAGTCATTCGGGACGCGGGGATCGCTCTTGTCGCCGAGCCGGCGGCGCACAGCACGGTCCGGCAATGCGCCTACACACTGGGCAAACTCGCTGCCTGGGCGTTGGCCAACGACATGCCCGCCGACATCGCGGCCTGGCGCGAAGAAGACTGGGCCGGATTCGTGGAACACATCACCGCCAGGGCGAACGCGCTCAAACCCGACGCGACGGCGCTGAGCTGGCTCTCGACGCTCGCGCCGGTACTCACTCACGGCGGCATGGCTCAAGGGCTGTGGAACACCGATACTTTCCGGGAGATCAGGCACCGCAGCGATACTCCGTCGACGGCATCCATACCGCCATCAACGTGGTGGCCGCTTCTGCGGGCCGCATGGGCCTACATCCACGAGTTCTCGCCGCACATCCTCGACCTACGCGATCAGCTGGCGCAGCAACCAGATCCTGGCGACAGCCCTGAACGTCGACCGGCCTTCCGCACTCCGGCGGGAAACGACGAGCTGGTGGACAACTGGCTCGCGAACCCCGACAACCTCGTTCCAGTCCACAAGTACGACCACCAGACGAAGTCGGCTGGGGAGCCGATCTGGCATCATCTCGCGCTGACGATCACAGGCGGCACCAACACGGGGCTCTTCCAGACCACAAGGAAGGGAGCGGCGCAGCGCCGGCGAGACGCCGTCCTTCGAGCCGTGGAACGGGGGCAGGTACAGGCCTACTCCTGGTCAGAGATGCGGGCCCGGACCGACGTGGTCAACCATCCCGCCATTTACCTCGGCCGAAGCACAGCTGCACTCGATCAGGTTCTCGACGACTGGCTTACCAATCCCGACAACCTGATCCCAATCCGCACCAAGCAGCCACGTGCGCCGCGCTCCGACCTCGAACCTGGAACGATCATTTGGACTGCACTGGAAGCACTGATCTACGGCACCGCGGGCACAGCACCCTTTACACAGCGCTCCGTGACTAGCGCCGCGCGCAGACAGAAGGTCGAGGACGCTGCCGCGGCCGGGCGGGTACAGAAGCTCGCCGGAACCATGACGACCCGCTCACTTCCGATGCCCTGCAAGGACTTCACCTCAGTCACCCGTCAGGACGGAACCACGCGGCCGTGGCGCGGCCAGATCAGCGTCGAGGAACTCGCGGACGAAATCCGCATGGTCAGGGCGGCATGTTATGTGTTCATGGCAGGACTGACGATGATGCGGGACTCAGAGATCCAGGAAATCGAGCGCGGATCCCTCACTGCCTATTACGGAGCGCCCGCAGTCAAGTCCCGAAAGCTCAAGCACGACCCGGCGCAACCGGAACTCAACTGGTGGATCAGCGCGCCGGTCGTCGAAACTCTGGCAGTTCTTGACCGGTTGTCCTGGCATCACACTCACCTGTTCGTCGCTCTCGATCCGCCCAGGGTGACCGCTCACAACGAGGACACGGTGCGCGGAATCGATGCCGCCGGCGAGATCGACTTCTTCGTCGCGGGAGTCAACGCTTCCCTCGAACGAACGGGTTTGGAAGAGATCCCGGCCGGCCGCATCCGTCCGCATATGTTCCGAAGAACCATGTCGATCATCTGCAGTCAAGAGCCCGACTCCGAGATCGCCCTCGGCCATCAACTCAAGCACCTGGCCCGTCGTACCTTGGCCAACCGAATCACCCAGGGCTACTCCCGCATGGATACCCACTGGGCCAAGGAGTTCGACAACCAGCTCGAACTCGCCGCCGCTGGGCGACTCGTCGAACTCCTCAAATCCCGCCGGTCCGGCACCGACGTCGCAGTCGGTCCCGCAGCGGCCAAGCTCCACTCCGGCCTCGACAACGTGATTGCGACGATGAACAGAGCCCCAGCTCTGCGAGCTCAACTCGCTGACGAGCAAATCGAGGTCCTGCTGTTACGGGATGAGTTTGCTGACCTGCATTTCGGCACGGTCAACCACTGTCTCTGGGACCCCGCTCAGGCGGAATGCCAGAACTCGCTACCCGAAGGGCAGCGAGGGAAAACGCCCGTCCTGGGAGCCTGCCAGCCCGCACGGTGTCGAAACTCGGCAGTAGACCAGGACAAGCACGGCCCAGTCTGGCTCGCCGAGGACGCCGATCTGACGCGCATGCTCCGCGACCCGCGGCTGGCCACACCCCGCCGCGCAGCCCTCGAGAACCGCCTGTCCGAAGTCCGGCTGATCACCGGTACCTGGCTGACCAAGGAGCGCCCCTGATGGCCGTCTCGCCCCCGACCGAGACCAAGCTCCGAGCAGCGATACAACGACTGCTCGACGGAGTTCCGATCCACACAGACGGCGCACTGACCAAAGAAAATCTGGCCCGCGAAGCGGGCGTCAGCCATGCCACCGTTCACCGTGCTGGCGAGATTCTGGCCGAGTGGGACACCCGAGTTGCCCGGCCGGTCCTGCGCTCCACCGGTGAGGTTCGTCGGGACGAGAAGATCGAGGCACTCACAGCCGCGCTACGCGCCGAAAAGCGGGCCGTCACCGAACTGCAGGGGAAGCTCGATGCGCTCGCTAGCGTGACCGCCGACCTCTACCACGAGAACCTGACGCTGAGGAAGAGGCTTGACAAACAACCTCCAGTGACCTCAATGGATACCAGAGCAGCCAGGTCCGAATCTTCACCTGTTCGTGGCATCGAGCGTGCACGAGGTCATCGGCAAACCCGCCCGCTCTAGCCTGGATCGGTGACCCCTCACGCCCCTGGTCCGGACACACTGCACGCGGCCATCGTCGACGCCGGTCTCGCGGAGTTCGAGTTCGACGACGCACGAATGTGGCTGAAGAACGCGTGCCACGGCCCCATGGCCCCTTTTGCCGCCGACGTCTGGGCCTTTGACAGCACCTTCCAGCACATCCTTCTTGTCCGCCACCGGTGGCGGGGCTGGGTTGTCCCTGGAGGAATGGTCGAACGAGGAGAGACACCTCGACAGGCAGCGCGCCGTGAGCTGGAGGAGGAAACGGGGATGGCCGCCGACCTCCTCGAACTCCCTGCTGCGGTGACCGTCCGTTCCTACCGCTCGGATTGGACACCCACGCTCGGGCTGACCTATGCCGCCGTTGTCGACCCCTCGCTTCCCCTGAACGGCGAACGTCATCAATCCGCAGCATGGAACCCATTAGCGCAGGACTGGACAGGCGCCTTTCCCGAGGACATCACAAGAATCCGACGCTACGCCCAGGCAGGGGCATCAGCGCAGTAGTCGGGCACTCGTGGGATGCCGCCGGGGCGATGGGACTGTGTCGTGAGCGGTGTTTCTGGCCCGACACGCCGGGGTGAAATCCGGCGGGATGGGTACGGACAGTGATGGCATCCGATGCTGTGAGCGCGGATCAGAGGAAGATGAGGAAGTCGGAGCGGGAGCGGTCGGCCGAGCAGGCTGCCGCGGCGGCGATGGTG
>NZ_PQHZ01000067.1 GCF_003385185.1 Amycolatopsis palatopharyngis | reverse complement strand
CACCATCGCCGCCGCGGCAGCCTGCTCGGCCGACCGCTCCCGCTCCGACTTCCTCATCTTCCTCTGATCCGCGCTCACAGCATCGGATGCCATCACTGTCCGTACCCATCCCGCCGGATTTCACCCCGGCGTGTCGGGCCAGAAACACCGCTCACGACACAGTCCCGCGTCGTCGGCAACCGTGACGTTGCTGATGTGCTGGGCCCCGCGCGGCGCGTGTTGTTCCGAGCCGGGCAGTCGCCGGTAATCGGTGTAGGACACCATGAACACGTCCTCACTGATAGGGCGGAACCGGTCGCCGAGCGCGGTCAGCACCTCGGGCGCGCGGTCCGCGCCTGCTTCTCGTGCGGCCCGGAACTCGGCGACGGCCGAACGTAGCGCCATCGCGAAACGGTCCTCGCGCGCACAAAGAGTCAGCGGTGCCACGGTCGTGAGCCAGCCGAGGGTGTGTTGCCAGCGCGGATCGATTCTTGTGTGCATCGGCGTGACCAGCCGGATGTCGTGTCCCGCACCTCGGCGTCGCAACGCAAGAGCGGTCGCGGCGAGGACGCCGGTGAACACGCTCCCGCCGAGCTTGCCGCACAGCGCCTCGAACCCCTCCGTCGCGGATCGGTCGAGCAGCTGACGGCAATCGGATGCCTGAGGTACCGGATTTCCCGGCCTGACGCCGAGGGGCAGCGGGAACGAAGGTGTCGTGCCGCCACAGGCCTCGAGGAGCCGTCCCCAGCGGGCTACCGCCGGATCGTCGGGACCGGGTGGCCGCCGTGCGTGTTCGAGGGCGCAGTAGTCGACGAAACTTCCCGCGGGAGGCAGTTCCACCGCCTCGCCCGCGCGAATGGCCGAGTAGATCGTGGCGAGCTCGTGTGCCGCGATCGCCAGTGCGTAGGCGTCCACATTTCGGTGGTCGAACCCGCAGAACACGGTGAAGCCGGTCTGGCGAACGATCGCCGCGAGCAGGAAACCCGGCCAGGACAACGGTGCGCACACCTCGTCCAGGCGCGCCCGGAGGTGTGCGCGCAGCTCCCCAGTCGTAGCGAAGTGCCGCACGTCGCCCGGAGTCATGGTGACCTCCGCGGTGGGCACGACGAACCGCTCCACGTCGTCTCCACTACGGCGGAATCCACTACGAAGCGTGTCGTGCCGGCGGACCCAGTAGGCGAACGTCGCGTCCAATGCCACCGGATCCAGCCGGCCTGGCAGGTCGAACGCCAGCGCCAGCCAGGTTCCCGGTCGATGCGGCCGCTCGGCCGACCGTGCCGCGGTCTGTAGATGGAACCGCTGGTTGAACGAAGGCGGAACCTGGGACGCGACGGACTTCTCCGTGATGGCCACTGTGGACTGAGGTGTTCGCCATTCCAGCAGGGTCCCGGGTTCGGGCACGTAGAGCTCAATCGTGGTCACGTGCATCGCGGACTAGCTCGCTGTCCCGGTGGAAATCTCGCGGCCGGAGACCGGATAGTCCCCCGTCGCGGCCACCGTCCGCAGAATCTGCCGCACCCGCTCCAGGTAGCGGGGGACGTTGGCCCTCGCCTCTGGTGTGTCCGGATGGCTGGCCTTCAGGTACGTACGCCGCCAGAGCCGGTTCACCCAGATCGGCACGTCGTGGCTGTCCCCTGGACCACCGAGCACCCGGCAGTCCGCGGCCTCCCAGTCCTGCGAACCTGGCACTCTCCTCGTGTCTATATAGGACACCATCGGCAGCACGACCCTGGAATCCGTGTGCAGGTCAAGTCCCTCGGTCACCACTTCGGTCACCCGGTGCAGCGACACCCCGGCCAACCCCCTGGCCCGCTCGAATGCCGCCTGCGCACCGCTGAGGACAGTCCCGAGGTCCTTCGCGTTCGCCACCGTGAACTGCACTGGGACGAGGTTGATGAACCAGCCCTGCGTCGCGGCCCACCGTGGTTCGTCGCGGGTGTGCACGACGTTCAGCCCCCGGTACCCGTCCTGTCCGGCGAGTTCCCAGTTCGCGATGCCGAGCGCGGTGAGCAGCCCTGCCGAGAAGCCCGCACCATGGCTTTTGCAGGATGCCGCGAACGCCTCGGCCTCTTCGGTGTCGAACAGATCGATCTCCACGGGTACCGCGGGGTAGGTGCCGTCCGGCGAGACGCCGAGGTCGAGCGGGAATCGAGGTGGTGTACCGCCGCCGGCGAGCCAGAACTCCAGCCACTGATGCACCGCGGGGGAGTCCCGTGTCACCTGCGCGGCCCGAGCACGTTCCAGTTCGCAGAAGTCGACATAGCTACCCGTCGTCGGCAACTGTGCGACCGATCCGTCGACTTCGGCCTGGTAGAGCGCCCGTAGTTCGGCGAACACCAGGATGATCGAGTAGCCGTCGGAGTGCGAATGATCGACCGCGAAGTAAACCGTCGAGGAGTCCTTCCTGACGATCGCGCCCGCTGTGAACGGGGGCCAGCGCAGTGGATCGGTTCCCAGGTCGAAGCGTTCGTGCAGGTGCTCACGCAACTTCACCGGATCGTCGAACGCACCGGCAGCCGAGGTTCGCAGGGAAAAGGATTCGGGCGTGAGCGCGTGCCGTCGCAGACTCCCGTCCGCTGCTGGGCTGAACCACGTGAGCAGCGTCGGATGCCTGCGAACCCACTTCGTCAGCGCGCTTGCCATCGCCTCGGTGTCCAGCGGCCCAGGCAGATCGAAGACCGTGGCCAGCCACGGAGACTGCACCTTTCCGGAACTCTCGTTGGCGAGTGCGCGGGTGATGTGTCGTTCCTGTACGAACGACGGTGGTGCGGGATGCGGGGGTGCGATCTCAGCGGCAGCGACGCTTTCGGCCGAGGGGACCCATTCGACCACCTCGCCCGGCCGGGGTTCGTACCCCAGAATCGGTGTCATCAGCATGACGAAATTCCTTTCCGGACTGTCCTCACCAGGTTGTCGCCATGTCCACCGCTGGAATCGGTGCCAGCCCGGACACGGCATAGCCCCCGTGCGTGGCGACCTCGTCGATGACGCGGCGAAGATGGCCGACGTAGCGGGCGACATTGCGGATTCCGGCTTCGGTGCCGGGGTGGCGGCAGGTCAGGTAGACCCCGTCGTGGGTGCGATGGATCCACAGGTACACCTCGTCACCCGCGGATGACCTGCTGTGGAAAGCGCAGGTGTGCCACTGTCGCCACCTGTCCGCACCCGGAGCGTTGCGCATGTCCATGTAGGACACGACAAATCGTGGTCGCGGTTGAGCGCCAAGAAGCTCGCACACGCGGGCGAAGGGCACCCGAGCCAGTGGCCGGGACTCGCGCACCGCGGCACTGGCCGCGCGGGTCAACCCGGCGAAGTCCGGCCTTCCCTCGACAGGGAACTCCACCGGAGCGAGGCCGACGTACCAGCCCAGGGATGCCGTCCATCGCGGCGCGTGCCTGGTGTGAAAGGGAACCAGGGCGCGGAAGGTCCGCCTGGCGCTGACCTCGTGTGCGGCGATACCCAGGCAGGCGAGTACGCCTGCCTGGAAACCGCCACTCGCGGCCCGGCAGGCGGTGCTGAAGGATTCGGCCTTTTCGGCGTCGAGCAGCCAGGTGCAGTTCCCGTGCTGAGGCGTCGGCCGGGTGCGGTCCGCCCCGACCTCGAGCGGGAACCCGGGTAGTTCCGCATCGTTCGTATCGAGGAAGCGGCGCCACCTGTTGACCACCTCGTGATCGGCGCGCACCAGCAGGGCTTCGGACCGCTCGGCGGCGCTGAACTCCAGATAACTGTCCGTCGCGGACAGTCCGGCCGCCACTCCGGTCAGCGCCGCGTCGTAGAGAGCGCGGAGCTCCTGGGCGATCAGCAAAATCGAATAGCCGTCCACATTGGAGTGGTCCAGGCCGATATAGATGGTTGTCCCGCCTGGCCGGGACACGGTGACGAACAAGTACGACGGCCAGTGCAACGGATTCGCGGTCCGGTCGAACAACGATTCGACATGCGAGCCGATACGGGCGGGATCGGCAAACCGCCCTCGGTCCTGCCGATGCAGGCCCACACCACCTCGCGGCAGCGTCCACCTCCGGACCTGAGCATCTCCGCCCGTTCTGGTGTGAAAGGTGAGGGTGCTACGAAGGGTTTCGTGCCGGTCGATCCACGTCAGCAACGCCTGACGTAATGCGGCGATGTCGAGGTCTCCCGGCAGTTCGAAGGTGGTGCCCAGCCAGGTAGGGCAACTCAGCCCGGCGGCGCGCCGGGTACTGGCTTCCCGGAGGTGAGCTTCCTGAACGTAGGAGGCGGGACGCGGATCAGGCGCCGGGGCACCGAGGGCGATCGGGTACCACTCGACGAGTCTTCCCGGCCGCACCTCGTGGTCGGACAGCTTCGTGAATCTCATGGTCGTGTCCTCGTTCGGACTGTGTCGCAGAATGGAAGCCAAGCGTCCACCCGCTGTTAGGAAGAAAGCAGCGGGAAACACAACGAAGCCGCTTTATTTACGGATCGTTAGCGGTGTTGGGTATTGCGCTTTGTGTTCTGTGCCAGGAGAAACCGGATCCGCGATGACCGTGGTGGCGGAGTTCTCGCTGCGCAACCGCAGACTATTCAGAGGGCGCGAGAAAAAGCAACGGGTCCACTATGTGAACCGAGGCACCAGACGAAAGTAGGTGTTTGGTTCCGAGGGCGAAGATGAACGACGACGCCCTATGTTCAGATTCCACCCTCGGCGACCGGCTTCAGGCGACCCGCCCCAGGGCCGAAGCGAGCCAGTTGGTCGTCGCCATTCTGCAGCGCACACGTGCGCAATGACAGACAACCGCAGCCGACGCATCCGGTGAGCCGGTCGCGCAGCCGGTGCAGCGCGTCGATCCGCGCGTCCAGTTCGTCCTGCCAGCCTCGGGACAGTCGGGCCCAGTCGGCCTTCGTCGGCGCATGGTCCTGCGGCAGGGTGGCCAGTGCGTCGCTGATCTGTTCCAGGGTGAGCCCGACACGCTGCGCGGCGCGAATGAACGCGATGCGTCGCAGCACCGAGCGGTGATAGCGACGCTGGTTGCCCGCGGAGCGCTCCGAGGAGATCAGGCCACGGTCCTCGTAGAAGCGCAACGCGGTATGGGGTACTCCGCTGCGCTCGGAGACCTGTCCGATGCTGAGATGGTCGGCAAGCTTGGTCACCCCCTCACCCTACCTTGACTTCGACTTAGGTCGAGGTTGCACGGTTGACGACATGAGTGACACGGCGATACGGCAGCCCGGATTCACCGACCTGCCGGAACTGATGGCCCGGCTGACCGGGGACGAGAAGCACTCCGCGGCCGCGACGTCGACCGTGGACGTGTTGTGGGTGCTTTACGACCGGGTGTTGCGCGTGTCGGCGGACGCGCCTGATCACCCGGACCGGGATCGCTTCCTGCTGTCCAAGGGGCACGGCCCAATGGCCTTCTATGCCGTACTCGCGGCAAAGGGCTTCCTTCGGCCCGGCGAGCTGGAGGACTGGGCAGGCGTACGGTCGCGGCTCGGCATGCATCCGGACCGGGTGCTCGTGCCCGGCGCGGAGATCTCCAGCGGTTCGCTGGGCCACGGGCTGCCGCTCGCCGTGGGCACGACTCTGGGGCTACGCGCACAGGGACGTACCGAGCCGCGGGTGGTGGTTCTCGTCGGCGATGCCGAACTGGACGAGGGGTCCAACCACGAGGCGATCGCCTTCGCGGGCCGGGCGGGGCTGGAGCGGCTGACCACTGTGGTCATCGACAACGCCTCCGCCACCCACGGCTGGCCCGGCGGCATCACGGCCCGCTTCGAGGTCGAGGGTTGGACGGGCCGCACCGTCGACGGCCGCGACCACGACGCCCTCCACGCCGCGTTCACCGAACCACACCCCGGGCGTCCGCTGGCGGTCGTCGCACGGGTCTAGCCGAAGGACTGAGGACATGACCACGACCATCACCGCGTCGATGCGGGAGACCGCGCTGGCCACTCTCGACGAGGCGCTCGACACTGACCCGAGACTCGCGGTCGTGCTGGCCGACATCTCCGCGGCCCAGCTCGACGCGGCAGCGGCGCGGCATCCGGATCGGGTGATCAACCTCGGTATCCGCGAACAGTTGCTGGTCAGCGTCGCCGGCGGACTGGCGCTGGCCGGAATGCGACCCGTGGCGCATACGTTTGCCTCGTTCCTCGTGGAACGTCCTTTCGAGCAGATCAAGCTGGATCTCGGCCATCAGGGTGCCGGCGCGGTGCTGATGTCCTCCGGCGCGTCCTACGACATGCCCACCGCCGGACGCACGCATCAGTCGCCCGGTGACGTCGCCCTGCTCGACACCCTGCCGGGATGGACCGTGCACGTGCCGGGGCATCCGGCCGAGGCGCGCGAACTGCTGCTCGACTCGCTGCCTGGTTCCGATCCGGTCTATCTGCGCCTTTCCGAGGCGAGCAACGCCGATGCCAGGGTGGGCGCCGGGATCCACCGGGTACGCCGAGGTGGCCGCGGGGTCGTGCTCGCCGTCGGGCCGATGCTGGACCGGACGCTGGCCGCGACCGAAGGGCTGGACGTCACCGTGTTGTACGCCGCGACAGTGCGACCGTTCGACGCGCGCGGTCTGCGGGAGGCGGTGGACGCGACAGGGGTGGCCGACGTCGTCCTGGTGGAGCCGTACCTCGCGGGGACGTCGGCACAGCACGTGGCCGTGGCGCTGGAGGACGTGCCGCACCGGGTGCGGTCGCTCGGCATGCGTCGTGACGCCGAGGTCAGGGTCTACGGGTCGATGGCCGATCACGACAGGGCGCACGATGTCGACGAGGCGGGCATCGCCCGCTCCGTGGCAGAGTTCCTGCGTTAGCCCGCCTGCCGGGTGGGTCGGCTGTGCGAACTCGGTGCTTCCCGGCGAGTCCTCGCATACGAGCGGTTCTCGTCCCTGTCACGCTGCAGCGGAATGTCGGTCAGGCCGATCTCCGGGAACGGCACGCTGTCGATGTCTCGTCGCCACATCTCGAGCAACTGGTCGAGCTTGTCTGCGCTGGTCATGGTGACTCCCAGGGTCAGTCCCCGGTTATTACCCCGATCAGGTGGTGGTCAAACCACGTGGGCGCGCCTCAGGACGGTGTCCAGAGCTCCTTTGCCGTCTCCGTCAGCGCGGTGAGGGCCGGGGTCGCCGACCGGTCGCGGTGGCGGGCGATCTGGCTGAACAGGCCGAAGTCGTGCGCAGGCCAGGGCAGTGCGACAAGATCCCCGCGCCGCAGTTCGTCGTCCACGGCGATCGCCGGTACCGCGGCGATACCCAGTCCGGCGCCGACACAGCGCTTGACCGCTTCCACGCTGGTGAACTCCATGGACGACCGGTAGCGGGCACCGAGATCCGCCAGGTGCCGCTCGAACACCGTGCGCTGCGCGCAGCTCGGGTCCAGCAGCAACACGGTCTCGGCGTCGAGGTCCTCACCGTGGATCTCCGGCAGAGCGGCCAGCGGATGACCGGGCGCCGCGATCACCGTGAGCGGTTCGGGTACCAGCGCCTCGACCAGCATCGGGCCCGCGTGCAGCCGGGGTTCGAGGAGGAACGCCGCGTCCAGCGCTCCCGAGGCGAGGTCGTCGAGCAGGTCGGCCCTGGCGCCGGGGCGGAAGGAAATACGGATTCCCGGATGGCGGGCCGCGATCATGCGCAACACCGCGGGCAGGCGATACGCGCACAGCGTCTCCGGTGCCCCGACGCGCAGCTCGCCTGCCGCCGCGTTCGCGCCGAGGGAACGGACGTGTGCCCTGGCGTCCTCGGTCCTGCGCAGGATGTCCTCGGCATGGCGGATCAGCGCGCTACCTGCCGCGGTCAGCCCGACCCCCCGAGTGCCCCGCTCGAGCAGACGGGTACCGAACTCCGACTCCAGTGCTTTGACCTGCGCCGTTACGGTCGACTGCGCGTACCCGAGGTGAGCTGCGGCCCTGGTGAAACTACCGAGCCGGGAGATCTCGAGGAATGTCCGAAGCTGCCGGGAGTCCATCAGGCGCCACTTCCATCGGATTCGTCGATCGATTCCATCGTTTTTGTTCGTTGGACACGATAGACCCTCGACGTCTACAAAGGGAGCGTGTCCCCACTGCGCAACCGTGACTTCCGGCTGACCCTGTTCGCGACCGCGATGGTGTTCTGCGGCTATGCCCTGCTTCTGCCCGTTGTTCCCATGTGGGTGATCGAGCAGGACGCGGGAGAGTTCGCGGCCGGCGCTTCGACCGGGGTGTTCATGGCGGCCACGGTGCTCGCCCAGTTCGGCGTCCCCGCGTTCGTTCGCAAGCGGGGTTACCGCCTGGCGTTGCTACTGGGCGCGCTGCTGCTCGGCCCGCCGACCTTCCTGCTGATCGGCGCGACCGGGGCGCCGTCGATCCTGGCGATCTCGCTGGTTCGTGGTCTCGGCTTCGGGCTGGTCACCGTCTGCGGCAGCGCACTCATCGCCGAACTGTTGCCCCGGACAGCGCTGGCTCGCGGGTCCGGCCTCTACGGGCTGGCGGCCGGGCTGCCGCAGCTGGCGGGACTGCCCGCGGGTACCTGGATCGCCGTGCAGTGGGGGTTCGCGCCGGTGTTCGTGCTGGCCGCGGCCCTGCCGACGATCGGGATCGCCATGGTCCTGCTGCTGCCAGCCGTCTTCCCCGACGACGCCACCGGCACCCAGTGGCGGACGGTACTCGAGGCGACGTGGCGGCCCTGGCTGGTGATGCTCGCCGGGTCGACCGGATACGGGGCGCTGGCCACCTTCCTGCCGATCGTGC
Source organism: Amycolatopsis palatopharyngis (assembly GCF_003385185.1). GTDB lineage: Bacteria > Actinomycetota > Actinomycetes > Mycobacteriales > Pseudonocardiaceae > Amycolatopsis > Amycolatopsis palatopharyngis. Next base: position 18,654 of record NZ_PQHZ01000067.1, on the reverse strand, counting down.
TGGACGGCTCGGGCGCGGCGGCATTGCTGGTGGTCGCGGGGACGGCGCTGACCGCGCGCTGGGCCGCGGGGCTGGTGGGGGACCGCCTCGGCGCCGCGGGGCGGATGCTGCCGATCGCGCTGGCCGCCATCGGCCTCGGCCTGCTCGGCTTCGCGCTCACGACATCGACCCCTGTCGTGGCGATCCTCGCGGTGGCCCTGTTCGGTATCGGTTTCGGTGTGGTGCAGAACGACGCGCTGGTGGTGATGTTCGACCGTGCCGCCGCGGGCCCGGCCAGCGTCGTCTGGAACGTGGCGTTCGACGCGGGCCAAGGTCTTGGCGCGGTTGCTGTCGGCGCGCTGGTGGTCGGGACGAGCTACCCGCTGGCGTTCGGCCTGCTCGCCGTGGCCGCGCTGCTGCTGATGCCCGTCGCGCTACGCCCTGGCAGGCGCGGCTAACCTGGGTACATGCCTCGCGTCGTGATCCTGGACTACGGTTCCGGCAATCTCCGTTCCGCCGAACGCGCCGTGCAGCGCGCGGGCGCGGAGGTGGAGGTCACCGCCGACCCTCATGCGGCGCTGGAGGCCGATGGCCTGCTGGTGCCCGGCGTCGGTGCGTTCGCCGCGTGCATGCGGGGGCTGCTGGCCGCCGGTGGCGAGAAGATCATCGGCACCCGTCTCGCCGGCGGCCGGCCCGTGCTCGGCATCTGCGTCGGAATGCAGGTCCTCTTCGAGCGTGGCGTCGAACACGGCGTGGCCGCCGACGGTACCGGTGAGTGGCCGGGCACGGTCGAGGGCCTGCACGCGGATGTGCTGCCCCACATGGGCTGGAACACGGTGCGTGCGCCGGAGGACTCCCGGTTGTTCGCCGGGCTACCCGCCGACACCCGGTTCTACTTCGTGCACTCCTTCGCGGCCCGGCGCTGGGAGCTTGAATCCGGCCTGCCGGATCAGCAGCCGAAGGTGACCTGGGCGCATCACGGCGAGGACTTCGTCGCGGCGGTGGAGAACGGTCCACTGTGGGCGACCCAGTTCCACCCGGAGAAGTCCGGGGACGCCGGTGCGCACCTGTTGCGCAACTGGCTGGACACGCTCTGATCGACGGACCGGGACGCTGCCCGTCTGGCCCTGGTCGCACCCATTGCGCCGGTCGGAGCAGTGGCTCATATAGTGAGCCGGTGACTTTCACGCTCCTTCCCGCCGTTGACGTGGCCGATGGCCAGGCCGTGCGCCTGGTGCAGGGTGAGGCCGGTACCGAGAGCCATTACGGCAGCCCCCTGGAGGCGGCGCTGTCCTGGCAGCGGGACGGGGCGGAGTGGATTCATCTGGTGGACCTCGACGCCGCTTTCGGCAAGGGTTCCAACCGCGAGCTGCTGGCCGAGGTCGTCGGCAAGCTGGACGTGCGGGTGGAGCTGTCCGGCGGGATCCGCGACGATGCCTCCCTCGAAGCAGCGCTGGCCACCGGCTGCCGCAGGGTCAATCTCGGCACCGCGGCGCTGGAGGACCCGGAGTGGACCGCGAAGGTGGTCGCCGAGCACGGTGACCGCGTCGCGATCGGCATGGACGTACGGATCACCGAGGCGGGATACCGGCTCGCGGCAAGGGGCTGGACGAAGGACGGCGGGGACTTCTGGGAGGTCCTCGACCGGCTCGACCGGGACGGCGCGCAGCGCTACGTCGTGACCGACGTCAGCAAGGACGGCACGTTGCAGGGGCCGAACCTCGAACTGCTGCGAGAGGTCACGGCTCGTACCGACGCGGCCGTCATCGCCTCCGGTGGTGTGTCCAGTGTGGACGATCTGCGTGCGCTGGCCGGGCTGTCGCGTGACGGCGTCGAGGGCGCCATCGTCGGGAAGGCCCTCTACGCGGGTGCGTTCACCCTGCCCGAGGCCCTCGCGGCCGTTCGCTAGTTCGCCTGGCTGTGCATCAGTAGATGGCCCCGGCGATGCCGTTCGCCTTCGCGGGGCTCACGCAGCATTCGGCCGATCTCGACGAACCCGGCCTCCTGCGCCAGATCGGCGAGGGCGTCGATCGGCCATCGGTACGCCGTGACCACCGCGTGGTCGAATGCCGTCACCGGCTCGCCTTCGGAGTCGAAGAAGGCGAGCAGGAGATGGCCTCCGGGGGCCAGGACTCGCCGGAACTCGGCCAGGTACGCCGGTATGTCCCGCGGCGGCGCGTGAATCAGCGAATACCAGGACGCGATGCCGTCCAGCTTCTCGTCGGCCAGCTCCAGTGCGTCCATCGAACCGACCTCGAAACGCAGGTCGGGATATGTCTGCCTGGCAAGGTCGATCATCACCGGTGACAGGTCGACACCGAAGACGTCGAGTCCGAGGTCCCGCAGGTGCGCCGTCACTCGCCCCGGGCCGCACCCGAGTTCCGCCACGGGCCCGCCCCCGGAGGCCCGGACGGCCTCGGCGAACGCGGCGAGTACCGCACGGTCCAGCGGGAGCTGGTCGAGCTCGTCGCGGACGAACTCGACATACGGGCCGGCGACGGCGTCGTATGCCTCCGCTGTCGTACGGAGATGTGCAGAGGATGATCCGCTCACGAGGCTCACACTAATCTCCCCCGCCCCGGCCCCTCCTGCTGCCACGCCGCTCAAAAACGGAACCGCACGCCCGACCAGTACGCGGCGGTCAGACTGGCGAGCCGAGTGGGATCGTCGACGCGGCGAACCACGGCGAAGTCGCTGTCGTACGGACTCCCGTCGGCGCGGGTGCCCTCGAGATGCAGCACGAGCGTCGGATTCGAGTTCTCGTCGACATGTCTGCTGACACCGACAACCGTGGGGCGAACCGGGCCGGGCGCGGAGTCCTCGCCATGTAGCAGGCGGGTGCACATCCCGGTAGAAGCGGCGATCGACCGACACATTCCGTCGATGTCGCCGACTCCGGCGAGCCGGACCGCCTCGTCGAGTAGCGCCTCGGCGCCACCGCGCGGAATGGCGATGTGCTGTTGTGGCACGCCGTCCTCGGGTTTGTGCAGCGCGATCGCCGTAGCGACGACGCCCACCGCGAGCAGCACGCAGGCCGGCAGGAGCAGCCGCTCGCGTCCGATGCCAGCCACGCTCAGGACGCGAGTTTGATCGCGATACCGATGGTGCGTTCCTTGCCGCCACGCAGTTTGCTGAAGAACATCGTGATGCGGCCGATGATGCCGTACTTACCGGCGATCGCTCGGCGGACCTGCTCCGACTCGGCGTCGTCGAGCACGCGGGCCTGCCCGGTGACCGTTTCGCCGTGCGTCTTCTTGCCGCGAATGTCGCACGCTGTCAGTTCGACGCGGCCGTCGCGGCGGATGCGTTTGACCTTGCCGGACTCGCGCTCGGTCCACACCACGAGTTCGTCGCCGCTGCGTGCCGCCCAGATCGGCGTGGGTACCGGCTCGCCGGTCTTGCGAAACGTGGTCAGGACTACGTACTGCTCGCTCGCCAGGCGGTCCAGTTCTGTACTCATGCGACCACAGTAGCGGCCACCGGCTGTCGCACTTTCCCGGGAAAGTGCGATGGGCGGTGGTGGGAGTGCGCAGTGAGAGTGATTGGCCGAGGCCGCTTGTCGGGCCGGAGTGACCGCTTGTCGACATTGCGCATTCGTAGAACTGGTGTTCGAGTAGCGTCAGTGACGTGGACGTTGACGAGCAGGCGATTCCGGTGTGGCAGCTCTCCGAAGGGGAGCTGTTCGGTGGTCTGCTCGAATCCGAAAAGGCGCTGCGTCGGCACTATGGTCGGATGCTGGAGTTTGTTGCTGAGGCCGAGAAGCGCGGTGTGGCTGTGGCGCAGGGATATGCGGGCACGGTGTCGTTGTTGATGATGGCGTTGCACCTGACTCGCGGTGAAGCGAAGGCGCGCCTGGCGCAAGCGACGACTCCGATGCCGCTGGTGACAGAGGCTCTGCGGGCGGGTGAGATCGGTGCGGCGCAGGTGCGGGAGATTCAGAAGGTCCTCGCCCAGGCACCCGACACCCTGCCCGAGGCCGAGCGGCTCGCCACCGAAGACACCTTGGTGGAGCTGGGCTGTCAGGCCGACGCCACTCAGGTCGCCAAGGTCGGGCAGCGGATCCTGGGGCACTGGGATGTCGAGAATGCCCCGCCGAAGGATCGGGAACGACCGGCGGGCCCGTATCGGGAGTTCCACGGCCGGTATCGCCGTGATGGGCAATATGTGTTCTCCGGCCAGCTGGACCCCGAGTCCGCTGGGGAGTTGGAAGGTGTCCTGCACCCGTTGGCCAAGCCCGACCCGGCGGATGCCGACGGCCACCGCGACCCGCGCAGCCACGCGCAGCGGCACGGCGACGCCCTGGCCGAGATCATCAGCCGCACCGCCCGCGCCGACGACCTGCCGACCACCGGCGGCGAACGCGCCGTCGTGACCGTGACTATCAGCCTGGCGGAGCTGGAACAGCGTGCGGAAGCCGCGATGCTCAACGCCTCCGGCTACACCTCGATCAGCCAGCTGCGCCGGTGGTGCTGCGAAGCGAAGGTGCTGCCCGCCGTGCTCGGCAGCCAGGGCGAGGTCCTCGACCTCGGCCGCGCCCAGCGTCTCGCCACACCGGCTCAGCGCCGGGCCCTGGTGATCCGGGACCGGGGCTGCACCCGGCCGGGCTGCACGCGCGGCCCGAAGTGGTGTCAGGTTCATCATGTGGTGTCGTGGATCGACGATGGACTGTCCGATCTGGACAACATGATCCTCGTCTGCGCTCGCCATCACCGCGAACTCCACCACACCGGCTGGACGGTCCGCATCCGCCACGGCACCCCCGAATTCACCCCACCGGAATGGCTGGATCCGGAGCGGAAACCCATCCGCAACACCGCACACCAACCACCCGTTCAGCGGTCATCCCGGATCCCACGCCAACGGGAACCCGTTCCATGAGCGGACGCGTGCGATTGCCATGGGGACATGTCTTGCGCGTGCTGGTGAACCTGGAGTGTTCCTGGCCTGCGCAGGACGACTACGGCTCTACGTTCGGTCCATGAGGGATCGGGACACCACCGTGCGCAGCAGGGAACTGGGCGAAGGACTGCGCAGAGCCATGGAGAAAGCCCAGTTGACCGGCCAGGACGCCGCGCGAACGCTCGGCTGGTCACAGAGCCGGGTGTCCCGGCTGCTCAGCGGCAAACGGGGCGGGAACGACGAGGTGGAGGTCTCCGCCTTCCTTGCCGTATGCCGGGTAACCGGCGCCGAACGGAAGCGGTTGCTCGGGCTCTGCCACGAGGTCGGGACGCCCGGATGGCTGCAGCAGCACGGCTCCCGGCTGCCGCGGCAGTTGCGCACGCTCATCGACCACGAGGACAAGGCCGTCCGGACGGGTGACTTCCAGCCGATGGTGGTGCCGGGCCTGCTGCAGACCCCCGAGTACGCCCGCGCACTGCTGTCCGGCACCGGCACCCTGCCCGCGGCGGAGATCGAAGGGCGAGTGCGGGCGCGGCTGGATCGGCAGCGGGTCCTCGCCGCGTCACACGGCAGGCAGTTCACCTACTTCCTGCACGAGTTCGCCTTGCGCTTGCCGGTCGGGGACAGCGAGGTGATGTCCGGGCAGTTGCACCACCTGCTGCGGCTGTCGGTCCGGAAGAACATCTCGCTGCGAGTCGTGCCCGCGGCGGCCGGAGTGCACGCCGGGGTTGCGGGAGCGTTCAAACTGATGGAGTTCCCGGAGTTCTCCCCGGTGGTCTACCTGGACAGCCAGACAGCGAGTCTGTTCCTGGAAGCGCCGGAGGAGATCGCCGCGCACCGGCTCGTGCTCGAGAGGCTCGCGGACATCTCCCCGGATGCGGGACAATCGCGGGAGTTGATTGCCAGGCTGGCAGTCGAGCTCTACCCGCAGCCGGAGGAACGCGATGGAGTGGCGCACGAGTAGCTACAGCACCGACAACGGCGACTGTGTCGAGGTCGGCTGGGACGCGCCCGGTGCGCTGGTCCGGGACTCGAAGGATCCGGCCTCCGGCACCCTGGCCTTCGAGCACGGACAGTGGCGGGCCTTCCTGGCTGACCTGCGCTGACCCGTACGCTGTGCGGTATGTCCGTTGCTGTGAGGGTGATCCCCTGCCTGGATGTCGACGCGGGGCGGGTGGTGAAGGGTGTCAACTTCGCCGACCTGCGCGACGCGGGCGATCCGGTGGAACTGGCGCGTGCGTACGACGCGGAGGGTGCCGACGAGCTGTGCTTCCTGGATGTCACAGCGTCCTCGGGTAACCGCGAGACCACCTTCGACGTGGTGAGCCGGACGGCCGAGCAGGTCTTCATCCCGCTGACCGTCGGCGGCGGGGTGCGTACGAACGACGACATCAACCGGCTGCTGCGCGCGGGTGCGGACAAGGTGAGCATCAACACCGCCGCCATCGCCCGGCCGGAGATGCTGCGCGAGGCGGCCGAGCGTTTCGGCGCGCAGTGCATCGTGCTGTCCGTCGACGCGCGGCGCGTGCCCGAGGGCGGTGAGCCGACCGAGTCCGGATTCGAGGTCACCACCCACGGCGGCCGGAAGGGCACCGGTATCGACGCCGTGGAGTGGGCAGCGCGCGGCGCGGAACTCGGTGCGGGGGAGATCCTGCTGAACTCGATGGACGCCGACGGCACCAAAGCCGGGTTCGACCTGGAGCTGATCAGGATGGTGCGCAAGGTTGTGCGGGTGCCGGTGATCGCCAGCGGTGGCGCGGGCGCGGTCGAGCATTTCGCTCCCGCCGTACGAGCCGGGGCCGATGCCGTACTCGCGGCGAGTGTGTTCCATTTCGGCCAGTTGAGCATCGGCGCCGTGAAGCAGGCACTGCGTGCCGAAGGGATCGAGGTCCGATGAAGACAAGTATCCGGAGCTGGCAGGCGCCCACCGAGGTCAAGGTCGTCTGTTCGCTGTTCGTCGGCGTCGCACTGGCCTACCTGCTGCTGGCGGTCGTGATGCTGACCGCACCGGGAGCGAGCCCGCGCACCATCCTGATGCCGGTGACGAGCCTGTTGTTCGGCGTACTCGTGGCGGCCGGGATCGCGCTGCGGATGGCGTTCGCCAGGATCGCGGGGTACGCCGTCGTGGTGATCTTCGGCGTCCTGCACGCGTTCTTCCTGATGGGTGCGGAACTGCTCTGGGTGAAGCTGTTCTCGGCGGTCGCGGCAGCCGGTTACATCTACGCAGGGGTGCTGCTCAGTTCGGGGCCCGTGCGCCGGTTCGTCCTGGGGGACGCGGCATGAGCCTGCCTGCCGAGATCGCCGAGCGGCTCAAGCGCACCCCGGACGGGCTGGTGTGTGCCGTCGTGATCGAGCACAGCACGTCCGACGTACTGATGGTCGCCTGGATGGACGACGAGGCACTGGAGCGGACGCTGACGACGCGGAAGGCGACGTACTTCTCCCGCAGCCGTGGCAAGCTGTGGATGAAGGGCGAGACGTCGGGGCACACCCAGTACGTCCGCGAGGTACGGGTGGACTGTGATGCCGACACCCTGCTGCTGCGTGTCGACCAGACCGGGCCTGCCTGTCACACCGGTACGCACACCTGCTTCGACACCGACGACCGCCTCCTCCTCGCCGACCCCGAATCGCACTTTCCCGGGAAAGCGCGGTAGTTGCGTGCGCGGGGTATCGCACTTTCCCGGGAAAGTGCGAATCAGCTGAGGTCGCCGGTGAGGTAGCGCTGGAGGGTGGGGGCGACGGCGGCGGTGACGGTGTCGATGTCCGCCGACGCGAACGGCTCCAGTTTGATCACGTAGCGCACCATGCCGATACCGACGACCTGCGTGGCACACAGGGCGGCCCGGAACTCGCGATCGTTCGCACTCACGGCGCTGGCGAGACCGGAGAAGATGTACTTGACCAGGGTGTCCTTCAGCAACTTCAGCGCCTCGTCATGCCCGGTCACGCTGCGGACCACCGCGACGAAGCCGTCCCTGCCCGCGCCGTCCCAGTTCGTGAGGAAGGTGCGCACGATGCGCTGGCCGAGGCTGTCCACGTCTCCGTCGAGCAGCGCGGCGACGATGTCCTTCGGATCGAACGGAAGCTGTAGCACCGCCTTGGCGAACAGGCCCTCCTTGCCGCCGAACCAGTGGTTCACCATCGCCGCGTCCACACCTGCTCTGGTCGCGATCACCCGCACGGTCGCGCCCTCGTATCCGGACTCGGCGAACACCGATCTGGCCGCATCGAGCAGCGCCGTCCGGGTGTCCTCGCCTGCGGGGCGGCGCCCCCGGCGTTTGGCAGTGGCAGGCTGGTCGGCGGGAGACATGACTCCATGATGACGTGGACCCGAATAAAATTCAACAATTGCTGAATTCGCGCCGGATGCGGGCACGTGAACGCGTAGCGGCACAATAACCCCATGGTCGACTCCCCGTCCGCGAACGTGCCAGCCGTGAACCCCCGCGCCACCGGTCTCGGGGCGGTGACCCCGGACAGAGGCGAGTTCCGGACGCTCGCCGAGGGGCGCCGCGTGATCCCGGTGGTCCGCCGCCTGCTCGCCGACGCCGACACCCCCGTGTCGCTCTATCGCAAGCTCGCCGGCGACCGGCCGGGCACCTTCCTGCTGGAGTCGGCCGAGAACGGGCAGTCCTGGTCGCGCTGGTCCTTCGTCGGTGTGCGGAGTCCGGCCGCACTGACCGTGCGTGACGGGCAGGCCGTCTGGACCGGCACGCCGATCGCGGGCCTGCCGACCAGCGGAGACCCGCTGTCGGTACTGCGCGAGACGATCGAGCTGCTGCATACCGAGCCGTTGCCAGGTATGCCCCCGCTGACCGGCGGCATGGTCGGCTACATCGGCTACGACGCAGTGCGGTGGCTGGAGACACTGCCCGAACTGGCCGAGAAGGACATCGACATCCCCGAGCTGACGATGTTGCTCGCCACCGATCTCGCGGCTTTCGACCACCACGAGGGCACCGTCACGCTGATCGCCAACGCCGTCAACTGGGACGACTCCCCTGAGCGGGTGGACGCGGCCTACGACGACGCCGTGCGCCGCCTCGACCAGATGACCACCCAGCTCGGTGCGCCCGCCCCGGCCACGAACGCGGTGTTCGACCGGCCGAAACCGGAGTTCACCCGGCGGCGCAGCGAGGAGGACTTCCACGCGGCCGTGCACAAGGCGGTGGAGGCGATCCACGCGGGCGAGGCGTTCCAGATCGTGCCATCGCAACGCTTCGAGATGGCCACCGGCGCAGACGCCCTCGACGTCTACCGGATCCTGCGCAACTCCAACCCGAGCCCGTACATGTACCTCTTGCGGCTGGAGGGCTTCGACATCGTCGGCTCCAGCCCCGAGTCGCTGGTGACCGTGCGAGACGGCAGGGCAACCACGCACCCGATCGCCGGTACGCGCTGGCGCGGGGCCGATCCGGAGGAGGACGCGCAGCTGGCGAAGGGGTTGCTCGCCGACGACAAGGAGCGGGCCGAGCACCTGATGCTGGTCGACCTGGGCCGCAACGACCTCGGCAAGGTCTGCAGCCCGGGGTCGGTGCACGTGGTGGACTTCTTCCACATCGAGCGCTACAGCCACGTCATGCACATCGTCTCGACCGTGACCGGCGAGCTGGCCGAGGGCAAGACCGCCTACGACGCCGTGGTGGCCTGCTTCCCCGCGGGCACCCTGTCCGGGGCACCGAAGGTGCGTGCGATGCAGCTGATCGAGGAACTGGAGCCGACCCGGCGCGGACTCTACGGCGGTGTCGTCGGGTATCTCGACTTCGCGGGCGATGCCGACACGGCGATCGCCATCCGCACGGCACTGATGCGCGACGGCACCGCCTATGTGCAGGCCGGTGGCGGCGTCGTGGCCGACTCCGAGGCGGCCTACGAGGACACCGAGGCACTCAACAAGGCCCGCACCGTCCTGTCCGCCGTGGCCGCGGCGAACACGATGAAGCCCGCGACCTCGCTCGAATCGGACGAGGACACCGCACGTGTCTGATCCCGTCCAGCCAGACAAGCGTCCACTGTGGATCGTGGCGTCGGCGTTGCTGCTCGGTGCGGCCGCGCTGTGGGGGGCGTCGCGGCTGGTCTGGTTCGCCGAGGAGCGTGACGCTGGTGTGCGTGGCGTCGTGCTGGACACGGCCACGGGTGCGCAGCGGGCCGGAGCGCTCGTCCCGCTCGCGGTCCTCGCCGTCGCCGGGGTGGCGGGGATGGTCGCGACGGGCGGCTGGCCCAGGCGGATCCTCGGTGTCGTCCTCGGTCTCGCCGGTCTGGCCGCCTGCTGGCTCGCCGTTGACGGTCTGCGCACGAGTGGTTACCCAGAAGAGGCACCGGTGGTCGAGATGTTCGCCGGCCGGGGTCTCGCAGCGGCGGGCGGAGTTCTCGTCCTGCTGGGCGCGACGCTGGGTGTGCTCAAGGCCGCGAGGATGCCCCGGCTGGGGGCCCGATACTCGGCACCGCAGCGGAAAACGGTGGCACGCGACCCCGACACCGAGCTCTGGCAGGCGCTGTCCGAGGGCGAGGACCCTACGAGTGGCCCTTGACGAAAGGTGAAGCAACCCCTGGTGAGCAAGGCCTTCCTCGACCCGGAACTGGTCCGGCTCACCGCGAGGGTTAGCATCATTTCGGCGGGAAGGGGAAGGTTTTTGTGAGCGACCTTGCGAGTGAATCAATGATCGCGACGGCCTGTGAGGCGCACCGGTGAGCGTTCTCGAGGACATCGTCGCCGGTGTACGGGCCGATCTCGCCGAACGGGAGGCCAAACTTCCGTTCGACGAGCTCAAGCGCCGTGCTGCCGACGTGGCACCGCCGCGTGACGTAATGGCGGCACTGCATGACCCAGCGATCGGCGTCATCGCCGAGGTGAAGCGGCGCAGCCCGTCGAAGGGCGACCTGGCGCAGATCACCGACCCCGCGGCCCTCGCGAAGGACTACGAGGAAGCCGGCGCGAAGGTCATCAGCGTCCTCACCGAGCAACGGCGCTTCGGCGGCTCCCTCGCCGATCTCGACGCCGTTCGTGCGGCGGTCGACGTTCCCGTGCTGCGCAAGGACTTCATCGTCAGCCCGTACCAGGTGCACGAGGCGCGCCTGCACGGCGCGGACATGGTGCTGCTGATCGTCGCCGCCCTGGAGCAGAACGCGCTCGCCGCGCTGCTGGACCGGGTCGAGTCGCTCGGTATGACCGCGCTGGTCGAGGTGCACAATGCCGAGGAGGCCGACCGCGCGCTGGAAGTGGGTGCGAGTGTCATCGGCATCAACGCCCGCAACCTGCACACCCTCGAGGTCGACCGGGACGTCTTCAGCAGGCTCGCACCCGGCTTGCCGATGGAGGTCATCAAGATCGCCGAGTCCGGTGTCCGGGGCCCAGGTGACCTGATGGCCTACGCGGGACACGGTGCGGACGCCGTGCTCGTGGGCGAGGGTCTCGTCGCCTCCGAGGACCCGAAGGGCGCACTGGTCAAGCTGGTGACCGCGGGTTCACACCCGGCATGCCCGAGGCCGAGCCGATGAGTGAGCCCTCGAAAGCCGCACCCGCCCCCGAGGTCGACACCAACGCCGACCCCGACAAGCACGATCCGGACGAGCGCGGTCACTTCGGTCCGTACGGCGGCCGGTTCATGCCGGAGGCGCTGATCGGCGCACTGGACGAGTTGTCGGCCGAGTACGACAAGGCGCGCGTGGACCCGGAGTTCACCGGCGAGTTCGCGCGTCTGCTTTCCGACTACGCCGGCAGGCCGTCGCTGCTCACCGAGGCTCCCCGCTTCGCCGAGCACGCGGGCGGCGCCCGGATCTTCCTCAAGCGCGAGGACCTCAACCACACCGGCTCGCACAAGATCAACAACGTGCTCGGGCAGGCGCTGCTCACCAAGCGGATGGGCAAGAAGCGGGTCATCGCCGAGACCGGCGCTGGCCAGCACGGCGTCGCGACGGCAACCGCCTGCGCACTGCTCGACCTGGACTGCGTCGTCTACATGGGCGAGGTGGACACCGAACGCCAGGCGCTGAACGTCGCACGCATGCGGCTGCTCGGTGCGGAGGTGATCCCGGTGACCACGGGCTCGCGCACCCTCAAGGACGCCATCAACGAGGCGCTGCGGGACTGGGTGACCAATGTGGACACCACGCACTACCTGCTCGGTACCGCGGCTGGCGCGCATCCGTTCCCGGTGATGGTGCGCAACTTCCACAAGGTGATCGGTGAGGAGGCCCGCAGGCAGATCCTCGATCTGACCGGACGGCTGCCCGACGCGGTCGCCGCCTGTGTCGGCGGCGGATCGAACGCGATCGGCATCTTCCACGGCTTCATCGACGACGCGGACGTCCGGCTGGTGGGGCTCGAGCCCGGCGGTAAGGGGCTGGACTCCGGCGAGCACGGCGCGACCCTCACGCAGGGCACGCCGGGCACGTTGCACGGCGCGATGTCCTACCTGCTGCAGGACGAGGACGGACAGACCATCGAGGCGTACTCGATCTCGGCGGGTCTGGACTACCCCGGTGTCGGTCCGGAGCACTCCTGGCTCAAGGACAGCGGCCGCGCCGAGTACCGCGCGGTGACCGACGCGGAGGCGATGGAGGCGTTCAAGCTCCTGTCGCGGACCGAGGGCATCATCCCGGCGATCGAGTCCGCGCACGCGCTCGCCGGTGCGCTGGAGCTGGGCAAGGAACTCGGCGATGGCGCGCACATCCTGGTCAACCTGTCCGGTCGTGGCGACAAGGACGTGGACACGGCGGCCCGGTACTTCGACCTGGTGGACGAGGAGAAGCTGTCGTGACGAGCGAGCTGGACCGCCTGTTCGAGCGAACCAGGGCGGAGCAGCGGGCGGCGCTGATCGGGTACCTGCCCGCCGGGTACCCCACGGTCGAGGGGTCGAAGGACCTGCTCGCCGCGACCATCGACGGGGGAGCGGACCTGGTCGAGGTCGGCGTTCCGTACTCCGACCCGGTGATGGACGGGCCGACGATCCAGTCGGCCGCCGACGCGGCGTTGCGGGCCGGTTTCCGGCTCAAGCATCTGTTCGAGGTGGTCGAGTCGATCTCCGCGCGGGGTGGCCGTGCCGTGGTGATGACCTACTGGAACCCGGTGCACCGCTACGGCGTGGACGCGTTCGCCCGGGATCTGGCCGCCGCGGGCGGGCTGGGGATGATCACTCCGGATCTCACCCCGGACTCCGCGCAGGACTGGCTCGCCGCCTCTGAGGCGCACGGGCTGGACCGGATCTTCCTGGTCTCGCCGTCCTCGTCGGAGGAACGGATCGACCTGACGGTGAAGGCCGGTTCGGGGTTCGTGTACGCCACCGCCGTTATGGGTGTGACCGGCGCACGGGAATCCGTCGGCGCCGGTGCCGCCGAGTTGGTGCGCCGCACGAGGGCGCATACGGACCTGCCGGTCGGTGTCGGCCTCGGGGTCCGCTCCGGGGAGCAGGCGGCCGAGGTCGCGGGCTTCGCGGACGGCGTCATCGTCGGATCGGCGCTGGTCACCAAGGCCGCCGAGGGCGCGGAGGCGCTACGGGCCCTGACCGCGGAACTCGCCGAAGGCGTCCGCAAGGCCTGAAAGAGAGTGTCAAAGCGGGGCGCGCTACGGTGGCCCCGTGAACTCCGCCGCGGCCGTTTTTCTCGCGAACATTCCCAGTCCGGACCGTGGTGTCTGGTTTATCGGGCCGATCCCGCTGCGCGCCTACGCGCTGTGCATCATCGCGGGCATCGTCATCGCGATCTGGTGGGGGGAACGACGCTGGATCGCGCGCGGCGGGAGCAAGGGCACCGTCATCGACATCGCGGTCTACGCGGTTCCGTTCGGTCTGGTCGGTGGCAGGCTCTATCACGTCATCACCGACTACCAGCTCTACTTCGGCGAGGGCAGGAACCCGCTCGACGCACTGAAGATCTGGGACGGCGGGCTCGGCATCTGGGGCGCGATCGCCCTCGGTGGTGTCGGTGCGTGGATCGCCTGCAGGCGCAGGGGTATCCCGCTGCCCGCGGTCGCGGACGCGGTCGCACCCGGCATCGTCGTCGCGCAGGCGGTGGGCAGGCTGGGCAACTACTTCAACCAAGAGCTCTACGGCGGACCCACCGACCTGCCGTGGGCGCTGGAGATCTACGAGCGGGCCCCGGACGCGATCAGCGGTGTCGCCGTCAGTGACATCCCGGAAAGAATCGTGCACCCGACGTTCCTGTACGAGCTGCTCTGGAACCTCGGCGTCGCACTGCTGCTCGTCTGGGCCGACCGCAAGTTCCGGCTCGGCCACGGCCGCGTCTTCGCGCTCTACGTCGCCGGATACACGGCGGGGCGGTTCTGGATCGAGCTGATGCGCGCCGACACCGCCAACGAGATTCTCGGCCTGCGGGTCAACGTGTGGACCTCGGTGCTGCTGTTCACCGGCGCGGTGATCTATCTGATCGTGGCCGCCCGGCGCGGTCCCCGCGAGGATCCGGCCACACTCCGCAGCAACGACGATCCGGTCGACGAGGATTCCACCGCGGACCAGGACGCCGACTCCGAGAACGGCACCGAAGCCGACGACGACCAGGACGCGAAGGACGCAGAACCGGGGGACGGCAGGACCTCAGGGGCTGACGAGACCTCTGCCGGTGATGAGCGGAAGATCGAGCCCGGTCAGTAGCCCGGCTGGCGCCTCGACCACGGCGGGAACGGCGTTCACCAACCGCATCGCCGTCGCCTTGAGCCCGGCCGTGTTGTGGTCCCCGTCCTCGCCGAGCAGGCGCAGGTCGAGCGTGTAGTTCGGTTCCCCGCTCACCTGTACGCGATAGCACCCCTGCCCTGCGGGCTGGGGCCAGTCCGGACCCAGGTCGGGACGCAGCCGGGTGACGTGTTCCAGCACGCACACCGGCCTGCCGCCGCGCATACCGCGCACCTCGAACCGCAGCGCGGCCGCTGTGCCCTCGTCGATCGTTCCGGACGAGACCTCGAAGGTCTCCGGAGCGGGCAGTCGCTCGTAGCTCTCCTCCACCGCGTCCAGTTCCACGTCGAGTCCGGCCGCGAGCTGGCGGACCACGCTGCCCCAGGCGAGGGCGAGCACGCCTGGCTGCAGCAGCATCGGTGTCTCCGTGACGGGCTTGCCGAAACCCATGATGTCGAAGAGGACCTTGGCGTTGGTGAAGGCTTGCGAGTGTAGTCTAGCGGTATGGTCGAGAAACGCAACAGGAGCCGCGAGTATCTCCGCGTCAGCCGGGACAAGTCCGGGCGTGTCCGCAGCCACGACGAGCAGCACAACGACAACGCCCGCGACGCCATCGCCCACGGATGGGATCTCGTCACCCCTCCCTACCGCGACGTGGGCAGCGCATCCCGCCACGCCAAGAAAGCCAGGGACGACTTCGACCTACTCATGTCGGACCTGCGGGCGAACAGGTTCGATGCGGACGTCCTGCAGCTCTGGGAATCGTCCCGGGGCTCCCGAAAGGTGGGCGAGTGGGTCGACCTGCTGGACCTGCTCACCGAGCGGGGAGTGCGGATCCACGTACACACCCACTCCCGAACATATGACCCCAGGAACGGCAGGGACCGGCGGACACTGCTCGAGGACGCGGTCGATTCGGAGTACGAGTCGTCGAAGACATCCGAGCGGGCGTTACGCGCCGCCGCGGCGAGCGCAGAAGCGGGCCGCCCGCACGGCAAACTCCAACTCGGGTTCCAACGCACCTACGACCCCCGCACCGGAGTGCTGGTGATGCAGATCCACGACCCCGAGAAGGCACCCCTGATCGAGGAGCTGTTCCTGCGGGTGTTCCGACGGCAGAGTTTCCGGCGCATCGCCGACGACTGGGGTGACCGTGGCATCACCAACGGGAAGGGCACCCCGTACAGCCCGCAGCATCTGCGGAAGATGGCGCGCTCCCCGATGTACGCCGGGCTCCGGCAGGTTCGCCAACCGGACGGGTCGCTGTCGTATGTCGACGGCACGTGGGACGGGATCGTGACGAAGCGCTTGTTCTTCGCGGTACAGGCCGTCCTCGACGACCCGGGGCGCAAGACCAGTGTCGACGGTAGGGCGCGGCACCTGTTGAGCATGTCCACGGCCGCGGTGTGCGACATCTGCGATGGGCCGCTGTCGGTGCTGAACCATCGATTCGGGCAGCGGTACAAGTGCCACCAGCGGGGGCACGTCATGGTGAGCCGGGAGGAGTTGGACGGGTACGCGCTGGAGGTGTTGTTCGTGTGGCTGTCGGCGCCGGCGAACTTCGCGTCTCTCCTCGATGGCGAGGACGACGTTGAGGTGTCGAAGGTGCGGGACGACCTCGCGGAGGTCCGCAATGAGATCCGCGAGTTGGAGAAGTCTGTGGGCGCGGGCAAGATCTCAATCGCGTTCGCCGAGAAGGTGGAACCTGCCCTGGTGGAGCGGCGGGTGAGGCTGGAGGCGCGGGAGCGGGAACTGACCACTCCCACTGTCCTCGCTGACCTGCTGCAGCCCGGCGGGGACGTCAGGAAGCGGTGGAAGGTGACGACGGTGGAAACCAAGCGCGCGGTGTCGAGGTTGCTGTTCACTCCTGCGTTGATCGGTCAGCTCCGGCTCGAGCGGTCGCCGCGGCCTCGGACTTATGTTCGGGTGGAGGAGCGCGTCACCTTCAGGCGGTAGCGAGGTCGCTTACGGCGGACAGGCAGGCGTTGAGGTCGACGACGGGTTCTGGGGGCACGTTGAGGCACCGGTCGCGTCGTTCTTCGTCCGCGTCTTCGTCGTCGTCGTCGCCGCGTTCCGGGACGCGCCCTGGCTCGTTGTCACTGTCGTCGCGTCCAGTGGTGCCCTCTCGCGATGGCCGTGGTTGTTCCGGCGTTGGTTCACGGGTGGCATCGTCGGTCACTGGTGTGGCAGGTGTGGCGTCGGTGGTCGGCTCGGGACCGGCCGTGGGTACGTCCTCCTCGGAGGATGTGGTGGGCGGAGGCGCGTCAGGCGCGGACGTGGGCGGTGCAGCAGTGGTCGACGTGGCCGTCCCGGGCGGCGCCGTTGTGGGTGGCCCGCTTGATAGGGGTGGAGATGGGTCTGGCGCGATCAGGATGGCGGCCCCGATCGCTGCGGCAGCCCCGAGAATCCCTGCGGTGGTGTACTGGCCGGCGCGGGTCAGTGCCCACAGACTGAAGCCGATGAGTCCGATGGCGGCGGCGATGCCCCACCGTTTCGCGGCCTTCTCGGTGGCGGATGCGGCTCGCTGCAGGGGTGGTTCTGTCTCCTGTTCTGCCTCGGCGATCTTCGCGTCGATGTCTTGCAGTGTCTGTCGGGTGCGCTGCAGGTGCGCGCGGAGTTGTTCTACGTCCGGCATGTGAATGGTCCTCGGTGTGGTGGGTCCCCGAGGTTATCCCCGCGATGATCGCCGGTATTGCTGGCCGTAATCGGATCGTCACACTGCCTGCTGTTCGTCACCCTCCTGGCTTAGTGCATTCAGGCGTTCTTCGAGCTCATTTGCGTATTCGCGTAACGCTGCCGCCATGGTCTTCAGCTCGCGGAGTTGCTCCTCTCGCGAAGGTTGCTCAGGCTCGAGTTCTAGTCGTTCCGCTGGGGTGGGTTGTCCACCGGAGTAGATGGCGTCGATGCTGCCCGTCCCCCATGACAGGGCAGCCTCAATGAGCGTCTCGCTGGTTTCGCCAACGCGCTGGCCCGCCTCGAGTCGGGCAACGGTGCGCGGGCTGACGCCTGCTGCTTCGGCGAGTGCGGTCTGACTTTTCATGCCAAGTCTCGCCCGCCGGGCTCGCACGGCCTGGCGAAGAGTTTGCCGTTTGGCGCCATTCATGGGTGAAGGGTGGCGCGTTCGGGGGCGTTGACCCAAGTCGAACCTCGTGGTCCGGCGGGTTCCGGGCCTCGTACTTGGCATCATTGGTCGTCCTTTGACATACGCATAGTCTGGCATAGTGGGAGCTAGAGCGCCAGACATCGCCAGACATTGCCATTTGGCAGACTTTGGCATAGTCTCTCATTCATGCCGTACGCATCCCCCCAACTCAAGCTCGCCAGACAGGCGAGCAAGCGGACGGTGCGCAAGCTCGCGGAGATGGTCGACGGCCTCAGCCACCGCCATCTGAGCAACGTGGAGACCGGCAAGTACCAGATGAAGATCGAGGACTTCCACTGCATCGCCGAAATCCTCGACGTCGACGTCTGGTCCCTCGTATCCGCCGACGACCCCGCGCACCCGACGCAGCACCAGGCCGGTGCCGCATGAGCAAGCACCCCACCCCCAACCGGCCCGGCGACAGCCGGCCACCCAATAAGCCCGGTTCCCCCGGCAAGTCCTCCGGGTCGAAGCCAGCACGGTTCACGCGCGACGAGTACGTCCGCGCCGTCGTGGCCGCTGCAGGTCCCCTCACGCCAGACGTCGCGGCGGAGCTTCGCCAACTCCTCCCGCCCGTTCCCGTGCTCAAAGCCGCCTGAAAGGAGGTGAGCCAAATGACCGACATGATCCCGTTCGGCGGGGGAGAGTCCCCGTTCGACGTCACCAAGCGGACGGACGAGCACGGCGAGTACTGGTCGGCACGCGACCTCATGCCGCTTGTGGAGTACCCCCGGTGGGAGGACTTCCACAACGTCATCGAGAGGGCACGTGTCGCAATTCAGCAGTCGGGCGGCGACCCGGACAGGGAAGCTTCGGAACGTCCCGAAGCTTTCGGCCGAACCCGCCAACGCGGCGTGAACTTCCGACTCACTCGGCACGGCGCGTACATGGTGATGCTGGAGTGCGACGGCCGGAAGCCCGCAGTGTCGGCGGCGAAGTCGTACTTCGCAGTGAAGACCCGGGAAGCTGAGACCGCGCAGGTCGCACAAATCCCTGACCTGTCCG